>NZ_JCAFSZ010000003.1:0-383664 GCF_059369755.1 Stenotrophomonas sp. YJH_SMC_57
CCGTCGGCCTGGCGCAGCTGCAGGGTCAGCGGCTGCTCCAGCCAGGATTCCAGTTCCAGGAAGGCGTCGGTGGCCAGGCAGTCGATCTGCAGGCGGTTGTCGCCGCACACCGACTCGGTGCCTTCGAAGCGTTCGACGACCCACGTTTCATGCAGCCCCTGCAGGCGCAACAGGCGTGGTTGCCGGGCGTCGAGCGTGATTGCCCGGACCAGTGCGACACCAGCGGCATCCATGCCCATGCAGAATCTCCCTTTGTAGTGGGAGAACTGTTGGGGCAGGACGCCGCCGGCTGCCGCGAGCTACGCCATTCCTGCGGGATGCATCACGCTTGTCGGCCCCGGATCGGGCTGTTCACGACAGGATTACGGAAGACGGGCTGTGCAATCGCGACGCCGCGATCAGCCCCGCTTGCCGGCAAACCGTGCTTCGATCTCCTCCAGCGACTTGCCCTTGGTCTCGGGCAGCCATAGCGCGGCCACCAGGAAGAACACGAAGGTGCACGCCGCCCAGAACACGAACATGCTGGCGTAGCCGTAGTGGCCCACCGTGGGCAGGAAGATCGCGGCGATGGTAGTGGACACGAACTGGTTGATCAGCAGCGCGATGCTCATGCCGTTGGAACGGATGCGGTTGGGCATCAGTTCGGACAGCGCCAGCCACACGCAGACGCCGGGGCCGACTGCGAAGAACGCGACGAATACCAGGATGCAGGCGGCCACGGCCCAGCCGTGTGCCGGCGGCGGCACCGGGCCGATGCGGGCCTGCTCGATGCGCAACGGTGCCTGCGCGGCCTTGGCCGGGTCGGCGAACGGGTTCAGGTGCAGTTTGCGGAAGAACGCGCCGATCACGCTGTCCGGCTGCACGGTGCCGGCACGCTCGATGCGCAGCTCGCGATCGGTCAGGCTGTCGCTGCGCAGGGCGCGCACATTGGTGAAATTGCCGTAGGCGTACGACACGGTCAGCTGCAGTGGCCGGCCTTCGCTGTCGATGCCCACGCCCAGACGCTGCCACTGCGCTTCATCCAGCACCAGCTGCAGGCCATCGCCGCTGACCGCGGCCTGCAGCTGCGATTGCACGTCTGCGCGGCCGCGCTCGGCCTGGAAGAACAGGGTCGCGGCGGCCAGCAGGGCCACGCAGATACCGCCGCTGCCGAGCATCAGCAGGAACTTGCGGCCCTTGCGATCGACCAGCAGCAGCGCGACCACGGTCATCACCGCATTGAGCAGCTTGATCGCCACGTCGGCGCTGTTCGCTACCGAGCCGGACAGGCCGGCCTGGTTGAGGATGTTCACCGCGTAGGCCAGCACCGAGTTGATGCCGGTGGCCTGGGTGCAGGCCAGCACCACGCAGGCGAGCAGGAACGGCACCACGTAGCGGCGGCTGAGCAGCGGGTCGCGCTTGCCGTCGCGGCTGCTCGATTCCGGCGCCTGGATCTGTGCAAGCGTCGGCTCCACCTCCGAAGCGGGCAGTACGCGCTGCAGGCTGCGGCGCGCATCATCGATGCGGCCGCGGCGCACCAGCCAGCGCGGCGACTCGGACAGCCAGAAGATGCCGGCGCAGAACAGCAGGCCCGGCGCCAGGCAGGTCCAGAAGATGGTGCGCCAGGCGTGGTCCTTCACCGTGAACAGTTCCTGCGCCTGCTGCGCGACCGGCAGTGAGCGCACGGCTTCAGCGGCGGCGTCGACTGCATGTGCGTGGTACAGGCCGATCAGCGCCGCCAGTACCAGGCCGATGGTCAGCAGCAGCTGGAACATCGCCGCACCGCGCCCGCGTCGTTCGGGGCTGAGCACTTCGGCCAGGTACAGCGGAATCACCACGCCGATCAGGCCACCACTGATGCCCTGCAGCAGTCGGCCGAGCAGCAACGGCGTGTAGCCCGAGGCCAGCGCCATGATCGGAATCGACGCGGTGAACAGCAGGCCCGCCAGCAGCATCGCGCCGCGGCGTCCGATCAGGTCGGCCACCATGCCGGCAAACAGCGAGGACAGCACACTGCCCAGCAGTACCGCCGCCACGACGAAACCGAGTTGCTGGCTGCTGAGCTGCCAGGCGTGGCTGGCTGTGGCTTCAAGATAGGGCAGGGCGCCGGCGATGATGCCGATGTCGATGCCGTACAGCAGGCCGCCGAGGCCGCCGATGAAGAGCAGGTAGCGTACGGGCCAGCGCGGGGCGGTGCTTGCGGTCATCGGCGTATTCCCAGGAGGCGTTTCGGTGCGGATTGCTTTCGTAGAGTCGAGCTTGCTCGACTGACCGCGCAGGGCGCGGCAGAGCAGTCGAGCAAGCTCGACTCTACAAAGGCGGTGCGTCAGGCATTTCCGGCGTCAAGGAGCGGCGGTACGTCAGGTGTTCCAGGCGTCAGGACGGGCGGCACGTCAGGCGCTTGCAGCGTTCAAATCGACCACGTGCCCGCCGACCACTACCTGCTGCAGGCGCAGCTCGGCGTCCAGCACCACCAGGTCGGCGCGGGCGTCGGGCGCGATGCGGCCGCGATCGCCCAGGCCGAGGTAGTCGGCCGGGAAGGTGGAAACGCGTTGCGAGGCATCAGCCAGCTCCAGGCCCACCTGCACCAGGTTGCGCAGCGCCTGGTCCATGGTCAGCGCGCTGCCGGCCAGCGAACCGGTCGCCAGGCGCACGCAGCCGCCGCACTTGTGTACGCGCTGCTCGCCCAGTGCGTATTCGCCATCGGGCATGCCGGTGGCAGCGGTGGCGTCGGTCACCGCATACAGGCGCGGGATCGCGCGTGCGGCCAGCCGGATCACGCCGGGGTGGATGTGCTGCAGGTCGGGGATGATCTCGGCGTACTGCGCATGCGCCAGCGCGGCCGCGGCGATGCCCGGGCGATAGTGATCGACGCCGGTCATGCCGTTGAACAGGTGGGTGAAGCCGGAGGCGCCGGCCTGCAGTGCGGCCACGCCTTCTTCGTAGGTGCCGGCGCTGTGGCCAAGCTGCACACGGATACCCATCGCTGCAAGCGCGGGAATCAACGCGGTGTGCTCGCCGATCTCCGGCGCCAGCGTCATCACCCGGATCGGGGCGAGTGCATGCAGCTGCTGCACCAGGGCCAGCGTCGCTTCGATCGTTCGGTTGGGCTGCGCGCCCAGCCGTTGCGGGCTGATGAACGGCCCTTCCAAGTGCACGCCGACGATGCAGGCCGCCTCGGCATCGGGCGCCGCCATGGTGGCGGCCACACCCTGCAGCGCATGCTCGATTTCGTCCAGGCCGGCGGTCATGGTGGTGGCCAGCAGCGTGGTGGTGCCGAAGCGCAGATGGGTGCGGGCAATGGTGCGCGCCACGTCGCCGCCCTGCATCAGGTCCACGCCGGCTGCGCCATGCACATGCAGGTCGATGAAGCCGGGCAGGATCACCGGCAGCTGCAGATCGTCAGCGCCGCTGTGGTCGTCCACCTGCAGCTGGCGCACGTGCGAATCGAAATGGACGTGGCCACGCCGCCAACCCAGTGGGGTGAGGATGCGGCCCTGCAGGGAGCGGGTGTCGGTCATGCGGTGGGCTCGGCGATGATCACCTCGATGCCCAGTCGCTGCAGCCCCTCGCGGGTGGCGTCGTCGATGCCGGCGTCGGTGATGATGGTATGGATCTGGTCCAGCAGGGCGATGCGGTGCAGGCTGACGCGGCCGAACTTGGAGGCATCGGTCAGCACCACGATGCGGCGCGCGCGCTCGACCATGCGGTGGTTGAGGCGGGCTTCGGCTTCGTCGTGGGTGGTCAGGCCGAACTGCAGGTCCAGGCCATCCACGCCCAGGAACAGGGTGTCGAAGCTGTACGAGTTGAGGCTGGCTTCGGCCTGGCTGCCCTGCAGCGACAGCGACTGCTGGCGCAGCAGTCCGCCGGTCAGCAGCACGTTGATGCCGGGTGCATTGGCCAGTTCCCAGGCGATGTTCAGGCCGTTGGTCATCACCGTCACGTCGCGCTGTGTGCGCAGATGGCGGGCCAGGGTCATCGTGGTCGAGCCGGAATCGATGATGATGTTGTCGCCCGGCTGCACCAGGCGCGCGGCGCGCGCACCGATCGACTCCTTCAGCGGCAGGTTCAGCGCATCCTTCTCGTGGATGTCCTGTTCCTGCGGCGGCGTGCGCACCAGGGTGGCGCCGCCGTGGGTGCGGTTGGCCAGGCCCTGCGACTCGAAGTGGGTCAGGTCGGCCCGGATGGTCACCGCCGACACGCCGAAGCGCTCGACCAGATCGGCTACCTGCACCGAGCCGTGCTCGATCAGCAGCTGCAGGATCTGTTGCCGGCGGGAGCGGGTGTTGCGCATGGCCATCTCTCGGTGTCGTCAGGAAAGGTAGAGATTAGCCGTTCGCAAGAACGGAGGTGGCCGAACTTTCTTTCTGCTTGCGGTGGCCGGCCTGGTTGGCACTGCAGGCGCGGGCATATTCGCCCAGGCACAGGCCGATGCGGTGCTGCACCAGTGCGGTGGGCGTGTTGGCCAGGGCGCCTTCGCGCACGGCCCAGTACTGCTCCGGCAGGTACTGGCTGAGCAGCACCAGCGGCGGTGCGTGCTGTTCCAGGTTGGCGAACAAGGTCTGCACGGCCTGCACCAGTGCCGGCTCGCCCCAGTAATAGCGGCAGCGGTCGCTGAAGGAGTAGCTGCGCAGCAGGCGCAGTGTGGCGTCATCGCCCTGGTAGTAGGACTGCCAGTACTTCGGCTGCGCCACCATCACCTCGTCCAGCACCTGCGGCAGGCGCGAGCATTGCGCAGCCGGCAGCAGCTCCGCTTCGATCGCAGCCAGCGCGAACAGCGCTTCGCGATAGGCGAAGGTGGCGGCCGGGCCGACCTTGAGGATGGCGAAGTGGTCGCGCACCAGTGCGTGCAGGCCGCTTTCGCGCTGGTAGTCGGTGGAGTGCGCTTCGAACACGATGCGCGGCTGCTGTTCGAGGAAATCGGCCAGCGTGCCAGCAGCGGCGGCATCGTACTCGTGCACGCTGCTGTGGTCGAAGTCCACGCCCGGCTGCACCACCATCGCGATCACGCGCTGCCAGGCATCGCGCAGCTGCGGCGTATCGAACGCCTGCTGGTGGATGGCCAGAGTCTGCGCGGCGGCCGCGGGCGTGGTCACCTGCAGGCCTTCGGCCAGCGAGGCTTCGCCACCGGGAATCGGCACTTCGGTACCGATCACGTAGACCGGCGGTGGCAGGCCATGCTCGGCGGCGGTGCGCTCGGCGATCCCGGCCAGCTCGGCCGAGCGTGCGGCGACGATGGCATCGGGCAGCGGCACCGGGTCATCGGCGCAGGACATGCTGCAGTCCAGATGGATCTTGTGGAAGCCGGCGGCGACGTAGGCCTCGATCAGCACGCGGGCGTGGGCCATCGCTTCGGCGGCCGGGCGCTTCTGCCAGGCATTCGGGCCGAGGTGGTCGCCGCCCAGGATCAGCCGCTCGCGCGGGAAGCCTTCCTCGTCGGCCAGGGTGCCGACGTAATCGCGGTACTGCGGCGGGGTCATGCCGGTGTAGCCGCCGAACTGGTCGACCTGGTTGGAGGTGGCCTCGACCAGCAGCACGGTGCCGTGCGCCAGCGCCACATGCATGGCGGCGCGCAGCACCTGCTCGTTGCTGCAGCAGACGCTGTACAGGCCGACGTTGGCACCGGCGCGGTGGGAGGCAAGCAGGGTCTGCAACGGGGACATGGTCAGGCTCCGGACATCAGGAAAACGAGGGGTGGCAGGCGAGCAGGGCAGCACCACGTGCGCCGCCGGCATCGCCGAAGCGGGGCGGCACGATCGGCGGTACCTGCACGCCGTTGAACAGATGGGCGGCGATGGCCGCTGGCAGCTGCTGGTACAGCGGCGCGTACTGCGAGAGGCCACCGCCCAGCACGATCACATGCGGGTCCAGCGCCAGCACGAGTGCGGCCAGGCTGTGGCCGAGCAGGTCGCGGTGGATGTCCAGCGCCTTGCGCGCGCGGGTATCGCCGGCTTCGGCGAGTGCGATCACCGCGCTGGCGTCGGCGGCACTGCCGTCCAGATGGCGTTCGATCATCGCCAGTCCACTGCCGGAGACGTAACGCTCGACGCAGCCCTGCAGGCCGCAGGCGCAGTCGATCAGCGGCAGGCCGTGGCGCTGCAGCAGGTGGCCGGGCACGCTCCAGTGGCCCCATTCGCCGGCCAGGCCGTTGAAGCCGGACAGCAGGCGGCCGTGCAGGCAGAAACCACCGCCTGCACCGGTGCCGAGGATGGCGCCAAACATGCTGGGGTAGCCATCGGCGGCGCCGCCGTGCGCTTCGGAAAGGGCAAAGCACTGCAGGTCGTTGCCGAAGTGCAGCGGGCGCTGCAGCCGGGCCTGCAGATCGGCGGCGACGCTGTGGCCGGTCAGCGCCGGCACGTTCGCACTGAGCTGGCGACCCGTGCGCCGATCACGCACGCCGGGCAGCGCGATGCCGATGGCGGCGTCGTTGCGGCCCAGTGAAGCATCTGCATCGGCCACCAGCCCCAGCATCGCCTGCAGGAAGCCCTCATAGTCGCCCTGCGGCGTGCTGACGCGACGGCGCCAGGTGACCTGCATCGCCGCATCGCACGCCACCAGCTCGATCTTGGTGCCGCCGATGTCGATGCCGTAGCCGGCGTGGGCAATCAGCTCAGCCATGGTGGATGGTGACGCCCTTGACGACGCGGTTGACGGTGCCGTCCGGGAACGGATTGTCCGGGGTCAGGCCCAACGCGGCCGAGCGTTGCAGCGCGAACAGCTGCGCAAAGCCCAGCCACACCGGCGCCAGCCACGGGTCGTCCAGTGCCGGCACGGTGAGGGTGTATTCGTCTTCGGCACCGATATCCGAATGCGGGCCGATCGCCAGCACCTCGCCGGCCACGCCGTCGCGGCGCAGTTCTTCCAGCAGGTCCTGTTCGTAGCGCCGCGCCAGCGGCTGCACGCTGCGCAGCACCACCACCAGCGTGTTGCCGTCCAGCGTCGACTTCGGGCCGTGGCGGAAACCCAGCGGCGTATTGGCCAGTGCCAGCACGCGGCCGGCGGTCAGCTCCAGCACCTTCAGCGCGCACTCGCGGGCCAGCGCTTCCAGCGGGCCGCTGCCGAGGTAGATGATGCGGTTGAACGGGCGCTGCGCCAGCGCGGCGACCGGCGCATCCCACTGCGCCTGGCCTTCGCGGGCCAGTGCTGCGATCTGCTTCAGGCGCGCGATGCGCGCGTCCCACGGCGAGCGGTCGAATACGGTCAGCGCGGCCAGCAGCATGCAGGTCAGGCTGCTGGTCATGGCGAAGGCGCGGTCGCAGCTGGCCGACGGCATCAGCAGGGTGCAGGTGTCGGCACGGCCGGCACCGCGGCGGGCCAGTTCTCCATCGGCATTGCAGGTGATGTCGAGGAAGCGCGCGTCATCCACGTCGCTGCGCACACGGTCCACTGCTGCCACGCTTTCCGGGCTTGAGCCGCTGCGGCCGAACGAAACCAGCAGGGTCGGGCGGTCGCGCTGCAGGTACAGCGCCGGGTGGGTCAGCAGGCTGGTGGTATGCACCACGCGCACCTCGGCCGGCCACTGCGCGTTGATCGCGTCGGCCACCATCTCGGCAATGAAGCCGGAGCTGCCGGCGCCGGTGAACAGCACGCGCTGGTGGGGATCGTTGAGGCTGTCGCCGAGGAAGGCCTGCAGGCGATCACGGGCACGCGACAGATCCTGCGCAAGGGCTTCCCACAGCGCAGGCTGCTGGGCGATTTCGGTAGCGGTATCGGCTCCGCCCAGGCGCTGCCAGGCGGACACATCGGAAAGCAGGGTGACGTCCATTCGGAGGTTCCAGTTGGGCCAGCGCACCATCTGTGTTTTCTTTCGAAATGTCAAATACCGAAAGTAAAAAGAAAGAAAATGTGATGCCGGGTTTGCCTCGAGCTGGACGTGTGGGAAAACGAAAGAAGAGGCAGTATGCCGTATCGCACAATGCTTAACAGGCGTCTGCAAGCGCTTACACAAAGTATTGCGACGCAACAACTTTCGTTTCAAAGGAATATATCTTCCTTTTTCCTTTCAATTTGTTGACATCTTTCGAATCGCTGCCCTAGAGTCGGCCCAACCGCTTTCGAAACGCCCGGTGAACGGGTTGGGAGTCCGCGTGGAAAACTGCGTTCGTCGCTCGCCGCTGCTGCTGGCCCTGTTGCCGGCGCTGATGCTGGCGTCCCTGCCGGCCCGGGCAGAGCCGGTCGGCAACCTGCGTTCGGTGGCCGCCAGCGACAGCCGCGACGGCGTGCAGGGCTGGGACCTGCAGACCGACAAGGGCGCGCGCATCCGCATCGAACTGCCGGCGACCGACATCATCCGCGTGCAGGCCGGCCGCAATGGCACGCTGACCGGCGCGGGCGACAAGGCCGCGCCGATCGTACTGCCGCAACCGCAGGCGAACGTAAAGGCGCAGCTGGAAGAAGACGCGCAGGAAATCCGCGTGCGTACCGATGCACTGGTGCTGCATGTGCAGCGGCAGCCGTTGCGCCTGCGCCTGGAGCGCCTGGACAACGGCCAGCCCACCGCGCTGTGGCAGGAACTGCAGCCGCTGGACCTGGATGCCACGCAGAGCGTGCAGGTGCTGTCCTCGCAGGCCGACGAAGGCTATTACGGTGGTGGCCAGCAGAACGGCCGCTACCAGTTCAAGGGTCGCGAGCTGGAGGTGTCCTATTCCGGCGGCTGGGAAGAGGGCGACCGCCCCAGCCCGGCACCGATGCTGCTGAGCAGCCGTGGCTGGGGCATGCTGCGCAACACCTGGAGCGATGGCAGCTACGACCTGCGCCAGCCCGACCAGGCCACGCTGCTGCATCGCGAAGATCGTTTCGATGCTTACTACTTCGTCGGCACCGACCTGCCGAAGCTGATCGAACGCTACACCCAGCTGACCGGCCGCCCGAACATGGTCGCGCGCTGGGCGCTGTCCTACGGTGACGCCGATTGCTACAACGACGGCGACAACAGCAAGAAGCCCGGCACTGTGCCCGAAGGCTGGAGCGACGGCCCGACCGGCACCACCCCCGACGTGATCGACAGCGTGGCCAAGCAGTACCGCGCCCACGACATGCCCGGTGGCTGGATCCTGCCCAACGATGGGTATGGTTGCGGTTACAAGCAGCTGCCGGAAACGGTGAAGGGCCTGGCCGGCTACGGCTTCCGCACCGGCCTGTGGACCGAGAACGGCGTCGACAAGATCGCCTGGGAAGTGGGCAAGGCCGGCAGCCGCGTGCAGAAGCTGGACGTGGCCTGGACCGGCAAGGGCTACCAGTTCGCGATGGACGCCAACCGCCAGGCATTCAACGGCATCCTCGACAACTCCGATTCGCGCCCGTTCCTGTGGACGGTGATGGGCTGGGCCGGCATCCAGCGCTACGCAGTGGCCTGGACCGGCGACCAGAGCAGCAGCTGGGACTACATCCGCTGGCACGTGCCGACCCTGGTCGGGTCGGGCCTGTCCGGCATGGCCTACGCCAGCGGCGACGTTGATGCGATCTTCGGCGGCAGCGCCGAAACCTTCACCCGCGACCTGCAGTGGAAGGCGTTCACCCCGGTGCTGATGGGCATGAGCGGCTGGTCGTCGAACGCGCGCAAGCACCCGTGGTGGTACGACGAGCCCTACCGCAGCATCAACCGCGATTACCTGAAGCTGAAGATGCGCCTGACCCCGTACATGTATGGGCTGGTGCACGAGGCCGCGCAGACCGGCGCGCCGCCGGTGCGTGGCCTGATGTGGGACAACCCGCGCGATCCGCACGCGCAGGATGAGACCTACAAGTACCAGTTCCTGCTCGGCCGCGACCTGCTGGTGGCGCCGGTATACCGCAGCCAGGCAGCCAGTCGTGGCTGGCGCCGCGACATCCACCTGCCGGCCGGCGGCTGGATTGACTACTGGGATGGCCGCCGCGTGCAGGCCGCCGCCGACGGACGCCAGCTGGATCGCCAGGTCGACCTGGCCACGCTGCCGGTGTTCGTGCGTGCCGGTGCGATCCTGCCGATGTACCCGTCGATGCTGTTCGACGGTGAAAAGCCGCTGGATGAGGTGACGTTCGACCTGTACCCGCAGGGTGATTCGCAGTACACGCTGTACGAAGACGATGGCAACACCCGCCGTTACCAGCAGGGCGAGTCGAGCACGCAGGTGATCCGCGTGCAGGCACCGGCGCAGGGCAGTGGCCCAGTGCAGGTGCAGATTGATGCGGTGCAGGGCCAGTACAACGGCCAGCTGGTGCAGCGTCGCTATGGCCTGCGCGTACTCAGCCGGCAGGCGCCGCGTGCGGTGCAGGCCGGCGGCCGCGCGCTGCCGGCGCTGGCTGACGCCGCCGCCTTCAACACTGCGGCCGAAGGCTGGTACTTCGACGCCCAGGAGCGCCGCGGAACGCTGCATGTGCGCACAACCGCGCAGGACATCCGCCAACCGCTGCAGCTGCAGCTGGACTTCGCGGTGGCCGCGGCCGTCGCCGATGATGCCTACCCCGCCGCGCCGGTGCTCGGCCGCGAACTGCCGGCCGACAGCCTGCTGGTGGTCAACCGCCCGGCCGAAGAGCCCGGCCATGCGCTGGAAAACGCCTTCGACGACGATCCCGCCACCTGGTTCCGCAGCGTGCGCAACCAGGCGGTGCGCACCGGTGCACACGAGTGGGTGATCGGCTTTGGCGAGCGCAGGATGATCGATGGCATCGATATCGCCCCGCGCAACGACAAAAACTGGAAGCACGGCCAGGTGCGCGATTACGAGGTGTACCTGGGCGACAGCAATGGCGAGTGGGGCGAGCCGATCGCCCGTGGCCGCCTGCAGCTGAAGGAAGGCGTGCAGCGCATCGACTTCCCGGCGCATGCCGGCCGCCTGCTGCGGTTCCGCGTGCTGAGCGTGCAGAACCCGGAGGGCGACGGCGCCAGCAGCACCGACCCGATGGTCACCGCGGCGCAGGGCAGTGCCCGCGCCTTCGATGCGCTGCAGCCGCGCGACGTCGGCCCGATCGCGCTGTCCACCTTCCACATCCTCGAGCACCAGGAACCGGAGCGACCGGCCCGGCAGCGCTATCTCTCCGAGCTGCCGGTGCCGGCCGCGCTGGCCAGCCAGGTGCGCGCCGACCAGTCGTTCCGTGGCGATGCCGGCATGCGCATGAACGGCCTGCAGTTCCGTCGTGGCCTGGGCGTGGCCGCCAACAGCCGCATCGACCTGCGCCTGCAGGGCGGCTGGCACCTGCTGCGCGCCGACCTCGGCATCGACGACGCGTGCCGCACTGCCGGTGGCCTGCAGTTCCAGGTCTGGGGCGACAACCGCCTGCTGTACGACAGCGGCCTGGTGAAGGCGCCCGGCGTGGTCAAGCCGGAGCTGGACATCCGTGGCCTTTCCACCCTGAGCCTGCGCACGCTGGGTGCGCAGGGCAGCCAACCCGCCCAGGTCTGTGCCAACTGGGCCAACGCCGTGCTGATCGGCCAGGAGGGCGACTCCGCCAGCATCGTCGCCCCATGACCGCCTCGTAACACCGCTCCTCCCCCCGCCCATACCGACTACGGCCCTGCTGGCCGTGGCCCGGGAGCGTTTTGCCCGCCGATCCACCATTCGCGCCGCACCCCTGCCAGGAGAGAACCCCGATGTTGCCCGCCCGCCACCACCGCCCCCCCTGTCGCTCGATCGCTCCGCTGACGCTGGCCATTGCCGGCGTGCTGCTCTCGGTCGCCGTTCCTGCCGTTGCACAAGAGAGCAAGGACAAGGCCACCGACCTGGCCCGCATCGAGGTGACCGGCTCCAACATCCGCCGCACCGACGTTGAAACCGCATCGCCGGTGCAGGTGATCAGCAAGCAGGACATCCAGAACATGGGTGCGCGCACGCTGCTGCAGGTGCTGGACAACCTGCCGGCCGCGCGCCCTGCACAGCAGGACGCGCGTTCGCTGTTCACCGGTTCCGACGGTGCTTCGCAGGCCAACCTGCGCGGGCTGGGTGCACAGGGCACGCTGGTGCTGCTGAACGGTCGTCGCCTTTCGTACTACGGCGCACCGGCCGGCTTCCAGACCCAGTTCGTCAACATCGATGCGATTCCGGCAGCGGCCATCGAGCGTATGGAAGTGCTGACCGACGGCGCCTCGGCGGTGTACGGCACTGACGCGGTGGCCGGCGTGATCAACGTGATCACCAAGCGCAACTTCCAGGGTGCCGAAGTCAGCTTCACCAACGACACCTCCTCGCGCATCGACTCCTACGGCGAACGCCAGGCCAGCATCACCGCCGGCTTCGGCGACCTGGCCGAGAACCGCTTCAACATCTACGGCGCGGTGAACATGTACCGCCGCGACGCGATTCCGCTGAGCGACTTCTACGACAAGCGGCCGGACCAGTACTACGTCAACAACCCGAACTACCTCAACAACCTGCGCCTGGGCGTGGGCAGCAAGCCGGGCGAGTTCAACCCGGGCAGCTACTTCGCGTTTGATCCGGTGACCGGCCGTCGCGTGCAGGAGGCGGCACCGGGCTGCAAGAACGTGCTGACCAGTGAAGCGGCCGGCCCGCGTTGCGTCTGGGAAACCTGGATGAACAACGAGATCGATGCCGGCGCCAAGTCCGAGCGCAACACCGCCTACCTCAACGGCACCTTCCTGGTGGGCGAAAGCACCGAGATCTTCGCCGAGGCGACGTACACCGACATCGACCTGCGCGCCAACGGTGGCACCCCGCGCACCTACGGCACCACCACCGGCAACCCGACCAGCTGGTTCTCGCGCAACACCGGCAACAACGTCAATCAGTTCCTGTATCCGTTCCTGGGCCCGAACAACGAGTACAACCACGCCAGCCCGGAAATGAAGGCGATGATGGGCGGCGTGGTCGGCCTGCAGTACCTGCTGCAGGATGCAGGCGCCAACTACTTCGGCCAGCGCAACACCGACAAGAGCTACCGCGTGCTGGCCGGCGCGCGTGGCAACGTGGGCGACTGGAACTGGGAGACCGCGTTCGCCAGCGCCGGTACCCACTCCACCACCTACCAGACCATCAACGTCAACACCAAGGGCTTCGAGAAGGCTTTCGGCCCGTACACGATCGATCCGGGCACGGGCCGCGTGATCATTTCCGATCATCCGGCCTACAAGTTCGGCGAGATCAGCGAAGCCAACGCCGCACTGATCCGTGAAGCCTTCCCGACCTTCGACATCCAGTCGTGGACGCGCCTGCATACCCTGGACGGCAAGATCGAAGGCCCGCTGTTCCAGCTGCCGGCCGGCGAAATGCGTGCAGCGTTCGGCTTCAACGCCAGCCGCGAAACCTTCTACACCCCGGGCAACGCCGATGCGGCCAACGGCCTGATCACCCAGCAGGGCGGCTCGTGGTTCGACGGCAAGCGCAATACCTATGCGCTGTTCGCCGAGACCGTGGCGCCGATCACCGACAAGCTGGAGCTGGATGCGGCGGTGCGCGTGGACAAGTACCCGAACTTCAGCGCCAACATCGCGCCGAAGATCGGCTTCAAGTACCAGGCCTTCGATCAGCTGATGCTGCGTGGTACCTACTCCACCGGCTTCCGCGCACCGAGCCTGGCCGAGTCCGGCAACGGCGGCGTGTTCGCACAGCTGGGCGGCTTCCGCGACGAGCTGCGCTGCAACGAGACCAACGCCATCGCCAACCTGCTGCTGAAGTCGCAGCGGCCGGGGGATGTCGACCTCGGCAAGACCCTGCTGAACGTCGATTGCAGCCGTACCGTGGCGCGCATGACCCAGCCGAACAAGGACCTGAAGCCGGAGAAGGCGAAGATCGCCACCCTCGGCTTCGTCTACGAGCCGGCCAGCTGGCTGTCGGTGTCGGCCGACTACTGGTTCATCTACCGCAACAACGAGATCGTTGCGCCGGACTACCGCCGCATGGAAGACATCATCTCGATGTCGCGTTCGCCGATCACCGACAGCGACCGGGCCAACCTGGCGCAGCTGGCGGCAATGTGCGCCGATCCGGCCAGCGGCGTGAGCTGCCCGGCGAACCTGCCGGGCTATTCGGCGGGCAACGTGGCCAGCGTGGTCGGCCAGTACAAGAACCGCGGCAAGACGCTGATCGACGGCTTCGACATCGATGCGCGCAGCCGCTTCTCGCTGGGTGACTGGGGCAACCTGAACATCGGCCTGGCCGCCACCATCGCCAACCGCAACCGCTTCTACATGGATGCGGAGAACGGCTGGTACTACGGCGATGTGGTGGGTTACTACAACAACCCGCGCCTGCGTGCCACGCTCAATGCCGACTGGACCTACAAGCAGGTCACCACCAGCATGTTCGTCAACTATGTGGGCGGCACCAAGTGGGCCACCGACCAGGTCGACGAAGTGAGCAACAACAAGGAAACCTGCACCGGCGGTTACCTGGCACTGCAGAAGAGCAAGTGTGACGGTGCACCGTCGTGGTGGACCGCCAACATGAGCGTCACCTGGCGCCCGGATGATGCCTGGAACCTGAGCTTCACCGTCAAGAACCTGTTCAACCGCCTGCCGTTCTATGACCCGAACAGCTTCCTGGGTGACTCCAGTGACTACGCGACCATCTTCGGTCGTGGTTACAGTGTGACCATCGGCTACCGGTTCAAGTAATTTCGTTTGCGTGACCTGGCGTGCCGGCTGCGGCCGGCACGCTGCCTAGAGGAGAGATGTTTGCCATGAAGCGTAGGGAATTCATCGCGGCCAGCGCCGCTGTCGCCGCCAGCAGCCTGCTGCCGCAGACCCCGGCATGGGCACGCGGGCGCAAGGTGCGCCTGGCCATGATCGGTACCGGCATGCGTGGCCTGGTGCTGCTGAAGGAACTGGTGCGCCGCGACGATGTCGAAGTGGTCGCGCTGTGCGACATCGAGCCGATCATGCTCGGCCGCGCCGTGGACATGGTCAGCAAGGCCGGCAAGCCGGCGCCCAAGACCTATGGCCAGGACCGTGACACCAACGCCTGGAAGCGCCTGCTGGAACAGAAGGGCATCGATGGCGTGATCATCGCCACGCCGTGGGAATACCACGCACCGATGGCGATTGCCGCGATGCAGGCCGGCGTGGCCGTGGGCTGCGAAGTGGTGGCCGGCATCACCCTGCAGGACCACTGGGACGTGCTGAAGACCCAGCTGGGCACCGGCACCCCGTACATGCTGCTGGAGAACGTCTGCTACCGCCGCGACGTGATGGCCGCACTGCAGATGGTGCGCCAGGGCCTGTTCGGCGAGCTGGTGCATCTGCAGGCCGGCTACCAGCACGACCTGCGCGGCGTGAAGTTCAACTCCGGCGATCCGAACCAGCCTTACGACAGCGGCGTGGAATTCGGCCCCAAGGGCTGGAGCGAAGCGCGCTGGCGCACCGAGCATTCGGTCGAGCGCAACGGCGAGCTGTACCCCAGCCACGGCATCGGCCCATGCGCGATGTACACCGGCATCAACCGCGGCAACCGCTTCACCCACATCAATGCGTTCGCGACCAAGGCGCGCGGCCTGCACGAATACACCGTGGCCAAGAGTGGCGGCACCACCCATCCCAGCACCAAGGTCAAGTTCAAGCTGGGCGATGTCGTGACCACCACGCTTGCCTGCGAGAACGGCGAGACCATCCTGCTGCAGCACGATACCTCGTTGCCGCGCCCGTACTCGATGGGCTTCCGCGTGCAGGGCACCAAGGGCCTGTGGATGGATGTGAACCACTCGATCCATATTGAAGGCCGCAGCCCGCCGCACCAGTGGGAAGAGTTCAAGAAGTACCAGGACGAGTACGAACACCCGCTGTGGAAGCAGAACGCGGACACCGCCGCCAGCGCCGGCCATGGTGGCATGGACTGGTTCGTCATCCATGCCTTCGTGGAAGCGCTGAAGGCCAAGGCGCCGATGCCGATCGACATCTACGATGCGGTGACCTGGAGTGCGATCACGCCGCTGAGCGAGCAGTCGATCGCCAACAGTTTCCAGACGCTGGAGTTCCCGGACTTCACCGCCGGCGCGTGGAAGCAGCGCAAGCCGATCTTCGCGTTCGACGGCAAGTACTGATCTGCTCTTTGTGGAGTCGAGCCATGCTCGACTGAGCTGAATGCAACGCCGGGCCATGCCCGGCGTTGTTGTTTGGCTTAGCGGGTCGACTTGATCTGTGCCAGTCGTCCGCCAGATGCTCTCGCGTGCGGCACGCGGAACATGGCGCCGGGTTGAACCAGATGCGCTTGTTGCATCATTTTGGGCCACCACTCGAGCAGGCGTGCTGCACGATCATAGTGGCTGAGCGTGCTCCATCCCTTGGCCAGTACGAAAACCGTTAAACCGAGCCGCGCGATAGCCTCACGTTCGGCAGGTTTGCGCTGATGATGGTCCTGAGTGACGTGAACGCGGATGCCGCGATGAATTGCGGCATCGAACAACTCGAGGTCGGTAGTGCCGGGCTTCACGAACTCTCTTACGTGAACAACCTCGTGATCATCACTGCGCGCAATGGCGTCGATGGCCCGGGCGAGCGCAGGCGGCAGATTCTCGTCGATCTGCGCCTTCAAGGCGTTTCTCGGCCTTCGAACTGCAGTGCTTTCCTGACTGCAGCAAGAGGCAGATCATACAGGCGTGCGACCCGCCGCTCGTCGCCGCCTTCCGCTTGCAGCGCTTCAACAATGGCAATCGTGGGAACGCCTGACTCGGAGAGAATGGGCTGGCCGAAACTTCGCTTCGGATCAAACACCACCGCCCTTGAGCCCCTCATGGGGAACCATCGTTCTGCGTGATCATCGATACCCAACTCGATTCCATCGCGCAAGGAGGGAGCGATGACCTTGCGCATGACGTCCTGTCTCTTCACGACGTCAACCAACGCTCCATCGCCGCTCTCGTCCAGAAGTTCCATGAAGATGCGACGACCATCGGTCTTGAAGGTTGTACTGGTGAAGGGATAGTCCTTGCCCAGCCGCTCCCGTAGTTCGGTAATGGTCAGTCGGATCAGATTAAGTGGTACGCCACACGCAACAAACGTACGTATGAAGCGGAGTTCGATGAGGTCGCGGAAGCCGATCCCATCAATGTCCGACCCCGCCCACTGCGACGACCACAGTGGCGGGTGTGCCTGGACATTACCGTGATAACGGCTTTCGTATCCCTTGACCCAGCGCCTGAGTTCGGACGGTTTGCCACCAATGAAGCGCGCAGCATCGGCGTATGAGTACAGGCCGAGGCCAAGGCCGTCCGAAGCTGGCAGGGCGATTCCCATGGGGCTGAGTCTACCCAATGTAGGAGGAACAACGAATTTGGCTCCTCATCTTGTGCCAAGCAGGTCTCATTCACTGAGACAGATGGCACGCCGTCACTTGCCCTCGCCATTTGCAGACGGGTCAAATCTGTCAAAAAACGTAAAGATGGCGCGCCCGGAGGGATTCGAACCCCCGACCAATGGCTTCGGAAGCCACTACTCTATCCGGCTGAGCTACGGGCGCGTTGTAGAACCGCCGCGCCGCCGACCAGTGCCGGGGCGGGCATCGCAGCGCCATGAAGCGGTGCGGGACGGGCATTCTATCCAGTTTCGCCGAACAAATCTCCCCCCGCCAGGCAAAGCCCTGCCGGAGGGGCAGGAGTATCCTATCGGCATGGCTGATACCCCCCTCACTTCGCCGCAGTCGTCGGCGACGCCGCGTTGGCGGCATTACTGGAGTCTGATGCGCGCTGATCGCCCGATCGGTACGCTGCTGCTGCTGTGGCCCACCTGGTGGGCGTTGTGGTTGGCCGCCGGCGGCCTGCCGCCGTTGTGGACCCTGTTCGTGTTCACCGCCGGCGTGTGGCTGACCCGCTCGGCCGGTTGCGTCATCAACGACTACGCCGACCGCTGGCTCGACCCGCATGTGGAACGCACCAAGGCGCGTCCGCTGGCCACCGGCGCGATCAGTGGCCGCGCTGCGCTCATCCTGTTCGCGGTGCTGATGCTGGTGGCGTTTGGGCTGGTGCTGACCCTGAACGGGTTGACCATCGGCCTGAGCTTCATCGGCGTGTTCCTGGCCGCCAGCTACCCCTACCTGAAGCGCTACACCCATCTGCCGCAGGTCTACCTGGGCATGTCGTTCGGCTGGGGCATCCCGATGGCATTCGCTGCCGTACAGGGCGAGGTGCCGATGCTGGGCTGGCTGCTGTACGCCGGCAACATCCTGTGGTCCACCGCCTACGACACCTGGTACGCCATGGTCGACCGCGAGGACGACCTGAAGATGGGCTCGCACTCCACCGCAATCCTGTTCGGTGATCTCGACCTGGTCATCCAGGGCGTGCTGTATGCGCTGTTCCTGGCCACCATGGCGCTGGTCGGTGTGCGCGGCGGGCTGGGCGGCTACTACCTGGCCGGCGTGGCCGTGGCCACCGTGCTGGTGGTGTACGAGTTCTGGATCTGCCGCAACCGCGAGCGCGGGCCGTGCTTCAAGGCGTTCCTGCACAACAACTGGGTCGGTGCCGCGCTGTTTGCCGGCATCGCAGTCGATCTGGCCCTGCGCTGACCCCGGGGTGAGGTAGCGCCGGCCGCTGGCCGGCTGTGCACGTGTGCGATCGCGAGGTTGCCGGCCAGCGGCCGGCGCGACCAGCCTCCGCCACCTACGACCAATAGGTGGCTGACAGCCTGCACCCCACCGCCCAGAATCGAGCGATCGAACCTGGGAGGGTGGATGATGGCCTCGAAGGCAGCAGTACAGGACGGCTGGATGGCGCGCGCTGCGTTGCGCTCGGCCGCCTGGGCGGAAAAGTGGTTCCCCGATGCGTATGTGTTCGCGGTGCTGGGCGTGGTCATCGTCGCGCTGGCCGCGATGGGCTTCGGCTCGACCCCCCAGGCTACCGCCAGCGCCTTCGGTGACGGCTTCTGGAGCCTGATTCCCTTCACCATGCAGATGGCCTTCGTGGTCATCGGTGGCTATGCCGTGGCCACTGCACCGGTGGTCGCGCGCTTCATCGACTTCCTCGCCCGGGTGCCACGCACCGGCCGCGGTGCGGTGGTGTACGTGGGCCTGGTCAGCATGCTGGCCTCGCTGCTCAGCTGGGGTTTCTCACTGGTGTTCGGCGGCCTGCTGGTGCGGGCGCTGGCGCGCCGTACCGAGCTGCGCATGGACTACCGCGCGGCCGGCGCTTCGGCGTACCTGGGCCTGGGTGCGGTGTGGGCGATGGGGTTGAGTTCGTCGGCCGCGCAGCTGCAGGCCAACCCTGCCAGCATGCCGCCGGGGCTGGTGGAGATCACCGGCGTATTGCCGTTCACCGAAACCATCTTCCTGTGGCAGTCGATCGCGCTGACCGCGGTACTGATCCTGGTCTCGCTGCTGATCGCCTGGTTGACCGCGCCGGCCGCCGGCAGCGCCCGTACCGCCGAGGATTTCCCTGGTGCCGCGCAGGCCGAGCCGGAGCCGCTGCAGCAGCGTACGCGTCCCGGCGAGTGGCTCGAATACAGCCCGCTGCTGACCGTGCTGCTCTCGCTGCTGGCGTTCGGCTGGCTGTTCAACGAGTTCGCCAACAAGCCGGTGGTCACCGCCATCGCCAACCTCAACACCTACAACTTCCTGTTCATCTCGTTGGGCCTGCTGCTGCACTGGCGGCCGCGCAGTTTCCTCAATGCGGTGGCCAAGGCGGTACCGAGCACCACCGGCGTGCTGATCCAGTTCCCGCTGTACGGCGGCATCGCCATGATCCTCACCCACGCTGCCGGCGGTGACGGGCAGACGCTGGCGCACCGGTTGTCGAGCCTGTTCGTGCACGTGGCCAGCACCGATACCTTCGCGCTGGTGATGGGCGTCTACTCGGCAGTGCTGGGCTTCTTCGTGCCGTCCGGCGGTGGCAAGTGGATCATCGAGGCGCCGTACGTGATGCAGGCCGCCAACGAACTGAAGGCGCACCTGGGCTGGGCGGTACAGGTCTACAACGCCGCCGAAGCGCTGCCGAACCTCATCAACCCGTTCTGGATGCTGCCGCTGCTGGGTGTGCTGGGACTCAAAGCACGCGACATCGTCGGCTTCACCTTCATCCAGCTGCTGGTGCACATCCCGCTGGTGCTGGGCCTGCTGTGGCTGCTGGGCATGACCCTGGCGTATGTGCCGCCGGTGATGCCCTGAATCCAGCGCGGGTGTCCCTGCAGCAGGGCACACCCGCCACGTTCAGCGCGCGTTTCCGGCCGAGGCAGCCATGAATGCGCGTTGCCCCGACGCTGGCATGAGCACATGCCGAACCCGCATGAATCCTTCATGGGCTTGTGCTGCAAGGGCCTTGGCGTGTTCATTCACGCGCGTACACACAGATGTAGCCGCCCACGCACGCGTGATTAACCAATCGCTGCGGACGATGGCCCCGTCCACCGCATTTCGCGCGTGGCTTTCGGAGAACGGACATGGCACAGCAGAACCAGAACCCGAACCAGAAGCAGCCGGGTCAGCAGAACCAGCAGGATCAGCAGCAGGGCCGTCGTGACCAGCAGCAACAGCAGCAACAGGATCAGCAGCGCAAAGAGCGCAACCAGCAGCAGGGCGGCCACGACGAAGAAGAATGACCACGCGCGGTACGCGGCGTGACCGGTGAAGCCCCGCCTCGTGCGGGGCTTCGCTTATTCCAGCACGCCGATACGCTGCAGCACCGGCGCGGCCGACATGTCGTTGGGGTTGGTGCCGGGCTGGTCCTGCGGAACCTGCATGCCCATGCCGTGGTACAGGTCGACCCAGTGCTGGGCGATCTGCCCGGTCTGCGGATTGCGGAAGTTCATCGGCTGCAGCGCGAACACGTGATGCGCGCGGAAGGCGCGTTCGATGAAGTCCGAGCAGTAGTAGCTGTCCTCATTCAACACGTATGACGTGTTGTACGGCTTGCCGAGCATCGTGCGTGCGGTGGCGACCGCATCCTTGATGGTCGCCTGCTGCGGCGCACGCAGTCGATAGACCACGATCTGCCGATGCTTGGCACGCGCGTCCTGGCGGAACGCAGGCAGCGACTGCCGGCGCGATCCCTTCTCGTCGGCGTGCAGTACCTCCCAGCCCTTCGGTGCGGAAGCGACCAGCGCGACGTGATCGAAGCTGGGCGCGCCCTGCTTGCCGGTGGCATCGTCGATGGCCGCGCTGAGGCCGCTGCGGCCGGCGGTCACGAACAGCAGGTCGCCTTCGCGGACATCGACGGCCATTGCCACGGCCGGCCACAGGGCAGGTAGCAGCAGGCCGATCAGGAGCAGGACGCGATGCATGGAATTCTCGGACGGGCGGAATACGGGAAGTGTAGGGTGCGCGGTAGCATGGGGCGACCCAACCGGATTCAGGATGAGCCCATGCGTCGATACCGTTCTGCCGCAGTGCTGACGTTGGCCTGTGGCGTGGCCCTGGTTGCCTGCACGCCCGAGCCGCCGCCAACGCCCACGGAAACCGCACCGGCCGCGCCCGCGCCGACATCCACGGCCGCAGCGGTCCAGTCGACGCCGGCCAGTGCTGAATGCCCTTATCCGCAGTTCGATGCGTTCCTGAAGCACTTCGGCAACGAGATCGCGCTGCAGGAAAAGGCCACCGCCGATCCGCTGCTGGACAGCTACATCGATGCCGAGGCCGAGCCGGAACCGCGCAAGGTCGAAAGCCGCCTGGCACTGGCCGACGTCGAGTGGCCGGTGATGCCTGATCCCGCCGCGCTGGCCGGGCAGGGGCGCGAGATGCAGGTCACTGCGCTGGCCGATGGGCAGCGCCAGGTGCAGATCCGCATGCCGGACAGCAGCGACCAGCAGACCTACACCTTCGCCCAGGCGCCATGCTGGACGCTGGTCAAGCGCGAGGACGAGTCGATCTGAAGGACGCCTGATCCGGCACAGGCGCGGGGCGGCAGTGGCTGCTAGGCTCAAGGCCTGGTCCAGGCAGGGAGACGCCGATGCAGGCTCGCAGGATGCGCACCATCACCGCCGCCATGGCCGTCGTGCTGGTGATGGCCCCCTTTACCGGTATCCGGGCGGAATCGCTGCAGGCCGACGATCGTGCCTACTTCGCCGATGCCGCGGCCGAGCAGCGCGCGCGTGATGCGCTGGAAAAGCAGCTGGAGGCCCTGCAGCACGCGGCCGGCATTGCGCCCGCGCAACGTTTCCAGCAGGCCGAGGCCATGCAGGCACAGTGCCTGCGCCATCATGCCTACCTGCACCTGCAGGCCGCCCGCAACGCGCGCGACCACCGGCCGGCACAGGCGCTGGACCAGGTGATGGGGCTGTGCAGCCGCATTGCCCGTACCGGCCGCGCCGCGTTGCGCGAGGCGCCCATGGACGCGGCGTGGGCGGCACCGTATGCGTTCCTGCGCGCGCGTGCGCTGAAGGAAGCCGCCATCCCGGCCGATGCCGCGCTGGACGAGGCGGTGGGCGCCCTGGCTGATCCGGCGCTGGACAGCTTCGCGCGCCTGCGCGGGCAGATCCTGCGCAGCGCCGAATACCCGCAGATCGAGCGCGATGGACGGCACTGGGATACCGGGCACGACAAGCAGGCCCTGGCCCGGCATCCGGACCGCGCGTTGCGCGAGGCCGGCTGGAAGGGCTACTGGCAAGGTCTTCAATCACGCCGGGAGCCGATGGCCTCGGTACTGCTGGGGCTGGTGCAGGTGAACGATGCCGCTGCACGCATGCAGGGCGATGGCTCGGCCCCGGCGCGTGGCTACCAGCGCATGGGCCTGGATACAGCGGCGGTGGATGCCACGCTGGTGGCGATCGAAGGCCACGCTGCCGATCGGCGCGCCTACCAGCAGATGCTGCTGCGCCACGCCGCGCGCTCGGGCATCGATGCGCCGCAGCTCTGGGATACCACGGTGCCCGATGCCGGATACGCGCCGCCGGTGCTGACGCTGCCGCAGCTGCGCGACACCGCCGCCGATGCCATGCAGCACCTGGGCCCGGCATATGTCGGCGAGCTGCGCGCGCTGCTCGATCCGGCCAACCGGCGCATGGACCTGGCCACCGAGCGCGGTGACCGCAGCCTGGATGCCTTCCCGGTAAGCGCACCTGGCGTACCGGCAATGCTGTTCGTCGGCGTGCGCAGCGGCGAGCTGGAGAGCGATGTCGAGATCGCGCACGAAGCCGGTCACGCGCTGCATGGCGAGTGGATGCAGCGTGGCCATGCGTCGCCGCTGCAGCGCAATGGCAGCCCATGGCTGACCGAGGCGTTCGCCATCTACAACGAACTGCGCTTCCGCGACCAGCTGTACCAGCAGGCGCAGGACCCGCGGGCCAAGGCCTACTACCTGAAGTCGCTGCTGGACGACATGCTGCTGCAACTGTTCACCGCGTCCGAGGAGGCGCAGCTGGAACAGTCGATCTACCGGGGCGTGGCCGACAACACGCTGGGTACCGCCGATGACCTGGATGCGCTGACCGGCCAGGTGCTGGCGCGCTTCGGCCAGGATCCGGAGCACTATCCGCAGCTGCGCAACAGCTGGATCGGCAAGCGCCTGATGTATGACGACCCGAACTATCTGGTGAACTACCTGTATGCAGGGCTGTTGGCCGTGCAGCTCTACGTGCAGGACCAGCGCGACCCGGAGCGGTTCGGCCAGCGCTATCTGGCCGTGCTGGGCGAAGGCTTTGATCGCGCGCCGAACGAGCAGATGGCACAGCTGCTGGGGCAGGCGCCGGATTGGCCGGCCCTGGTGGATGCCGATCTGCAGGTGTTCAACCAGTTGGCCGCACAGCTGCGGGCATTGCATGCGCGGATCGAACAGGGGCAGGGCGCATGAGCGGGCTGCGCGCGGTCAGGCGCACCTGGGCCACGGTAGGGCTGTTGCTGCTGTGCCTGTTGCCGATGATGGCGATGGCCGCCGAGGCGGTGCCGGCGCTGGAAGATCCGGTGGTGGACACCGCCCATGCGCTGTCGGCGGACACCCGCAACGCGCTGCGCACGCAGGCGCTACAGCTGCAGGCGCGCACCGGCGCGCAGCTGCAGGTGCTGGTGGTCGACCGGGTTGGCGACGAGGGCATCGAAGCCTATGCACAGCGGGTGTTCGAGCAATGGCAGCTGGGCCGCGCCGGTGTCGATGATGGCGTGCTGCTGCTGGTGGCCGTGCAGGACCGCCGCGTGCGCCTCCAGACCGGCTATGGCTTGGAGGGTGCGATTCCCGATGCCTATGCCGCGCGCATCATCGACAAGGCGATCGTGCCGCGCTTCCGCGAGGGTGACCTCGACCAGGGGCTGCTGGATGGAACGAAGGTCGTGGTCGCGCTGATTGATGGCGAGGCGTTGCCGGGCTGGGAAGACCCGTCGGCACGCAACGTGCTGCCGCCGGACTGGCGCAGCGCCGATTCGGTGGTTGCCCTGGCGCTGCTGGCCGGCTTCCTCGCCGGGCTGTGGCGGTCGCCGCCCTCGCGGCCCGAGGCAAGGACGCCGGACGACTTCGCGCGCAGGCATCGCCAGCGCCGGCGCGGAACATCGCGTGCGGCCGCCACGCCGCAGACACGACCGAAGCGGTTACCGGCCTGGGGCCGCCCGGTGCTGGTGACTGTGGTGATCGCTGCCGGCGTGCTGGCGGCGGCGCTGTGGGCACCCCGCCAGGCAATGGCGGCGCTCTGCTTCGTGCTGGCGCTGTGCGTACCGGTGGCGAGCCTGCTCGGCTGGTGCTGGCGCCGCAGCCGGGGGCTGCGCGTTGCATTGCTGGGCCTGCTCGGGGCCAATGGGGTGTTTTTCGGGGTGATGCTGCTGCGCGGCCAATTGCCGCCCAGCCTGGCCCTGCACGTGTTGCTGGACCTGGCCGTAGGCATTGCCGCGATGCTGGTGTTTTTCATCGTACAGGCCGGCCGCGCGCGCTGGCACAAGGATCGCAGCAGCTTCGCGGTAAGGTTCACGGTGTTGTTGCTGCTGAGTGCCGGCTACGCACTCTTCGCACTGCTGGCCATCGATCGGGCCGAGCCGGCGGCGCGCCTTGCGGCGACGATCGGGTGGAGTGCGGGCACGCTGGTGCTGTACTTCGTGTGGATCTTCACCCTGCTGCCGGCTGACAGGGCACGCGGCGGCCTGCGCTCATCCGGTGGCTCTCGCAGCGCGTCCAGCAGCGCGTCGTCACGTTCATCCTCGAGCAGTTCCAGCGATTGGTCCGGTGGCGGCGGGCGCAGCGGCGGCGGTGGCGCGTCGGGCAGCTGGTAGTTCAGGCAGCCTGCACCCGCCACCCCAGCGAAGCGTCTTCCGCAACACCCGCGCCGCCTACATCGCCGACCTGCAGCTGCAGGCCCTGCGCGTTGGGCAGATCCTTCTGCTCGGGGAACCAGCGGCGATCGGCGGCCACCACGATCAGCAGGCCCTCGTCGTCGCCCATCGGTGCGAACTGCGGCGACGGCGGGCTGATCGGCTGCAGGCCGAACCGCTGGCTGGCCTGCTCGCGCACGCTGTCGACATCGTGGCTGGGCAGGCCGACTTCGCTGAGGCAGGTCAGCTCGCCGCCGTGGAAAGCACCTTGGCGCGTGCTGTCCGGCAGGCGGCGGCGCCCGATCAGTTCCAGGATCAGGCCATCGGGACCGGTGAAGTACACCGACTGCGATTGCCAGCTGCTTTCCAGCGCGAAGTAGTCCAGTCCGGCTGGATTGCGTTGCAAGGGGGTGCGCTCGCGCAGCCAGGCCATCGCCTCGCCGAAGCGGTTGTCCGGCACGTTGAAGGCCAGGTGCACGCCGCCGACCGGATGATCAGCGGCGGGCTGCAGTTCGATCGTGCTCCAGCCGACGTGCACGTGGTTGCCGACCACGCGCTGCTGCAGCACGTCGTGGAAGTACGCGGCGGCGGTGGCCACGTCGGACACCGGCAGGGTCAGGTGGAGCAGGCGCATGATCGATCCTCCGTGGAGCGCATGCGCCGAGTTTAATCCTGCGGGGATTGCGCACGCGTCACCGTAGATGCAACGGTTCGTTATCGTGCGGCTCACGCAGCGCAGCGTCGAAGAACCCCGTCGCTGCATCCACCGTCCGCCGGTGGGTTCCCGCCCTTGTCGCCGCAGCGGTGCACAGGTCCGGTAGCCGCTGCACGCCGGCAGCCGTACAGGTGGACAGGAAATCGTAGTGGCCGACACCCGCCAGGCGCAGCAACGTCGCACCCGGAATCAATGCCTGTGCAGCTTCGCCATTGCTCGTCGGCGGGGCAACCTTGTCAGCATCGCCCAGCACGATCGACACCGGCAGCTGCAACGAGGACAGCTGCCCGGGCGCGAACGCCTGCACGATCGCGGGTGCCAGCAGGAACACCGCGCGCACGCCGGGAAGGGCGCGCGCGTCGTCAGAGTGGGAGATCCAGGGGGCCAGTGCAGGGGAGGCCGCGGCGGCCCGGCGCGCTTCCATGGTGTGCGTGGCGGCCTCCTGCTGGGGCCGGCAGACGCCGTCATCCGGATGTGCACGGCAGAACGCCAGCAACCGCTGCAGGTCGGGTCGTGCACCGGCGGCCAGCAGCGCGGTGTAGCCACCGGCCGAGAATCCGACCACGCCCAAGCGGCTGTGATCGACGTGTGCGCCGAGCACCGGATCGGCCTGTACCGCCGCCAGCGCGGCGCGCAGATCATCGGCACGCAACCAGCTCAGCACGCTGCCCGGCAGGGTCATCGGATCGGCACCGTTGTTGCCGGGATGATCGACCGCGATCACCAGATACCCGGCGCGCGCCAACGCCGTGCCCAGCCAGCCCATCATGCGCGCGCTGCCGCCATTGCCATGCGAGAGCAGCAGGGTTGGCAGGCGCGTGCCCGCAACCGGTGCATCCAGCGCTGCACGTCCGACGTCGAACAGGGGCGCATCGGGCGGGCCGATGGTCAGCGCGGTCTCGCGGCTGCCGGCCTGTGCCGGATACCAGACCGTGTAGCGCAGCGCGTCGCGGTGCTGCACATCGCGCACCGCGGCGCTGTCCACCGTCGTGGTGCCGTGGCGTTCGCCGGCCAACCCGGTTTCGTGGGCGGCGGCGACGCTCGCCAGGCCGATCAGGATCATTCCCAGCACAGTGGCCTTCATGCGCATCTTCAACTCCATGTCAGCGAGGGCGTTCGTCCACCGGCAACCAGATTTCCACGCCACCATGGCCGGTGTGCTCATCGAAGCGGGCGTCGTAGCGTTCCAGGTCCGGCGCATCGGCCAGGCACAGACCCGAGTGGGGAAGGTAGTGGTCCAGCAGCCAGAACCAGGTGGAGCGGATACTGGAGATGTGCCCGCCGTGCCAGGCCACCAGATAGCGACGCGCCGGTACCGCCACGCGTTGCCAATGTGCGGGCACAGTCGACAGCGCGCTGGCCGGCAGTGCCGCGATGTAGTCGAAGCCGCCGTCGTCATCGCTGTTGCAGCACACGCCGAAGCTGATCGGCGCCGGCGCTGGCCATTCGCGGTTGAGCTGCGCCCACTGCCCGGGAATCGCACCGCTGCTGTCACGGGTGTGGCGCATGCCGATGCCAGCGACCTGGAAGGCGGGCGTGTCGAGCAGGCGCGGGGCTTCCGTGCAGGCGGCTGGCGCATCGTCCACGCGGATCGCCTGCACCAGTGCCAATCCAGCGATGCCGTTCTCGCGTACCCGCTCCGGCGTCTGCCCGAACTGTTCGCAGAAGGCACGGGTGAACGCGGCATGGGTGGTGTAGCCTGCCGCCAGCGCCACCGGCAGGATGTCACCCGCACCCTCGGCCAGTCGCTGCGCAGCGGCGCTCAGGCGCCGCCCCCGCAGGTAGCGCACCACCGAGGTGCCGGTGCGGGCCTGGAACAGGCGTGACAGGTGGAACGGCGAAAGCCCGGCCGCCGCTGCGATATCGGCCAGGGCCAGTGGTGAATCCGCGTGGGTTTCGATGTACCACAATGCCTTGCCTGCCGCGCTCATCCCGCCGTTCCCAGAAGCCGATGCCGGGCACAGTAGCGGATCGGGCGGCGCGGCGTTTAGCAGTTCTTGCGCTCCAGCGGCATCAAGCTGTCGTACTGACGTCATGGCTCCTTCACACATCGCGCCGAGACTGCGCGCCTTGTCCAGCCCTGTTGTGCCTGCGCAGGTGCTGGCCCTGTCGTGCCTTTCCGGAGCCCTGCCGTGCATCGTTCGAAGCTTTCGCGTTCCATCCTCCTTGCCCTTTCCATGGCCAGCGCAGGAGGCGCGATCGCAGCGGAGGCCGATGCGGTCGATGCCACCGCGGGCAGCCGCGCGGCGCCCACCCAGCTCGATGCGATGCTGGTCACCGGCACCCGCGCCTCCAACCGCACCCAGTTCGAAACGCTGGCGCCGGTGGATGTGTTCACCAAGGAAGACATCAAGTCGGTTGAATCCA
The DNA here is from genome assembly GCF_059369755.1 of Stenotrophomonas sp. YJH_SMC_57. Taxonomy (NCBI): domain Bacteria; kingdom Pseudomonadati; phylum Pseudomonadota; class Gammaproteobacteria; order Lysobacterales; family Lysobacteraceae; genus Stenotrophomonas; species Stenotrophomonas sp. YJH_SMC_57. Next base: position 28,135 of record NZ_JCAFSZ010000003.1, read on the forward strand.
CCGACCTGAAGGACGTGCTGGCCCAGCTGGTACCGTCGTTCGTGGTGCAGCGCCTGCCGATGGCCGACGGCCAGGTGTTCGTGCGCCCGGCTACCCTGCGTGGCCTGTCGCCAGACCAGACGCTGGTGCTGGTCAACGGCCGCCGATTCCATCGCAGCGCGTTGCTGGGAAACCGCGGTGCGCAGGCGGCCGATCTGGCGCAGATTCCGACCAGTGCGATCAAGCGCATCGAAGTGCTGCGCGATGGTGCGTCGGCGCAGTACGGCTCGGACGCCATCGCTGGCGTCATCAACATCATTCTCGAGGATGGCCCCGGCACCGAGATCACCGCCGGCTATTCGCAGTATGCGCAGGGCGACGGTGCCTCGCGTGACTTCAGTGCGCGCACCGGCTGGTCGCTGGGTGACTACGGCAGCCTGGTGCTGTTCGCCGAATCGTCCAATTCCGATGCCACCTCGCGCACCCGCCAGCGCCCGGATGCCATCGCCTTCCAGGCTGCACATCCGGACCTGGAGGTGCCGAACCCGGTGCAGCGCTGGGGCCAGCCGGACCTTGAAAGCCGCCGCGTCGGCTTCAACGTGAAGGGCAACGCCAGCGACACGCTGGAGCTCTATGCCTTCGGCCTGTACAGCCACAGCGATGGCGTCAGCGATTTCAACTGGCGCAACCCCGATACCACCACCGGCGCCTACCGTACGACCACGATCTTCCCCGGCTGGAACCTGCGTTCGATCTACCCGGTGGGCTTCAGCCCGCAGTACGGCAACACGCAGAACGACCTGCAGCTGGTGGGTGGCCTGCGCGGCGAGATCACCCCGAAGCTGCGTTGGGATGTGAGCGCCTCGTACGGTCGCAACGCCATCGACTACAGTCTGAAGAACTCGATCAACGCCTCGCTCGGCCCGGCCAGCCCGACCGCGTTCGATCTCGGCCGCCTGACCCAGACCGAGAAGAACGCCAACGCCGACTTCAACTACGAGTGGGACGTGGCCGCGCTCGCCAGGCCGATCAACGTCGCCTTCGGTGGCGAGTTCCGCCAGGAGACCTACCAGGTGCGCGCCGGTGATCCGGCTTCGTATGCGGTCGGCCCGGGTGCGGCCGCTGGCCTGGAAGCCAATTCCAACGGCGCACCGGGTTTCTCGGCCAGCCAGGCCGGGCAGTGGAGCCAGCGCAGCAAGGCCGCCTATGTGGATATGGAGGTGCCGCTGGGCGAGCGCTGGAGCATCGGCGCGGCCAGCCGCTATGAAGACTTCTCCAGCTTCGGCAGCACGCTGGACGGCAAGCTCTCGGCGCGCTTTGCGATCACCCCGGACGTAGCCCTGCGCGGCACCGTGTCCACCGGCTTCCGTGCACCGACGCCGGCGCAGCTCAACACCACCAGCACCACGCAGGGCCTGGACACGCGCACGCTGCAGATCTTCACCAGCGGCCGCCTGTCGCCGAATGATCCGCTGGCCCAGCTGCTCGGTGCCAAGCCGCTCAAGCCGGAGGAATCGCGTACCGCGTCGCTGGGTCTGACCTGGCGCACCGACCTGGGCCTGTCCGGCTCGGTGGATGTCTATCAGATCAAGCTCACCGACCGCTTCAGCCAGTCGGCCAGCTTCGCCATTCCGGCCGGCACGCCCAACCCGCTGGGCTATACCTCGGTGAACTACTTCACCAACGACTTCGATACCACCACCACCGGCGTGGACGTGGTCGGCAACTACCTGCGCGACCTCGGCGCGGGCCGCATGACGCTGACCCTGGCCTACAACTACAACCGCACCCGCGTGGACAATGGCAGCACCTCGGTGGCCACCAACGAGACCCAGCGCGTGCTGTTCGAAGACCGCCTGCCCGAGCACAAGGGCAGCCTGACCGGCAGCTGGGACATCGGCGCGTGGTCGCTGATGGCGCGCATGCGCTACTACGGCGCCTGGACCGACTCCAGCGGAAATGCAGCGGGCGACATCTACCAGCGTTTCGGCGCGATGAGCTTCCTCGACCTGGCCGTGGGCTATCGCATCAACGAACACCACAGCCTGCGCGTGGGTGCCGACAACGTGTTCGACCGCTATCCGGATGAGGCCACCTTCCAGGCCAGCCGTGGCCTGGTCTACTCGCGCAACGCGCCGTACGACACCGATGGTGCCAACCTGTACGCACAGTACCGGTTGAGCTTCTGATGGACCGCACCCGTCGTTCCCTGCTGCGCGCCGGCACCTTGCTGCCGGCCGCCGCTGTACTGCCTTCACTGCCTGCGCAGGCGGCCGCGCGCTACGCTGGCCCGATGCAGATACCCGCGAAGACCGTGGCACCGGAAAAGCTGGCCCACGATGAAACCTACTGGTCCGCGGTGGCCAGCCACTTCGACATCACCGACGAGGTGAACCACCTCGAGAACGGCTACTGGGGCGCGATGGGGCGCGAGACGCTGGCCAGCTACCAGCGCCACACAGCCGAGGTGAACCATGGCAACGCGTGGTATGGCCGCCGTGAGTTCCCGGCGCAGTACATGGCGGTGCAGCGGCAGGTGGCCGAACTGCTGGGCGTGGCGGACGATGAGATTGCGCTGACCCGCGGTGCCACCGAGGCGATGCTGGCCCTGATCGGCGGCTACAACCGCCTGCAGCCCGGCGAGCAGGTGCTGTACGCCGACATCGACTACGACAGCATGATCGGCGCGATGCGCTGGCTGCAGCAGCGCCGCGGCGTGCAGGTGGAGCGCATCGTACTGCCGGCGGTGCCGGACCACGCGCAGATCCTGCAGGCCTACGAGGCCGCGTTCGCGGGCCTGCCGCGGCTGAAGCTGGTGCTGCTGACCCAGGTCAGTCATCGCCACGGGCTGGTGCTGCCGGTGGCGGAAATCGCCGAGCGTGCGCGGGCGCGGGGCATCGATGTGATCGTCGATGCGGCGCACGGCTTCGGCCAGATTGACTACGCGGTGCCGGACCTGAAAGCCGACTTCGTCGGCATCAACCTGCACAAATGGATCGGTGCGCCGGTCGGCGTCGGCGCGATGTACGTGCGCAAGGGCCGCGTGGCGGATCTGGACCCGTACATGGGCGAGACCGACGATGGCCGCGTGGGCAGCCGGGTGCACACCGGCACGGTCAACTTCGCTGCCTACCTGGCACTGCCGGAAGCGATCGCATTGCACCAGCGCATCGGTGCGGCCAACAAGCAGGCGCGCCTGCGCTACCTGCGCGAGCGCTGGACGGCGCCGGCACGGCAGATGGCACATATCGAAGTGCTGTCCTCGCCGGACCCGGGGCTGGCCAGTGCGCTGGCCAGCTTCCGCCTGCGCGGGCGCACCAGCACGGCCGACAACATCGCGCTGCAGAAGCGCCTGCTGGATGAGCATCGGGTGTTCACCACGCACCGCGACGGCCTCGATTCCGGTGCATGCGTACGGGTGACGCCGTCAGTGTTCACCCGGCCGGAGCAGATGGATGCATTGGTGCAAGCGCTCTCCGCCCTGGCCTGACCCTGCTTTGGTGGGTGCCAACCTTGGTTGGCACATTCCGTCGGCGCATGGCGTGGATGTTCCCCACCTACCGCTCGATCGCCGGCAACGCATCCGACAACAACAACCGGTCAATCCGCCGCAGCGCACTTTCCAGTTGCCGGCGGTCCGCCGCCAGCCCCAGTGACAGCCGCACGCCGTTCTGATGCAGCACCCCGGGCGGGCAGAATGCCGATGACGGCGCAATCGCCAGCCCCTGCAGCTGTGCGGTGCGTACCAAGGTGGCATCGGTCCACGGCGCCGGCACCCGGCACCAGGCATGCAGGCCCTCGGCGCGCACCAGCAGTGACGGTGCCAGCAGGTACCGTGCCATGCGCAGACGCTCGCGCGCCTCGCTGCGTACCTGCGCCAGCAACGATTGCGCCGAGCCATCCAACAGCAACTGGCTGGCCAGCGCCGACACCAGCGGATGACCCATCAAGCGGGTCGCCCGCAGCGCGGCCGTCATCGACTCGGCATGCGCCGCATCCGGGCATTGCACGAAGGCCGTGCGCAAGCCTGGGCTGATCACTTTCGACAGCGTGGCCACGTAGAACACGTGGCGCGGCGCCAGGGTTGCCAGCGCTGTCGGCGCGTCCTCGGCGAGGTGCCAGTACGGATCGTCTTCGATCGCCAGCAGGCCTTCGCGTTCCAGTACGCGCGCCAACGCTTCGCGCCGCTGCAGCGGCAGGGTGAATGCACTCGGGTTCTGGCAGGTGGGATTGAGATAGACCAGCCGCGCGCCGCTTTCGCGTGCCCGGCGGGCCAGCGCCTCGGGACACATGCCGTGTTCGTCGCTGTCCACCGGCAGCAGGCGCCGGCCCAGCGCGGCCGCTGCCTGCAGCAACCCCGGGTAGACCAGCGTGTCGCACAGGATCGCATCGCCATCGCGGCTCTGGCTGAGCAGGATCGCCGCCAGCGCGACCTGGGCGCCTTCGGTCAGCAGCAGGCAGGCGTCGTCCACGGTGCCCAGCATCGGCCGCAGCCAGCGCGCCGCCGCATGGCGATCGGTCGGGTTGCCGCCGCCCAGGTGGTAGGTCATCAGGTTGGGCGCGTTGCTGCGCGCAAGTACGGCGGCGGCGCCACGGCGCAGCGTCTCGGCCAGTGCATCGGCATCGGGCACCGGCGGCACGTTCATGCTCAGGTCCACCACCTGCTCGAAGCCGGCCTTGGGCGGTGCGATGAAACTGCCCTGCGGACCGCGCGCCTCGATCAGGCCACGCTTGCGTGCTTCATCGAAGGCACGGGTGACCGTGGTCAGATCGACGCCGAGCTGCAGCGCCAGCGCGCGCTGCGAAGGCAGCCGTTGTCCCGGTGCAAGGCCGCCGCGACGCACCGAGCGTTCCAGTGAGTTGACGATGCGCAGGTAGATCGGCCCGCTGTGCGCGAGCACGTCCTGCACCCACTCGCGCGCTGCGACATCCGGTCGCGGCATGTACGGAGCATGTCGGGGCGTATCGTTGTTTCCAACGGCGGGAGCCTGTCCATAACCATCGGTCGGTTCGGGCAGGTGACCGCCGTTGTTGTTTACGGCGGTCGCGCCGGCCAGCCTCGGTGAAGTCATTGCGCGTCCTCAGCGCGGGGCGTGCCAGGGGCAGTAACAGCCCACGGCAAGCAGTCCTTTCGGGCGCACGGTTTCGCCGCGCACCAGTTTGTCCAGCAGCGGTTCGACGAAGCTGTTGGCCGAGTTGCAGACCATGCCGATGCTGTACGGGCCGGCATACGCGAGGTGGCCCTGCCGGTCCCAGATCGCCACCGCAGGGCTGGCCGGGATGTGTTCGATGCCATCGATGGTCGGCAGGTGGATCACCTTGCTGCGTAGTGGCTCGGGCAGCTCGCCGTGGGTACCCGGGCGGCGGATCGCATAGAAGTCGATGCCGGCGCGGCGGTACATGCTGATCAGGTAACTCAGGTGTGCGCCGGTTTCGCGGTTGCACACGCCGCACGCCGGGTCCCAGAAATGCACCACGCGGATACGGCCGGTGTCACCGGCCAGATCGGCGGGCAGGCGCAGCTGCGAGTCGTCGAAGACGATGGCCTGTTCGGTGAAGGTGGATTGCGCGCTGTACCCGAAGTACTGCCACAACGCCGCCGCCACGCCGGCCATGAACAGGCAGGCGAGGGCGATCATCATCGGCAGCAGCCAGCGGCGGCGCGGCGCGGCTGCGCCCATCAGGACGCGTCTCCGCCAAACTTGTGCACGTACTGCTTGCGCATCTCGCGGCAGGAGTCGGCCTGCGCGCGGCGCTGGATCTCGCTACGCGCCGGATCCTCGCTGCGCTGCACGCACTGCTCGATGGCGTGGCGCTCGGCGGCCTGCACATCCAGCGTCTGCGGCTGCAGGCAGACCCAGGCCAGCGCGGCCAGCATCAGCACCACAAAGCCACCGCACCCGGCCATCACCAGGTGGAACTTCAGTTTCTCGGCGCGCATCGACGCTCGTCCCTTCATCCATACATTGCATACAAAATATCATCTTGTATGGATAGCGCGCCATGCGCACGGTTCAGACGATGGCGCTGTGCCGCGCTTCGGGGGCTTCGGACAGGATCTCGTTCAGCTTGGCCAGCGCCCCGGCCAGCGCGCCCTGGTCGACCGCGCCGCCCAACGACAGGCGGATCGCGTTGCCCGGTGGCGGTTCCTCCACGCTGAAGGCATCGGAGCTGGCGATGCCCAGGCCTTGTTCCTGCGCGGCCTGGATCAGCCGGTACTGGTCCAGCCGTGGCGGCAGCGGCAACCAGACATGCAGGCCGGCCGGATGGGCACGGGCACGCGACGGCAGGTACTGCGCGGCAATCGCCTGGCGTTCGCGCAGTTCCTGCTGGAAGCGCTGCACCATGTCCTGGGCCTGGCCGCTGCGGATCCACTGCGAGGCCACGGCCACCATCGACTGGGTCGGCATCAGCGCGATCGCGCGCAGCGCGTCCAGCACCGGCTCCATCGGCTCGCCGGCCGGCACCACCAGATAGGCGGTGCGCAGGCCCGGCGCCAGGCACTTGGACAGGGTGGAGATGTAGTAGACCGGGCAGCCGGCGTCGCGATGGGCGGCCAGCGGCGGCGCGGCGTCCCCGGCCAGCAACCAGTAGGGATCGTCTTCGATCACGGTCAAATCGTGGCGCTTCGCGACCGCCAGCAGCGCCTGCCGGCGCTGTGCCGACATCGTCGCCGTGGTCGGGTTCTGGATGGTCGGCACCAGGTACAGCAGGCGCGGGCGGCGCAGCTGGCAGGCTTCTTCCAGCGCGTCCGGCAGCATGCCTTCGGCATCCATCGCCACTGGCAGCACGCCCCGCTGCAGCACGCGCGCGGCGGCCAGCAGGCCGGGGTAGGTCAGCTGCTCGGCGGCGATCAGCTCGCCCGGCTGGGTACGGGCCAGGATCAATGCGCACAGTGCGGTCTGCGCACCGGGGCAGATCACCACCTGGTCGGCCCCCACGGTGCCCAGCATCGGTGCCAGCCACTGCACGGCGGCGGCGCGGTCCTCGCGGGTGCCGGCACCGACGTGGTAACTCATCAGCTCGCCCTGGCCCAGCTGCTGGCCCACGTGCTGGAAGCCCGCCTCCATGCCCTGTGCAAACGGCGCGCTGCCCAGCAGCGGCGGGATGTTCATGCTCAGGTCGACCGAGGTGCTGCGGTTGCCGGCCGACAGTGCAATGAAGGTGCCGCCGGCGCCCTGCGCATCGAGCAGGCCGGCCTGGCGCAGCTCGGCAAAGGCGCGGGTGACGGTGGTCAGGTCCACGCCCACCTGTTGGGCCAGGTCGCGCTGCGGCGGCAGGCGGTCGCCCGGGCGCAACACGCCGTCGTCCACCGCCTCGCGCACCTGCTGGGCAATCTGCAGGTACAGCGGGCCGGCGCCCTCGCGGAAGGGGCGAACCCAGGTGCGGTTGGGGTGTTTCAGGCGGCGGCCGGCGGCAGGAGGCGTCATCGGTCAGATTTTTCCATACGTGCAGATGCACAAGTCCATACAATCATGTATCTTGTATGGGCTTGATTGGAGTGGATCGCCTTTTTGTAGGTGACCTCGTACCCACAGTGTAGCCGCTCCACGCCCGGGCGCTGCGCGCAGGCGAGCCGGTCAAGTGCGCTTCTTCAACAGGGTTGACCTCCAATGAATATCTGCTGGAACCGCATCCGCCTGGCGCTGGTCGCCCTGGCCTGCGTCGGCCTGTCGGGCTGTGACTGGGTGCTGCTGGATTCGAAGGGCATGGTCGGGCTCGCCCAGCGCGACCTGATCCTGATCTGCATCGGCCTGATGCTGATCGTGGTGATACCGGCCATCGTGCTGACCTTCGTATTCGCGTGGCGCTTCCGCGCCGGCAACACCAAGGCGAAATACACGCCGGACTGGTCGCACTCCACCAAGGTGGAGATCGTGGTCTGGGGCGTGCCGCTGGTCATCATCGCGGTATTGGCGGTGATCGTCTGGCAGTCCACCCACGAACTGGACCCGTACAAGCCGCTGGACGTGGCTGGCGAACCGCTGCACGTGGACGTGATCGCCACCGACTGGAAGTGGGTGTTCGTATACCCGGACCTGGGCATCGCCACGGTCAACCAGCTCAACTTCCCGGCCAACCGCCCGCTGGCGTTCAACATCACCTCCAACTCGACGATGAACACCTTCTTCATCCCGCAGCTGGGTGGGCAGATCTATGCGATGGCCGGCATGCGCACGCAGCTGCACCTGATCGCCAACGAGCCGGGCCAGTTCCGCGGCATGTCCGGCAACTACAGCGGGCATGGCTTCTCGAACATGAAGTTCATCGCCACCGCCAGCAGCAACGAAGACTTCGAGCGCTGGGTGGCCGAGGTGCGCAGCGCGCCGCAGGCACTGGATTTCAATCAGTTCAAGGCGCTGGCCGCACCAACCAAGAACGCACCGGTACAGCACTTCTCCAGTGTCGAGCCGCTGCTGTTCAAGAAGGTCATCGACCAGTTCATCGGCGTGGGTGAGAACACCGCTGCCGCCACCCCGGCGGGCGTTGCCGGTGGTGCCCAGGTTTCCCAGGAGTAACGAACATGTTGGGTAAATTGACGTGGGAGGCCGTGCCGCTGCACGAGCCGATCGTGGTGGTCACATTGGCGGCCATGGTGCTGGGTGGCCTCGCGCTGCTCGGCGCGGTGACGTACTTCAAGCTGTGGGGCCCGCTGTGGCGTGACTGGTTCACCACCGTGGACCACAAGAAGATCGGCATCATGTACGTGGTGGTGGCGCTGGTCATGCTGGTGCGTGGCTTTGCCGATGCGCTGATGATGCGCGCGCAGCTGGCCGCGGCCGGCCCGGGCAGTGACGGCTTCCTGCCACCGGAACACTACGACCAGATCTTCACCGCGCACGGCGTGATCATGATCTTCTTCGTGGCCACCCCGTTCGTGGTCGGCCTGATGAACATCATCGTGCCGCTGCAGATCGGCGCGCGCGACATGGCGTTTCCGTTCCTCAACGCCTTCAGCTTCTGGATCTTCGTGGTCGGCGCCGCGCTGATGATGATCTCGCTGGGCGTTGGCGAATTCGCCATGACCGGCTGGGTGGCCTATCCGCCGCTGTCGGGTATCGAGTTCAGTCCAGGGGTGGGTGTCGATTACTACATCTGGGCGTTGCAGGCTTCGGGCATCGGCACATTGCTGACCGGCGTCAACCTGTTCATCACCATCCTGCGCATGCGTGCGCCGGGCATGACCCTGATGAAGATGCCGGTGTTCACCTGGACGGTGCTGGTCACCAGCGTGATCATCATCGCCGCCTTCCCGATCCTCACCGTGGCGCTGGGCGCGCTCACCCTGGACCGCTACCTGGACTTCAACTTCTACACCAACACGTTGGGTGGCAACCCGATGATGTACGTGAACCTGGTGTGGGCCTGGGGCCATCCGGAGGTGTACATCCTGGTGCTGCCGGCGTTCGGCATCTTCTCTGAAGTCACCGCCACGTTCGCGCGCAAGAAGCTGTTCGGCTACAAGTCGATGGTGGGCGCCACGCTGGCGATCGGCATCCTCTCGTTCATCGTCTGGCTGCACCACTTCTTCACCATGGGCTCCGGTGCCAGCGTCAATGCCTTCTTCGGCATCATGACGATGATCATCGCCATTCCTACCGGCGTGAAGATCTTCACCTGGCTGTTCACCATGTACGGTGGCCGCGTCGAGTTCAGCGTGCCGATGCTGTGGACCATCGCCTTCCTGGTCACCTTCACCATCGGTGGCATGACCGGCGTGCTGCTGGCCATTCCGGGTGCGGACTTCCTGCTGCACAACAGCCTGTTCCTGGTCGCGCACTTCCACAACACCATCATCGGCGGCGCGCTGTTCGGCTACCTGGCCGGCTTTGCCTACTGGTTCCCGAAGGTGTTCGGCTTCACCCTCAACGAGCGCCTGGGCAAGTGGTCGTTCGCCTGCTGGGTGATCGGCTTCTACCTGGCCTTCATGCCGCTGTACATGCTCGGCTTCATGGGCATGACCCGGCGCATGAACCAGTACGACAACCCGGCCTGGACGCCGTACCTGATTGCTGCCTTCATCGGTGCGCTGTTCGTGTTCGCCGGCATCATCCTGATGCTGGTGCAGATCTACGTGAGCGTGCGCGACCGCAAGCGCAACCTGGACCTGACCGGCGACCCGTGGAATGCACGCACGCTGGAATGGGCCACGCCGTCGCCGCCGCCGTTCTACAACTTCGCCGTGGTGCCCAAGGCCGATGAGCTGGACGCCTTCCACGAAGCGAAGAAGCGCGGCCTGCCGCCGCCGCCGAAGAAGTACGCGCCGATCCACATGCCGAAGAACACCGGCGTGCCGCTGATCCTCAACATCTGGATCCTGGTGCTGTGCTTCGCCCTGGTCTGGCACATCTGGTGGATGGCCGCCGCCAGCTTCATCGCCATGATCGTGACCCTGATCGTGCGGTCCTACGACGAGGACGTGGACTACTACGTCAGTTCCGAAGAGGTGGCGCGCACCGAAGCGGCCAACCTGGCCAAGCTCAAGGAGGTACGCGCATGAACCTGTTGACCCGCCCGGAGCTGGCCAGCGATACGCAGGCGCACCAGGACCACCACGCACACGACCATGGCCACGAGCAGGGCGGCATGAAAGTGTTCGGCATGTGGGTCTACCTCATGTCCGACCTGGTGCTGTTCGGTTCGCTGTTCGCCTCGTACGCGGTGCTCAGCACCGCCTACGCCGGCGGCCCCACCGGCAAGGAGCTGTTCTCGCTGCCGTTCGTGATGGCCGAGACCTTCCTGCTGCTGGTCTCCAGCATCACCTACGGCCAGGCCGTGCTGGCAATGCACCGCCATGACGCTTCGGCAGTGCTGCGCTGGCTGGGCGTGACCTTCGTGCTCGGCGCCTCGTTCATCGGCATGGAGATCTACGAGTTCTCGCACCTGATCCACGAAGGCGCGGGCCCCAGCACCAGTGCCTACCTGTCAGCGTTCTTCGCGTTGGTGGCCACCCATGGCCTGCACGTGGCCAGTGGCCTGATCTGGATGGCGGTGGTGATGCACCAGGTCTACCGCCGTGGCCTGACCCCCACCAACATCACCCGTGTCTCGTGCCTGAGCCTGTTCTGGCACTTCCTGGACCTGGTGTGGATCTGCGTCTTCACCTTCGTCTACCTGATCGGAGCCTTCTGACATGGCCCACGTCGAAACCTCGCGCGCCGGCAATGCGCATGGCTCCACCAAGTCCTACCTGATCGGCTTCGTGCTGTGCGCGCTGCTGACCGTGGTGCCGTTCGCACTGGTGATGAACCCGGTGCTGTCGCGTCCGCTCACGCTGTTCCTGCTGGTCGGCTTCGCGGTGGCGCAGATCCTGGTGCAGCTGGTCTTCTTCCTGCACATGGACCGCAAGTCCGAAGGTGGCTGGAACCTGGCCAGCTTCGTGTTCACCCTGGTGATCCTGTTCATCGTCGTCGCACTGTCGGTCTGGATCATCTGGAGCATGCACTACCACATGATGATCAACTGAGCCTGCGCACCGTGAAAGGCATTGCGTTCCCCCATCGTGGCCTGCGGCTGGCCGCAGGCCTGCTGCTCGGCCTGCTGGCCAGCTGCAGCGCGCAGTCGCGCATGGACTTCTACGCGAAGGACATCGCCTGCGAAGAGCTCGGCCAGCACTGGTCGATGCCCGACAGCCAAGGCACCGTGCGTGGCCCGGCGGATCTGCAGGGGCAGGTGACCTACCTGTTCTTCGGCTTCACCAGCTGCCCGGATGTGTGCCCGACCACGATGATCGAGCTGAGCCAGGTCAAGCACCTGATGGGCAAGGATGCCGACCAGCTGCAGGTGGTGTTCGTCAGCGTCGATCCGGCACGCGATACGCCGGAGGTCGCCCGTACCTACGTGGAAGCGTTCGACCCCAAGGCAATCGCGCTGGTCGGCAACGAAGTGCAGCTGGCCGCAATGGCCAGCGACTTCAAGGCGTTCTATGAAAAGGAACCCGGCCCGATCCCGCAGACCTACACGATGAGCCACATTGCCGGTGGCTACGTGTTCGATCGCCAGGGCCGGCTGCGGCTGTTCGCCCCGTATGGCATGCCGGTGGACAAGCTGTTCTCCGACGTGCAGCGCCTGCTGCTCGAGCCCGCGCACCCGGCGGCCGGCAGCGACCCGCTGGCCAGCTGCAGCCTGTCCCACAACGGCGCCCTCGCCGCTCGCTGACGCGGCTGGGTGCCAACCTTGGTTGGCACACCCCTGATCCCCCGGCCGGCCAGGAGAGCCAGCCGGCCGGGGGCACCACTCAACGCCCTACTTGGTCTCTTCCCACTGCACCACGTCCGGTTCGGCCGCACGGATGCCGGCGGTGGACAACAGCTTGGTGGTCGCATCCAGTGCCGCGTTCACCGATGGGTACTCGACGATCGCCCGGCCCGCGGCCTTGGACACCTTCACCACGGTGCCACCGGTTGCGGTGGCCGCGCGCTGCGCCGAGGCCGCGTCGGTGAAGAACACCTTGACCCGCGAGGTCGCCACCACCGGTGCGCCGTCGCTGGAGACGGCGGCAGCGAACTTGCTGGCGCCAGCATCCACGCGCGCTGCGGCGCCGGCACCGCTGGCATCGGTGGAACGCTTGCTGCGCGTGCTGGTGGCCGCCGCCCCGGCATCAGCCGCGGGAGTGATCTTGAACTGGCCGCCGCTGGCGGGCTGCACGGTTGCTGACGGTGCCAGCTGGAATCGCGAACCGCCTACATCGAACGAACGGCCGGTAGCCGCCGCCTTCAACGCCTGTGCATCCACGGTCGACAGGGTCCTCGTGGCAGGGGCCTGGCCGGAACTCTGGGCCCAGGCAGTGGTGGTCATCGCCGCAAGGGCGAGGCTGCTCAACAGAATGGTCTTCTTCATCATCAGTGCCCCAGAACGCGGATCTTGAAGGATTCGAGGTTGCCACGCGATGCAGCGTTCGCGGCCTGCCCCAGGTCGGTCACTTCCAGCGTCCAGGTGCCCGTGGCGTTCTCATCCAGGAAGGCATTGCTGGACAGCAGGTCCCAGTTGGTGAAGTTGCGCTGCACGCCGCCGGTGCCCGAACCGATCGCGGTGAACGCCGGCTGCACCACGCTGCGGGTGCCACTGGGCGAGACCAGCACGAACTGCAGCTGGCGGGTGTTGCTGTGGTTGACCCGGAAGCCCAGCTGCACGCTCTCGATGTTGCGTGCACCGTTGGCCACCTGGAAGGTCAGGCGTGCTGCAGCCGTTGGCGTGTTGCCGATGGCCACGGTGCGCGTAGTGGTGCGCCAGCCGCTGTCGACCAGTGCGCCCAGCGACTGGAAGTTCTCCGCCACTTGCACCGCGCGTGCGGCATTGACTACACCGAAGCCGTACCAGTTGCTGTATGCGCGGCCAGCGGCGTTCACCGTCCAGCCCGGTACCAGCACGCGGCCGTCAGCCAGCGTCACCGCTGCCCGGTTCGGATCGTTGCGGGTGGCGGTGGTGGCCAGGATGTACTTCACATCGCGGTAGGACAGGTTCGGATTGGCTTCCAGCACCAGCGCCGCGACACCCGAGACCATCGGCGTGGCGGCCGAGGTGCCGTTCATCTTGCCGGTGTAGTTGCAGGTGCGGTCGATGGCGGACTGCGCGCCGTCCAGGGTGTTGCGCAGGCTGGAGTTCTTGTTGCTGCCCTGCAGGCAGCCGGTGACGTCGGTGGTGAGGATGGCCGGATCGTAGCGGATCGCCAGCTGCCCGGGCACGACCTGCCGCTGCCAGCCGTTCTCGCCGCCGAAGCCGGACACCCACAGTGCCGAGCCGGTGGACGAGTACGAGGAGCGCACACCATCGGCACGCACCGCGCCCACGGTGATCACAGTGAACAGGTTGTTGCGCGGGTCACGGCCGGCCGGAACGCAGCCGGTGTTGCGGTTCTTGGTGTCAGCCGAGCAGATATCGCTGCCGTCCGGCCGATAGCCGTTGTCGTGGTTGTTGCCGGCCGCTTTCACATAGATGCCGCCGCGACCGCCGCGGGTGCCGGACATCGCCTGCTCATAGGAGGCGATTTCGTTCTGGCTGTAGGCCGGCGGCAGGTTCGGATTGCCGGGAATGGAGCCCCAGCTGTTGTTGAACACCTGCACGTCGGCCACTTCGGCACCGTCCCACCAGGAATACTCGATGTTGGACGTTGAATTGCCCTGCGCGTTGGACGCCAGGAAGTTGAAGCCCTTGAGGGTGGCCGCCGAGGCCACGCCGCGCACGCCCAGATTGTTGGCGCCCACCGCACCGGCGATGCCGCCGACCATCGTGCCGTGATTGTCGACGTCGGGATTGGACGGGGTGGGATTGTTGGAGCCGTTGGCGAAGTTCTTGCCCGCCACTGCCGCTACGTTGGCCGCCAGGTCCGGGTGGGCGATCTGCAGGCCATCATCGACGATGGCGATGGTGACGCCCTGGCCGCGGATGCCATTGCGGAACAGGCCATCCACGTTGAGATCGTTGCCGGCCACCGGCAGGGTATCGCCCAGCACCGCCTGCCCGGTGTTGAGCAGGTGCCACTGCCGTCCCGCCAGCGGATCGGCCTGCTGGGCCTGGGCGGTGGCCACCAGGCTGCCCAGCACCAGGGCAGTGGCAAGGGCCAGGCGCGCGGAGCGCGGTGGCGCGGAGCGTTGCGTGTGTCGCTTCATACACGAATCCTTCTGTTGTGAATCGGCATGGCAGACGGCGGGGCGGGACTGCCCCATCGCAACGAGCCAAACGCGACACAACGAACAACCCCCTACCTCTTCACACAAGCAATCTGCGGATGTGCCAATTGCGTCACAAACACTTATGCCGTGGGGTAATGACGACGGCGTTGGCTCGCATCTGAGGGATGCCAACCTTGGCTGGCACTCGCATCCACGCATGGCGTGGATCTACTGCCCGCATCCGGCAGATGCCAACCCTGGTTGGAACCTGCGTCATCGCGCGCCCTCACATCCGCCTGTGCTACTACGGCCCGTGCACCCTTCCGTACCGGAGCACCCAGATGGTCAACCCCCTGGCCCAGGCCCATCGCGGCCTCGGCACCACGCTGTTCAGCCTGTTGAACCCGATACCTTTCGGCTTCTTCGTCGGCGCCCTGATCTTCGACGCGATCTACCTCAACAGCGCCGAGGTGATGTGGGGCAAGGCCGCGGCCTGGCTGATCACCTTCGGCTTGCTGATCGCCATCGTGCCGCGGCTGATCAACCTGTTCGCGGTCTGGCGCCGCAACGGCACGGCCACCCGCATCGACCGCATCGACTTCTTCCTCAACCTGGTGGCCGTGCTGCTGGCGATCTGGAACGCCTTCGTGCACAGCCGTGATGCCTATGCCGTTGCGGTACCGGGCACGATCCTGTCGGCGCTGACCGTGGCCCTGATCGCACTGGGCCTGATCCTGCTGTCATTGCAGCCGCCGGTGCTGCAGGGAGGCCGTCATGGCTAAGCACATCCTGCCCGCCGTGGCCGCCCTGGCACTGGCCGTCACCCTGTCGGCCTGTGCAGGCAAGGCCGAGTACCACCCCGCCGACCAGTCCGGCACGAAGCCGCCGCTGCCGGCGCCGAAGAACTTCCTGATGCCGCCGATGCAGGTGCCCAAGGGCGTGGGCTGGGCCGAAGGCCAGTCACCGACGGTGGCCGACGGCCTGAAGATCGAGCGCATCGCCGCCAACCTGATGCACCCGCGGCGCCTGCTGACCCTGCCCAATGGCGATGTGCTGGTGGTGGAAGGCAACGGCCCCGGCGAAGAGCCGGTCACCACGCCCAAGCAGTGGATCGCCGGCAAGGTGAAGGCTCGTTCGGGCAAGGCCGGCAAGGGCGGCAATCGGGTCACCCTGCTGCGGCGTACGCCCGGCACCACCACCTGGACCCAGCACGTCTACATCGAGGGCCTGCACTCGCCGTTCGGCATCCAGCTGATCGGTGACACGCTGTACGTGGCCAACACCGGCAACATCATGCAGTACCACTACGTGCCGGGCGAAACCCGTATGTCCGACAAGGGCCGCGAGTTCACCGACCTGCCCAGCACCATCAACCACCACTGGACCAAGGAACTGCTGGCCAGCCGCGATGGCAGCAAGCTGTACGTGGGCGTGGGCTCCAACAGCAACATCACCGAGAACGGCCTGGCGGTCGAGTACCGCCGCGCCGTGGTGCTGGAAGTGGACGTGGCAACGCGTGGCAGCCGCATCTATGCCTCGGGCATCCGCAACCCGACCGGGCTGGACTGGGAGCCGAGTACCGGGAAACTGTGGGCGGTGGCCAACGAGCGTGATGAGATCGGTGCCGACCTGGTGCCTGATTACCTCACGTCGGTGAAGGAAGATGGCTTCTACGGCTGGCCCTACAGCTACTACGGCCAGCACGTGGATGAGCGCGTGCAGCCGCAGCGCCCGGATCTGGTGGCCAAGGCGATCGTGCCGGACTACGCCATCGGCTCGCACGTGGCACCGCTGGGGCTGCTGTTCTACACCGGGCAGGCGCTGCCGGCGCAGTACCACGGCGGAGCCTTCATCGGCGAGCACGGCAGCTGGGACCGCTCGCCGCTGAGCGGCTATGAAGTGGTGTACGTGCCGTTCAAGGACGGCAAGCCGACCGGTCGGCCGCAGACCGTGGTCAGTGGCTTCACTTCCAAGGACGAGAAGACGCTGATGGGCGCACCGGTGGGCATGGCGATGGATGCCGAGGGCGCGTTGCTGGTGGCCGACGACGTGGGTGATGTGGTGTGGCGGGTGTCCGCGAAATAGCTGTGTAGCGTCGAGCCATGCTCGACCGCTGTGGATCTGGCTTTTGTAGAGTCGAGCCATGCTCGACTGCTTTTGCAAGGAGCAGTCGAGCATGGCTCGACTCTACAAAAAGCCTGAATCAGCCGAGCATCGCCTCGGCGCTACACTTCCGACGGCGCCGCGCGCAACCCGCTGAACACCGACTCAGCGGCAAACCCCACGCCGCCCAGCAGCACACCGAAATACACCACCGTGGCCACCACGAAGCCGTAGCCCGCCGCCACCGCCGCGCCATCGCGCTGGATGAAGCCGATCGCAAAGGACATCAGCGCCAGCGCCGGCAGCGTGTTGCTGAAGGGAATCGGCCCGGCCGGCGCCATCAGCAGCAGGGTTGCGAACACCAGCATCAGGTTGTTCAACCGCATCATCTTCTTCGAGCGCACCATCACCGCCAGCCGCATCGGCCGCGACAACCGCTCCATGCGGTGCACCCACTTCAGCGCACGGCCGAGGTTGGCCTTCAGCTTGTCGGTGGCGATCTCGCGACGTGCCAGCTTCTGCGGCACCCACAGCGGGCGGTTGCGCACGCGGCTCAGGCCGATCAGCAGGATCGAGGCACCGAACACCGTGCTCAGCCCCGGAATCGACACCGGGATGATGAAGATGGCCGAGAGCAGGATCACGATCAGCAGCAGGCCCTCATCGCCCAGCGCGCTGAGCAGGGTGCCGACGCTGACCTGGTCGCCGGGCAGCTCGTCGATCATCTGCTCGATCTGCTGGGCCAGCGGCGCGCTGTCGTTGGTTTCGGGGGCACGGTAGGTCATGCGTCGCAAGGTTCTCCAGGGAAGGGCGGTCAGCGGGCCGTCCTGCGGTGGGGGACGCACAGGGTCCTTCAGTATCCCGGCCAACGCCGGCAAAGAGGTGAACCGGGCATGAGGGGTTAAACTGGCGTGCCCCGCACGAGTTGAACGCAATGGACATGGGCCGCAGGCAATCGACCATCGAACTGGTCGCCATCGACATGGATGGCACCCTGCTGGATCCAGCCCACCAGGTCACCGCCCGGGCCAGGCAGGCGATCGCGCAGGCGCGCGCGCTGGGCGTGCACATCGTGCTGACCAGTGGCCGCCCGGTTCCCGGCCTGGCGCCGTTCCTGCAGGAACTGGGCATCGACGGCGACGATGACTACTGCATCGCCTGCAATGGTGGGCTGGTGCAGCGCATCGGCACGCGCGAAACCGTGGTCGAGTATCCGCTCAGCTTCGACGACTTCCTGTTCTGCGAGCAGGTGGCCCGCGAACTGGGCGTGCACTTCCAGGCGCTGGACAGCCGGCGCATGTACACGCCCAACCAGGACATCAGCTATTACACCGTGGCCGACTCGCATCTTTCGCGGATGCCGCTGTCGTATCGCCGCGTGCAGGACATGGACCCGTCGATGTCCTTCATCAAGCTGATGATGATCGACGCGCCGGACGTGCTGGATGCCGCCATCGCGCGCCTGCCTGCCGAACTGACCGAGCGCTTCGCGGTGCTGAAGAGCGCACCGTTCTTCCTGGAAGTGTTCGACCACCGCGCCGGCAAGGGGCCAAGCCTGCAGAAGCTGGCCGAGCACCTCGGCATCGACCGCGCCAACGTGATGGCCATCGGCGACCAGGAAAACGACTTGACCATGCTGCAGTACGCCGGCACCAGCGTGGCGATGGGCAACGCCATCGATGCGGTGAAGGCGGTGGCGCGGTTTGAAACCACCAGCAACGCCGACGAAGGCGTCGCGCGCGCGATCGAGCGTTTCGTCCCGCAGTAACCGCACGTCCCCGTGCCCTGGTAGGTGCCAATCTTGGTTGGCACACGCAATCGGCACGCGCCGGCCTATACCCACGTATAACCCACCCATCCCCACCGCCATTCCCGCTGTACCACGGCGCAATGGCGGATGCGGCAGTGCGATGCAAGAATTTCGCACGTCGAAATCACCCCACCGAACTCCACGGCAGATGATCGCTTTCGTCTGCTGACCGGCGCGCGCTGCGCCGTCACTCCCTCAACGCAATCGCATCGCCAGCCAGGGCGCCGACACCGGTGCTGCGTCGCGCTGGGCGTGCGCCTGCGCCGCTCTCTCCCTGCACCTGGATCTGCCCATGAACACCCCACCCACGACGCGCCTCGCCCTGGCCATCATCACCGCCATCGCCGCACCCGTGTATGCCGCCGAGACCCACGACACCGCGCACGACACGCCCACCACCTTGAACGCGCTGCAGGTGATCGCCACGCCGCGTGGCGCCGCCGTCGCGCCGACCCAGGTGGTCGGCCCGAACCGCTACATCATCAAGGCCGAAGACCTCGACGCCATGGTCACCGGCAACAACGGCCTGGCCATGCTCAAGCAGGTGCCCGGCGCCAGCTACACCGCCACCGACGGCCTGGGCCTGGACATCTCGGCCACCAGCCTGTTCGTGCGCGGCTTCCGCATGAATGAAATGGGCATCACCTTCGAAGGCGTGCCGCTGAACGACAACGGCTTCCTCTCGCTCACCGGCACCAGCGTGGTGAATGTGGGCGTGCCCGATGGCATCGGCGCGATCACGGTCAGCCCCGGTGGCGCGCCGGCCAGCGTGTTCTCCAGCAGCGTCAACGGCGGCAGCCTGGAATACCGCCTGCGCGAGCTGCAGGACACGCCCAGCCTGCGCATCAAGCAGGGCGTGGGCAGCAACAGCACGCTGGTTACCACCGTATCCGGGCAGAGCGGCCAGCTCGGCGAGCACGGCCCGAAGGTGCTGGTCGACCTGCAGCGGGTGTCGGCCGACAAGTACCAGGGCGAGGGCACCCAGAACTTCCTGCGCGGCGATCTGAAGCTGCAGCAGGACGTGGCCTGGGGTGACTTCACCTTGTTCCTGTCCGACAGCAAGGCCAAGGTCTGGGGCTACAACAACATCTCCTTCGACATGATCCGCAAGCTGGGCTGGAAGGCCGACATCTTCTATCCAGATTATGCGTGGGCGTGGTACGTGGCTTCGCCGGAAAACGCAGACAAATCCTGTGGCGCCTACACCTGCGGTGAGCTGTCCGAACTGATCCCGTACGACACCGGCCAGACCACCCGCGACCGCGTGTCCTCGATCAACCATCGCTTCCAGATCAGCCCGGCGCTGAGCGGCAACGTGCAGCTGTACAACGCCAACAGCCATACCCAGGCCACGCTCACCGACCCGACCGTGCCATCGCCCAACGGTGCACCGTTCTCCGAGCAGGTGCAGACGCCGCGCGTGAATCGGCTGGGCGGCATGCTCAACCTGCAGTTCGAGACCGGCGCGCATACCTTCACCGCAGGCTTCTGGCAGGAGAAGAGCAAGGCCGCGGCCAAGACCGAGTGGTACCAGCAGCCGCTGCTGGGCGAGGGCCCGCCGCTGAAGGCCACCGGTCCGTTCGATGTGTACGGCCCCGCGTTCAAGACCGACAACGCATCGAGCTGGATCACACGCTCGCGCCAGTTCTACCTGCAGGACGACATCGTGTTGAACGACACGCTGAAGCTGGGCGTCGGCTTCAAGTCCGTGGACTTCCGCACCAGCGGCGGCGGCCTGGGTGATGCCAAGGACCGGCCGGTGAACGGCACGCTGCGCGCGAAGAGCAACTTCCTGCCGCACGTCTCGCTGTTCTGGAGCCCGACCGAATCCACTGATGCCTTCATCGACCTGGCCAACACCATGAACGGCTACCGCGTGGCCCAGCGCGGCAACATCGGCTACACCGCCTCGGCGTGGACCATCACCGACCAGGAAGAGTTCGACCGCGTGGCCGGCACGTTGCGCCCGGAGAAGAACTGGAACCTGACCGTGGGCGCGTCGCATCGTTTCGACCGGCTGACGATCACCGGCGATGTGTTCTACAACGACATCCGCAACCGCCTGCTGTCGGCCGCCATCGGTACCCAGTTCGCGCAGATCAACACCGTGCGGCTGATGCCGAAGATGCACGTGATCGGCGCTGACCTCGGCATCACGGCCGACCTGACCGACCACCTGCAGTTCTACCAGGGCGTGGCCGTGGCCCGTTCGTACTACGACAGTGATTTCGTGGTGGGTGACACGGTGTACCCGATCAAGGGCAACGCGCAGCCGGGCTACCCGCAGATTTCGCTGGTGAGTGATCTTTCCGCGCACTTCGGTGACTGGCGCTTCGGTGCCACCAGCACCTCCTATCTGCGCCAGCCATTCACCTACGAGAACGACATCCGCGTGCCGACCTTCTGGCAGGTCAACACCTATGCCGCCTACCGCTTCGGTGCGGACAGCGCCGTGCCCGGCCTGGAGCTGCGCCTGGAGGTGAGCAACCTGTTCAACCGCCACAACATCGGCACCGCCACCATCGCCGGCTCGTCGTTCTCGGGGGATTACCAGACCCTGCAGCGCAGCGCGCCCCGGCAGCTGATGTTCAGTACGTCGATGGCGTTCTGAGGCATCCCCCACAATGTCTGCAATCCGGTAGCGCCGGGCCATGCCCGGCGGAACACCGCCGACGCCGACAAAGCCCGCCAACCAGGCTTCGCTTCCAACAGGATCTGGGCCGGTTCCTCCAGTGGTTGATCTCGGTTGGCAATCACTTCCTCATGATCACGGCATCATGGGACTCGGTCCGGCTGCGGACCCAGCGAGCTGGTGTGCGGCGATCACACTGCAAAAGATCATCAACTGTCGATTGGTCCAACACCACGCTGAAGCCGCCGCTGATGGGCAGAAGAACGGGGCTACGCCCAGCGGACAGGGCGAAGACACGCCTCCCGCTCGGATCCTCGAACCAGCCCACATTGACACCGCGCGAGCTCATACCGTTCCTGCGCTTCCCTAGTGAATCACCCACCGGTTCAGTTGCGCCGATACCCACCAGCGCGACGGTTGGCAGCTCGGCCTTCCAGAAGCCCGCCTGCAAAGTGGAAGTATCCCCTTCGACTACGATCTTCGAACGCAGCGCCAGCATCGCTGTGGAGGCTGAAGTTGCGGCGCCGATCATGCAAAGGATGGCAATTGCAGCCGCCTTCTTCCTTGGGGCCAGGCCGTCATGGAATGCGAGGCCTATGGCACAGATGAAGAGGATGATTGCTGGGGCAAGCTCCTGTAGGAGCACGCCGCGATTGAACAGAGTAACGGGAATGGTGCACTGCATGTGTTCAGGCCTCCTGGCTGATTCCGATCGACTTCTCAGTGAAGCCTGGCGTTGGCTCCAGGAGATCTGGAAGCTCGTGCTGAGGCCAGGCTTCTGCAGTCCTGCGATGGCCGCGACTCGAAACGGAACTGCCGGCGCTCCGCGGTGAATTCGTGCGTCGTGATTATAGTGATGGTGCGAGAAGCAAGGTGCTGGTCCAGTGACACGTCGCAACCTCATTGTAAAAATGCGAAGCTCCATTTCGGAGCGAGATCAATTGATAGCTCTGTCGTGACTGACGGCTGCGACGGCTTTTTCTACCATGCTCTTTCTGCGAAGTGACAACGCATCTCCGTAAGATTCAAAGAACTCCTAGGTTGGCCGGGAAGGCAGGAGTCTTTGAATGATCAAGAGTAAACGAGCTGTTGCCCCGCTGATTGCAAACGGCGGTAGTTCAATGTTGGCGACTACGAAGGCGTGGCGCAGTGAGCGCTGGAACGGTCCTCTTGAACTATCGCCGGAATGCAATTGGGGCGTGAGCTGCATATGGCGGTGCGCTCGTCTTGCCCCACGTGCCTGCTCCTGACAGAAAGGGAGGGCATAAGCGACATGTTTTGCACTTGCTCCCAAGTGAGACGCTGGGAGTTCTTTCAACCTCCGGGCTTCCCCCGATCCAACTGCCGGTACCCGATTGCTTCAGAAAGATGCGCCGTTTGGATCGCTTCACAACCCGCCAGGTCCGCAATCGTGCGCGCCACCCGCAGGATTCGGTGCATCGCCCGTGCCGAAAGCTGCAGGCGCTCGATCGCCTGCTCCAGCAAATCCTGATCGGCTTCACTCAGTTTCGTGCAGGCGCGCAGCGCCGCCGGGGGCAGATGGGCATTCAGCCCGCCACGCGCCTGTTGCCGGGCATGCGCAGCTTCCACCCGCTCACGTACCGATGCACTGGGCTCGCCCAGCGGCGTACTCTCCCGCAACTCCACTGCATCCATCCTGGCCACGTTGATATGCAGGTCGATGCGGTCCAGCAGCGGCCCTGACACCCGCGCGCGATAGCGGGTGATGCGTTCATCCGTGCACAGGCAGCGGTTGCTGCGGTCACCGGCCCAGCCACACGGGCAGGGGTTCATCGCGGCCACCAGTTGGAAGCGCGCCGGATACTGCACGCTACGCGCCGCGCGCGCGATACGGATATGCCCGGATTCCAACGGCTCACGCAGCGTCTCCAGCGCGCTGCGGTTCCATTCCGGCAGCTCGTCCAGGAACAGCACCCCGTGGTGCGCGAGCGAAATCTCGCCGGGGCAGGGTGGGTTGCCACCACCTACCAGCGCCGCTGCACTCGCACTGTGGTGCGGCGCCCGAAACGGCCGCTGCCGCCAGCGGCGTGGGTCCAGCCCTTCACCACTCACCGAGGCAATCGCGGCCAGCTGCAGTGCTTCGGCTTCCTCGGTGTCCGGCAACAGACTGGGCAGGCGCGAGGCCAACAGCGTCTTGCCGCAGCCAGGGCTGCCGATCAGCAGCAGATGATGCCCACCGGCTGCGGCCACTTCCAGTGCGCGCCGTGCGTGCGCCTGCCCGCGCACGTCAGCCAGATCCGGCAGTGGCAACGGCGTTGCGTCCACACGCTCTACTGGCGGCAGCAGGCGCGGATTGCCCAATCCGGCGCAGCATTCCAGCAGCGTGCGGGCTACGCGCACCTCGGCATGCTGGGCCAGCGCAGCCTCTGCAGCATTGCCCGGTGGTACCACCAGGATGCGCCCGGCTTCAGCGGCTGCAATCGCCGCGGGCAGCGCACCAGCCACCGGCCGCAGCTCACCGGTCAGGCCCAACTCGCCCAGGAACTCGTACTGAAGCAGCGACTGCGGATCGACCTGGCCGCTGGCCGCCAGAATGCCCAGCGCAATCGCCAGATCGTAGCGGCCACCCTCCTTGGGCAGATCGGCGGGTGCAAGGTTCAAGGTGATGCGCCGTTGTGGAAAGTCGAAGCGTGCGCAGAGCAGTGCCGCACGCACGCGTTCGCGTGATTCGCGCACGCTGGTCTCGGCCAGGCCGACAATCTGGGTGGCGGGCAGGCCACCGGAGAGATGCACTTCCACCCGCACCAGCGGGGCGTCGACCCCGGCGCGGGCGCGGCTGTAGACCAGCGCCAGGCTCATGTACGGTTTCCTGCGGCGAGATGTTCGATGGTGCGGCCGTCGAACTACCGTGCACCATCAGGCGTTGCGGAGGATCAACCTAGGAGTATCCCGGCCCGAGGGCCGGGTACATCGCCTCGGCAGAGAGGAGCAGAGCGCCGGCGTTTTGGCGTTGGACATGACCGAGCAGGAAGGTGAGCTCAATCCAGTCCGGCCGTTCTGCGCATGCTCTTGTAGCTGCTGTCGACAGCGCTGGGATCCATGGGCCCCATTTTCTCCAGGTAAGCCTGCAGCAGCCCGGAAGATCGCTTGTCGCCCAGTTCGCCTGCCACTGCGATGGATGCGGCAACAGGGAAGGGAACACCTCCGGTTGCGGCGCTGCTCACGCCGAAGAGGTACGCAGAGAATGGGCTTGGATGGAACTTCAGCAGCTCCCCGGCGGTGACATGAGCATCAATGAAGTCCTGTTGAAACCTGTCGCGAAGCTCGGGAGAGGCTTGAAAGGCTTCCAGGATGTTTTCGGCGCCGGACGAGGCTGTCAGTGATTCAATCATCTGCAGTTGCCTGTCAACATAGAAGGCCTTTGCTTTTGTATCCCCCTTCTCTGCTTTGGCCTTCAACGCCTCCGTAGACAGATTCCGGGCCTCGATCCATTCCTTTGCTGTCGGGAACCCAAGTGCCGCCGCTTCAGCGCCCGGCATTGCATCCAGACCCGAGAAGATATTGTTGTAGCGGGTGGATAGCGCACTCAGGTACCGATGATCTTCTTCAGAGAAATGGCCCCGGTCCTCAGGCCACTGGAGCTCCGATGACGGCCGCTGGATTTCATCAGTGCCACTCTGCGCCAGCGCCGTCTCTGCCTGCAGTGCGGATTGATCAGGTTGTGGCGTCTGGACTGCTGATGGCTGGCATGCGCAGACAAAAAGCGCTGCGACGACGAGGGAAACAAGATGTCTGGCGGAGTAACCCTTGTTCATGGATTGCACCTGTCTGATTCAGTCGCTGAAGGCAATCTGATGCTTGAGGTAGTGCATCGGGTTCCTTGATGCATATGGCGTGTCCTGCAGAGAGCCGCTTCGATGGTGATGCATGATTCTGGCAATCACCATCGGGAATTGCTGGCGAGGCGGCCAGGGAGAATCCGGTTGACAGTGCTCCGGGCCCCAGTAGACACCGTTGCTCTTTGGGAGCAACGCCAACACACCTCAATCCCTGGGCCGCATCCGCTCGTGGACGAAAGCAGTAAGTGCAATATCAGCCATCACCAGCCCCTCCATCACCCGGTCGCCCACGTACTGCTCGGGCTCGCCGTTCTGGCGCGTGCGTTCGGCCGCCAGCAGGATCTCCTGCACGATGCGCTGGCCCGTGAGTGCGCAATCGGCGTCGGACAGGGAAATCTGCCGGCTGCGCAGCAGGTGGCGTTCGGGCCAGGGTTGGCCGTCGGCGGCAGCGCCGGCACCGATGGCGTGCAGGACGGCGATGAGGCTGGTGGGGTCCAGGGCAGGGCCGGGTGATGGCGGCTGCTGGATGGGGCGCGGGGGAGGGGAGTGCGGCTTGGTCATGGCAGGCTCCGTGCATGCAGGCAGAAGCCGCCACCGATAAAGGTGGCGGACAGGGCGTGGCTCGAAAACCGGTGCTAGACAAAGCCGGCGGGCACGAGGCCCCCACGCCCCGCCCGCCATAGCCGGCAGACGGATTGCCAGCCGGCACCACGCAGGGTGATGCCGGCTGGCAAGCGCAAACTTACGTCTAGCAATCCGGGTTTTCGAGTCCCGACCACCGATGCACGGTGGCGGGGTAACGATTACCTGCTGTTGTGAGGATTGCCAAGGGGTGGGGGCCAATGCCGCCAAAACCCGAGACGCTATCGGCATTGTCGCATAGCGTGGAAAGGGGCAAGAGCCTTGGCGCGTCAGGCGGAACGGCACTTCTGGAACGGAGTCGTCAGATCTTTCGGCCAGAGACGCAAGGCGCGGCAAATGCGACAGAACTTGGTAGGCGACGGCGTATGGCGGCTACCGCCAGCAGAGCTTGGTCAGCCCGTCGACTCAGGCCGCTCGCGAAACCACGCTCCCCGTTGGCCGTTGTGCGCGAAGTCGCGCAGCTCGAATTGACGGGAATCACGGATGACGTCCAGCCATTGGGCGCAGCCATACTTCCCGGGGGTTTGTTCCGGATGATGCTCTGCCATCCACAGAGCGGCTGTGTCCAGATTCACCCAACCGTCGATCGCCCGTTCTCGGAAGGCCTGTCTCAGCGCACTGACAATGCCGGCGATCGGCCAATGGATCTGCCCATCAGGCGCGATGCCGTTGACTAGAAAGTCATGGAACTCTGGGCTCTGCACCAGTTCAGCAAAGGCTGTTATGCCCTGCGCCATATCTGCGGCAAGCGTGCGCAGTTGTTCAAACTGCCGATCGATCTCGGTGCAAGCGTGCCTGAGCGCATCCTGGGCCTTGACGCATTCATCGATAGTCCGGATGTCGTACTGCTCGAAGAAGTGGTGAACGAGCGTATTCCTGAGGTTCACCAGCGCGCGTAGATCCGTTCGCAGGGCCGCATGGGATTCACCTGGCAGATTGATCCCTATGTGCAGGCCAAAAAGGCTTGAATCATGGTCGAGACCTGATGGGATGTCGGGAACTTCGCCGCCTTCCTTCAGCATGCATTCGGTAGTCAGGCGACCCACCAAAGCGCCCATGGTCTTGCCGCCGATCTCAGTCCTGCGGTTGTTCAAGCTCTTTGGGAGTGTTTCCGGTGTCCCGGACAACTTCTGAAAGGCCAGCATGGACTTCATCAGTTGCTCGCACTGTTGAAGGCGCAGAATGCAACGACCGACAAGCCGTTGCACTTCGTGCTGCGCACCGGCAATGTCATTCGGGTCGATTACGGCCATGGCAAATCTGAGCATGGGTCTCGCCCACTGTACCGCTTCGACGGAGAGAAGCGCAGGCCGGGGCGCGAGCCGGCCGAGGCTGTTGTCCGCTTCTCTTCCAGGCGTGAGTGACTTCCTGCCTATTGACCCGAAGGACCGCCACGCACATTTTAGCTACAAGTGTAGTCATCGCAGGGCGATCCTGTCCGCATCAGGAAGGTTTTGCGGCAATTGAACGGATTCCATCCACTGGCGCAGGTCATTACAAGGATCACTGCACGTGTTACCCCGCAATCGACTTCTTCTGTCTGCAGGTCTGGTCCCGCTTCCGTGGTTCCTGTTCTGGACCAGCGTTGCCGCAGTGTTCGCGCCGGGCTACAACCCGCTCGCACAGCACGCCAGCGAGCTGCTGCAGGCGCCAACCCTCGCAGGCATCTGTGGCAGGATCGCCGCCATCGGCTCCGGCGTGGGCTTCGTGGCGTTTTCCATCGGGGTATGGCGTGAGTCTGGTCGCCGCATTGCAGTAGGCGCGCTCTGTTGGATGATCTTTGGCGTCTCGATGTTGACCAACGGGCTCTGGCCCATGGGCCATCCGATGCACGGCTTCTACACCATCGGTATCGCCAACATCATTGCACCGGCGATGTCGCATATCGAGTTGAGCGCGTGGTCTGCCCACCGAAGGGCGTACGCCGTGACCGCCATGGTGAGCATCGCGGCAGTCGCCTATCTCTGGTTGAATGTGGTGGGCGCCGACCCGGAGGGTTTCAGGGGGCTGACCCAGCGCCTCTTCTCGTCCATCAACTCGCTGTGGCCATTCCTGGTGGCGCTGAATCTGGTGCGCAGGGGTTCAAGCGCGCTGAAGGCGCAGCCCGTGCATTGATGGATAGGCCCGCAGGCGGATGGACGGCCATTGAGCGTGTGGGGTTGAAAAGGGGATGAAGATCTTTCGCCGTCAGCTGATCTACGTTCAAGTGCACCAGGACCACTTCATTGCCCGCGTGGCCGGTGGAGACAGGACCATCCGTCGCCAGTGTCATGCACTTGGCAATCGTGCGGGGCCGATCAAGGACTTCTCCACTCTCCGGCCCCAGCTCAAGGCGATCTTCTCGGAACTCATGCCTGGGTTCTCTCTCGTCAAGCCGTGGGGGCTTCTGCACTTTGATCCGTTCGAGTATCCGGTCACGAAGGAAGAATTGGCTGGGTTCCAAAAGGCTGCCATGCAAAGCGGCGTGAGCTTCTGCTTTCTCTCCACGTGGGAGCAGCGGCATGAAGACAAGGATCTGTTGGAGATGTTCAAGTGGGGGGCGGCACGAGAATTCCTTCAGGTCCAAACTGTTTCGTGATTGGGAGTGGCTGAAGTACTGCGAGCGTCAGCTTCTGGCCGATAGCGGACATAGCCTCCAGCACCTCCTTCTGATAAGCCGCGGCTGGGTACTTTCCATGTGCAGTAGCGGCGGCCACGTTTTGATTGGCAGCGTGGCCGCTGAGCATCAAGAGGCTGTAGCCCCAGCCGCCCTAGCCAACGCAATCGCAGCATCGTCACCCTTTCGTTCGCTGTAGCGATCCACCAGGTAGTCCGACCGCCCTCGCGTCAGCAGTGTGAACTTCACCAGCTCCTCCATCACGTCCACTACACGGTCGTAGTACGGAGAGGGTTTCATTCGCCCATCGTCATCAAACTCCTGCCAGGCTTTCGCCACCGATGACTGGTTGGGAATGGTCAACATGCGCATCCAGCGGCCGAGCACCCGCAGGGTGTTGACCGTATTGAACGATTGGGAGCCACCGCTCACCTGCATCACCGCCAGCGTCCGGCCCTGCGTGGGGCGCACGCTGCCATCTTCCAACGGCAACCAGTCGATCTGGTTCTTGAACACGCCGGTAACGGTTCCATGTCGCTCTGGCGAAACCCAGACCTGTCCCTCGGACCACTGTGACCATTCCCGCAGCCGCTGAACTTCGGGGTGGCTCTTGTCCACGCTGTCCAGCATAGGCAGCCCATGGGCATCGAACACACGGGTCTCGCAACCCATGTGGCGCAGAAGTCGCTCGGCTTCCAGGGCCAGCTTCCGGCTGAACGATTGCGGCCTCAGCGAGCCGTAAAGCAGCAGGATCCTCGGCGGACCCTGGTCCGCGGCAGCGAGAAGCCGGTGGTCGGGCCGCGGTAGCGAGGCCACAGCCAGGTTTGGTAGATCGGCGCTTGTGATTGGCTCTTTCATTCGATTATTCTAGAAATATGGAAACATCAAATGCAATCTCTGCTCTGACAGCCCTGGGCCATGCCACCCGGTTGGCCGCCTTCCGCCTGCTGGTGGAAGCTGGACCAGCGGGACGCATGGCTGGCGACATCGCTACGGCCCTGCAGGTGCCGCCGGCAACGTTGAGCTTCCATCTGAAAGAGTTGCTACAGGCCGGCCTGGTGGAGAGCGAGAGCCAAGGCCGGAACGTCTGTTACCGCGCGAACTTCGCTGCCATGACTGGCTTGATCGAGTACCTCACGCACAACTGCTGCGCAGGCTCGCCAAGCGAGCAATGCGTGCCGACTTTTCCCGAGTGCAAGTGCTGAAACCGCACGTTCCCTTTCCTGCCAAAGCGATTGCACGATGACACGTAACGTCTTGTTTCTCTGTACTGGCAATAGCGCGCGAAGCGTCCTTGCTGAGGCCACGCTACGCGCGTGGGGCGGCGAAGATTTCAACGCATTCAGTGCCGGCAGTCAGCCTGCGGGCTCCGTCAATCAGTTTGCCCTCGCACAGTTGCAGGCCGAAGGGATGCCCATTGCTGGACTGCGCAGCAAGTCATGGGATGAGTTCGTGGATGCCGCGCCAATGGACCTGGTAATCACCGTATGCGATTCAGCAGCCGCAGAGTCCTGCCCACTGGTGTTTGGGGACTTCATCCGCAGCCACTGGGGCTTGCCGGATCCAGCTACGGTAGAAGGCACTGATAGTGAGAAGGCTGCAGCGTTTGCACGGGCTCACACCATCGTGAAGATTCGCCTGCGTGCTCTACTGGCATTGCCAGAAGCGCTATGGAAGGATCGCTTGGCGCTTCAAAGCGCGCTGGACCAAATCGGCCAGTTGCAGCCGATCGACGCTTCCCCGTGAAGCCGCGTCCAGCCATGGGCCTGTTCGAGCGCCACCTGACTCTGTGGGTGGCGCTGTGCATTGCGGCCGGGACCTTGCTTGGCCATTTCCTGCCAGGCGCCTTTGCCACGCTTGCATCGGCGGAGGTGGCCAAGGTCAACCTGCCGATCGCGGTGCTGATCTGGTTGATGATCATCCCGATGCTGCTGAGGGTGGACTTCGGTGCCATGCGCCAGCTGCAGCAGCATTGGAAAGGTATCGGGGTTACGTTGTTCATCAACTGGGCTGTTAAGCCCTTCTCGATGGCACTGCTGGGGTGGGTATTCCTTCGCCACGTCTTCGCAGATTGGTTGCCTGCTGGGCAGACTGACAGCTACATCGCTGGCCTGATCCTGCTGGCAGCTGCGCCTTGCACTGCGATGGTGTTCGTGTGGAGCAACCTGTGCCGTGGCGATGCGAATTTTACGCTGAGCCAGGTTGCGCTGAACGACGCGATCATGGTCGTTGCCTATGCTCCGGTAGTTGCGCTGCTGCTGGGAATTTCCTCGATCACGGTTCCATGGGACACGCTGCTGTTGTCCGTTGGGCTGTACATCGTCGCGCCCGTAGTGGTGGCTGCGCTGCTACGGCAGTGGATGCTTTCGCGCAACGGGAACACTGGTCTGCAGATTGTGCTGCACCGGCTCGGGCCCGTTTCGCTGTCTGCCCTTCTGCTTACTCTGGTGCTGCTGTTCGGCTTCCAAGGACAGCAGATCGTCAAGCAGCCCCTGGTCATCGCACTCATCGCCGTCCCCATCTTGATCCAGGTCTACTTCACCTCAGGCCTGGCCTATCTCCTGAACCGTCGCCTAGGTGTAGCCCACTGCGTTGCCGGACCATCCGCACTGATTGGAGCGAGCAACTTCTTTGAGCTGGCTGTGGCAACAGCCGTGGGGCTGTTCGGGGTGCATTCGGGTGCCGCACTGGCCACGGTAGTGGGCGTACTGATCGAAGTGCCGGTAATGCTGTCGGTGGTTCGAATCGTGAATCGAACTCAGGGCTGGTATGAGATGCGGAACGGGACCTGATAGAGCGACACTCTCTTGATGATGTCCGCTTCTGGCCGAAAGCGGACATCGTTCGACGACCTGCTGCATTGATCTCTCGTCAGCCAAAGCACGGGTCTCTCCTTCCATCAATTGATGATCTCCCCACTCCCCGAAGCAACAAACGCTCTCAACTGCCGAACGAATTCCGGGTCGTAGAGCTCCCACTCCGTAACCTCCCCAACCACCCGCAACGGCTGCGCACTGCGATACGACCGCGTTGGATTCCCGGGAAACTTCTTGTTGGTCACGTTCGGATCGTCTTCAAACGGCCCGGTCGGCGCCACCAGATACACGCGCGGCCGCCCCTCACCCCGGGCCATCTCCGCAGCCAGCCCGGCGCCCTTGGCAATCGTGGTGAAGTAGATGTGGTTCATCACCACACCGTCGCGATAGTTGGACCGGAAGCCCGCGCTCAGCAGCTCGCCCACGGCAAGGTCGGCGCGGGTGCCGTGATAGAACGGCCCGGCGACCTGGTCGCAGGTGTCATGCGAAACGGGTGTCCATTCGGTGTCCTGCGCCATTGGTGCCGCCCCTCTCTGTGCTGCCGGATCGGCAGGCCGGCGAGTCTAGGGCGCCGGAAGGGCCTTGCGGCAAGGCCCCATCCGCGAAATACTCTGTAAGTGGGAGGCGCAGTGCGCCTCCTTTTTTCATTCTGCGGCGCCGCGCCCTTCCAGTTCGCGCACGGCCGTTTCCAGCGCGTCCAGTTTCTCACGGGTCTTCAGCAGCACGGCGCGCTGCACTTCGAACTCTTCGCGGGTAACCAGGTCGAGCTTGGCCAGGCCGGCCTGCAGCACGCTCTTGAAGGTGGCCTGCAGTTCCTCGCGCGATTCGCGCAGGCCCGGCGGCACCAGGTCGCTGAGGCGACGGGCGAGGTCATCGATGTGGTTCAGGTCGATCATGGGGAGGGAGCCGTGGGGTAACAGCCGGTTCGATCTTCAGTCCGCCGAGTTAAACCATGCGCGAAACCTTTTAATGGCTTCCTCAGACCATTCCGTCGCACTTTTCGAGCACAAACGCAGTGGCTGGCCGGGCTTGTTAGGAAAAGCCCTACACGTCAATGCGGGTTTTTCTGACGAGTGTGAGGCCGTTGGACCGTACAGAATCGGCAGCGCTGTATGAACAGGTTGTTCATTCTTGCCAGGGGGACATCATGGGATGCAATGGGTGGCGGCTCGCTTCATTGTTGCTGTGCTTCGCTGCAACGTCGGCTTCAGCGCAGGAATTCGTGGAAGCCGAGTCCGAATACGCCAATCGCATTGGCAAGGCCCAGCAGCTTGGGAAGCTTGATGCAGGTGCGTTCGGCGAGAGCATTTCTCTGTTCAACGGGCAGTTGAGCTTTTCGGTCACAGACATCGCCATCCCGGGTAACGCTGGGCCGCCTGTGGCGCTGAGCCGCAAGCGCAGCATCAGTGAGCGCTACCTGTATCAGGACAGCAAGCCTGGCGACCTTGCCGGCTTCTACGATTGGGATATCGACGTTCCACACTTGGAGGGTGTTTTCAGCGCCCGCGGATGGGTGGTTGGGCCCGATAACGATGCGAGCCGCTTCCAGCGCTGTTCTCAGCAGAAGCGGCCCTACATTGGCGAAGGCGGCATTTCCTATTACCCGGAAACCGTGTTCTGGAACGGCTACGGCCTGAATCTGCCGGGGCAAGGGAGCGCGCAGATGCTGGTGGCATCAGCCGGCATCCCTATGCCCGCCGATGGGCAGAACTATCCTTGGGTGACAGCCGGCAATGTGCGCGTCCGCTGCTTGCCGCAGACCGAGAACGGAGTGCCTGGTGAGGCGTTCCTGGCGGTCACGCCGGATGGGACGAAGTACTACCTCAACTGGGTCGTGACGCGCGAAATGACCCGTATGAACTACAAGGACAATCCGCTGGCACCCACCCGGTCGCTGTCGCGAACCCATGTCTTTTTCATGGCGACGCGCGTGGAGGATCGTTTCGGTAACTGGGTCAATTACGGATACAACGGCGACAAGCTGACGTCCATCACCAGCAGTGACGGACGTGCCATCACCCTTGGCTACTCCGGCGACCGCATTACAAGTGCCTCGGCCAACGGCCGGACATGGACCTACCAGTACCGCGAACCCGGCGTACTGGGTTCACGTATTGATGGTGGACTGGCTGCCGTAGTGCTTCCCGACGGCACGCGGTGGACCTACACCGTCAGCGGCACCCTGCGCCCACCCAATTTTGGACCTACGCCGGAGGGCTCCGAGTGCGATCCCCGTATGGGAACCGTCTACGGCCCCTACAGCTACGCGGTGGGTCATCCGGCGGGTGCGGTGTCTACCTACTCACTGGCGTATCGCTACTTCTACCGCGCTACCGACATCAGCCCGTGCTCGTCGCCTGAGCAGACGCCCTATATCGGTGTCTGGAACCTGCAGCAGCGGACCATCAGTGGGCCGGGGCTGCCATCAATGACGACCACCTACGGTTTCCAGGATGGCTTTTCAGCCGAGGGTCGCTGGACGACGGTGACCGAGCCTGACGGAAGCGTCACCAGCTATCTGTTCGGCGTGCGGCCGCGCGTCGATGAAGGCAAGGTGCTGGAGACCCGGACCGCCAATGCTGCGGGGGTGACGCTTCAAGGTGTGAAATACCAGTATCTGAGCAAGGAAGAGGCTGCTGGTCAGTTCATTCCTCTTGTGGGGCAATCGCTGAGCATCATGACCCCAACCGAAGGACTCATCGAGCCGCAGAAGCAGGTCGTCACCACGCGTGAGGCCACGGCATATACCGAGCGGGTGGATCTATTCGACCTCTTTGCGAGGCCGGTCCAGACCTACAGTGGAAGCGACCTGGCCGTGGCTAAGGACAGGGTTGTATTCAATGACAATCTCGCTAGCTGGACCTTAGGCCAGAAAGAACGCGTGGAAGATGCCGACACTGGCGTCGAGCAACATCGCACCGAGTTCAATGCACAGTCCCTCCCGAATTCAATATGGGTGTTCGGCAAGCTGAAGCAAACGCTGGCCTATGACTCACTGGGGAACCTAACGCAGGTGGTTGATGGCAACGGCAACAAAACACAACTGCAGGATTACAAGCGGGGCACGCCACGGCGCATCCTGTACGCCGATGGCACCAGCATCTCCGCCACGGTGGACGACAACGGCTGGCTGTTGAGCAGAACCGACGAAACCGCGGCGACCACTTCCTACGGCTACGACGCGGCCGGCCGCTTGGCTCTCATCCAGTATCCCGGCGGCGATAGCGTGGCGTGGAATGATTCGATCATCAGCTATCAGCGGACGACCGGGTCTGAACGAGGCTTGGCAGCGGGACACTGGCGTCGCACGGAATCAACCGGAAATGCCCGGCGTATCACTTGGCATGACGCGTTGATGCGTCCTGTACTTACCGAGGACTACGACGCGACCAATCGCAGTTCAACGCTGCGGCAGGTCATCACATCCTATGACCACGCCGGCAGGACGATATTCCGGTCCTATCCCGGTCGCTATCGCGTGGAGGGGCCCTGATGCGAGTGCCGACAATGATGGATGAGGACGTTCAGTCGCGCTGGCTGGGCGCACTGCTGCTGATGATCATGGCGCTAGCGATCAGTCCCGGCGTACACGCCCAAGCCTGGGTCAGGCTGACCGGCCCGGCGCAGACCGTCTACACAGCTCCAGCAACTGTGACCATGACGGTTGAGTTCGGAAGTACCAATGCGGGCCCAAAGTCGGAGTACATCGACAATGTCCGGCTGACGCAAAACGGTGCGCTGGTTACCAATTTCGCGTATGGCGCGTACACGGTGCATGGTCTGCCTCCAGGAACGTATCAGTACATGCTGACGGCGCAGGGCATCCGCAACCTCAACGGAGAGGAGATTGTCAGGTCGCTGCAGAGTGGGCCTGTGGTCATTACTGTCAATGCCCCTCCGGAACCTGTCAACTCGGCTGAGATGGTGTCTGCCTCGCTGTCGACAAATCGCGTGGTGGCCGGCCAGCCGTTCGTGGCGACGGTCACGATGAGGAATACAGGGGAAACCACATGGACGCCGGAAGGCGGATATGCACTCAGCATGCCCAACGACAATCCGGCGTACTGGCAGTCCTCAAGCCTATCCGTCCCAGGATCAGTGCCGCCGGGAGCAACAGCGACGTTCAACGTCACTCTGGTTCCCAGCACGGGCGCGGCCAATGGAGGTTGGTATGGCGTGTCATTCCAGATGCACAGGAATGGGAACTGGTTTGGGCTTGCTTCAGGCCAGATCGGCTTCTTTATTTGGCAACCGGTCAACGGCGCTGAGTACCATAGTCAATCCGTAGCCAGTGAAATGAAGACTGCGGGAAGCCAATCCGCCGTAGTAAGCATGAAGAACACCGGGGACACCACGTGGCAGCCGGGCAGCTACTGGTTGGGGTCGCAGAACCCAACCGATTCCACGCTATGGGGCGGGGCGCGCATTCCTCTGCCTCGCGCAGTGGCGCCGGGCGAAACAGTAGATATCCCTGTGCCAATGCAGGCGCCAACAACGCCCGGCGTCTACAACTTCCAGAGACAGATGTGGGCTGATGGAAAGGGCTGGTTCGGGCCCGCCACGCCAAATGTGGCGGTCAACGTAACCGCGCCTGTGAACAACGCGCGAACCGAGGAGGGGGGCGGCTTCCCGATCAGTATGGAGACGGGTAGCACGATGCAGATGCGGTTGCGCTTCCGCAACATAGGCGAGACGACGTGGAGCAGCGGAGCGGGCTACGCACTGGCAACCGAGAATCCTGCCGACAACACCGTGTGGAGCGCCGCACGCATTCCCCTGCCGCATGATGTGCCCCCCAATGGCATCGTGGAATTTCTATTCACGATCACCGCACCTTCCGCAGCCGGGCAATACCCGTTGCAGTGGCGGATGAATCAGGAAGGTGTGGGCCGATTTGGAGATGCCACAGCGAATACCAATACCCGCGTAACGCTTCCGCCTCTGAAGGGTATTTGGACCGAGTACGATGCACTGGGACGCCCCACATCGGTTTCCCAGGATACCGAGTCCGGAGTGGCAACGAGCGTCATCACCTACGAGGCGGGCAATCGACGCACCACGGTGGATCCGCGAGGCCATACCACCCGAGTGCAGTACCTTGCGTTCGGTACACCGGCGCAGTCTGATGCAATTGCCATCAGCGCGCCTGAAGGGGAATTTACCGATATTCCCCGGGATCGCTATGGGCGGCCGGCGGCGATCGTACGTCGCAATGCAGACGGCAGCGTGCGCTTGCAACGCACGCTTGTGTACGGCGCTGGCGGGGAATTGTGCAAGGCAATAGAGCCAGAGTCTGGGGCTACGGTCATCGCCCAGGATGGCGCTGGCAACACTCTCTGGACCGCCAGTGGTTTAAACCTTCCGGATGCCGCCAACTGTGATCTGGCGGCGGCCCAGGGATCTGGGCGACGTATTGATCGGGCGTACGATGCGCGTAACAGGATTTCGACGCTGACGTTCCCCGATGGGAACGGAAACCAGACTTGGAGTTACGCCGCAGATGGACTTCCAACACAGATAGTCACGCTCAACGACGGTGGAACGACCCAGACTACCAACGCCTACAGCTATAACAAGCGGAGGCTGATGACGGGCGAATCCACGTCACAGCCCGGTTGGTTCACGTGGGGGCTGGGCTACTCTTACGACGCCAACGCCTCGCGATCGGGTATCCAATACCCGAGCGGCATGTTCATTGCTCTGGATCCGAATGCCCTGGGCCAGCCGAGTCGCGTCGGTAGCTATGTGAGTGGCGCTGAGTACCATTCCAACGGAAGCCCACGGCGATTTGCCTACGGTAACGGAGTTCAGTTCGTGCAGGAGTTGAATGTACGGAACCTGCCTTCCCGGATCACTGCGTCACCCAGCGCGGTTGACCTGACCTATGCATACGACGCCAGCGGAAATGTCAGCGCTATCCTCGATTCAATCGACGCAGGCCGTAGCCGTCAGATGACTTACGACGGCATCGGACGTCTGACGCAAGCTACGTCGGCTGCCTTCGGTGGGGATGGAGTGATTCGCTACGCGTATGACGTTCTCGACAACACGCTGAGCGCCAAGTTGTCTGGACGCAAAGATCATACCTATGGATACGATGCACGTAATCGCTTGACCAATATCATGTCAAGCAACGGTGCGACGACGACGGGTTTGGCGTATGACGTGCAAGGGAACCTTTCGATGCGCAATGGCCAGCCATTCGTATTCGACTTCGGAAATCGTCTGCGCTCGGCGCCAGGACCAGAGAACTATCGATATGACGGCCATGGGCGTCGCGTTCTGGCGTGGTTGCAGGGCAGTGGCTCGATTCTTTCCATGTACGACAGTGAGGGAAAGCTCCGCAGGCAGCAGAGTGAACGTGATGGGAAGGTTCGGGAATACGTCTATATGGGGTCGATGCTGGTTGCAACCCTGGAGGCTGGGGCTGACGGGGTAGTTCACCCGAAATATGCGCACGCGGATGTTCTGGGTTCACCCATTGCCGCCACCGATGCCTCCGGAAGTGTGATTGAACAAAGTTTTTATGATCCCTACGGCGAGTTGTTGAATCGCGGGCTGAGAGACGAAGTGGGATTTTCAGGTCATGTAAGTGACAGCCAAAATGGCATCTCGTACATGCAGCAGCGCTACTATGATCCGGTCGTCGGTCGCTTCCTCTCTGTCGATCCAGTTACGGCTCATGCCAGTCCTACGAACGCATTCAATCGATACTGGTATGCGAGCAGTAATCCTTATCGATTCGTTGATCCTGATGGCCGTTACACCTGTGAAGCCGCGATGTGCGCACCTATCAAGGCTTATGTCGGACAACTGAGGGAGTCGCGCGCTAACCTCACAGATCGCCGGGAGCAGCGCATCGTCGACAAGATACTGCGCAGCATAGGAACCGAAGGTTCCGCTGGTCCGCATTATGTGTCCGGTGAGCTGGACGGCAAGACAATCGCCAATACCAATCAGAAGGGGACAGTCACTGTCGATCTCAGCAAGGTCGACAGCCCGAAGACGGGGGCGCAGGTGATAGCCCATGAAGATCAGCACGATATTGATACGGCGGAGCGTGGACGCCCCGCGGCCACCAGTGATGAGGTTCGTGCCACAGAGCGGAGTGCATACGGCACGGAGGCGGTTGTTGCTAAAGGCCTTGGGATCAACATCAGCAAGGATGAACAGGCCAAGGGGGTGGAGGGTTCTGTTGCAAACTGGGAAGCACGTCAGCCCAAGACCGAGAAGGACAAATGACTATGAGATCAGCGTCATTAGTGCCCATGCTGGGCCTGCTGCTATCTGCATGTGCCAGTGGGTGGGCGACAACCGCAAAAGACGATCCTCATGATGAAGTGCTGTGTGCCATCGCTAAGAATCCCGGCCAATATGATCGGGACGAGGTCGTCTTGTCAGCTCGATATGTAACGGATAACCGTCACGAAGAGGTTCTGCGCAACTCCCGCTGCAGCGATGGCGCACGAATCCTCGATATCGGCAAGCATGGGGCTGCCAGTTCGGTCGCACGTTTTTACGCCGAACAGAAGCGTATATGCCTGGAGCGTAACAGTCCTGGCCTGTGCAATATCTCTGCCAGCGTGCAGGTGTCCGGGCGGATTCGGCTGACGCAGGATCGTGCCGTGTTCGATCTCGAAGACGTGAGGCACTTCGCGTTTGACGATGAGCGGTAGTCTGCTTTTCGCCTCGCTGTCTGGCGAAAGTGGCGTCAACTCAATCTGATGGCGAGCGCCCTTCCAGCTCACGCACGGTCGTTTCCAGCGCGTCCAGCTTCTCGCGGGTCTTCAGCAGCACGGCGCGCTGTACTTCGAATTCCTCGCGGGTGACCAGATCGAGCTTGGCCAGGCCGGCCTGCAGCGCGCTCTTGAAGGTGGCCTGCAGTTCCTCGCGCGATTCGCGCAGGCCTGGCGGCACCAGGTCGCTGAGGCGACGGGCGAGGTCATCGATGTGGTTCAGGTCGATCATGGGGTGCTCCGTGGGGGTGGGCCCGTGCATCCGGCGCGGGCAGGCCAATCGGCACAAGGATACTGCCGGCACCCACTGCCCGGACAGGCCGCAGCCGCTTCGCACGGGCCGCGTTCAGGCGCTATCCTCCACGCCGGAAGACAGGAGATAGACGATGAAGATGGTCATGGCGGTGATCAAGCCGTTCAAGCTCGACGACGTGCGCGAAGCGCTGGCCGAGCGTGGGGTTACCGGGATCACGGTGACGGAAGTGAAGGGCTTTGGTCGCCAGAAGGGCCATACCGAGCTGTACCGTGGTGCGGAGTACGTGGTCGATTTCCTGCCGAAGGTGAAGCTGGAAGTGGCGGTGACCGATGACCAGGTGGAGGCGGTGGTTGAGGCCATCGTGAAAGCTGCGGGCACCGGCAAGATTGGTGACGGCAAGGTGTTCGTCTACGACCTGGGCAGCGTGGTGCGTATTCGTACCGGTGAGTTGGACGCGGACGCGTTGTAACCCGGTTTTGTGGGTATTCGGGCTGTAAAGCGGCTTTTGTAGAGTCGAGCTTGCTCGACTGAAGCGCAGAGCAGTCGAGCAAGCTCGACTCTACAAAGAGCGGTAAAGCGGTCGAGCAAGCTCGACCCCTACCAAAGCAAAGCAGTTACCGGCGCTTTGCCCACTTGTAGAACCGCTTCCAGCCCTGGCGCACGGCGGACACCCAGCCCGGGTCGGCCACCAGCGCGGCCTGCGCGGCGCTCGGCGCCTGGCCGGTCACGCGCTGGCGGATCTTCAGCAGGTTCTTCATGTCGCTGCGGCGCATCTGCCGGCTCAGCGGGCCGCGGCGCAGCCAGCGGGGTACGCGCCAGGCCGAGGTGAAGTCGAGCAGCACGGGCACGCCGCCGCTCACCACTACGTTGGTGCCATGCAGGTCGTTGTGGGTGATGCCGGCCGCATGCAGGCGGCTGAGCGCGTGCTGCAGCTGCTCGAACACGTCGTTGCCGACGGCCTGGGCGGTGCTGAGGGTCTGGCCGGGAATGAACTCCATGCCCAGTGCCAGGCCACCGAGGGTGCCGAGCAGGGCCGGGGCGTGTTTCCAGCCGCCGAGACGCTGCAGCATGCGCGCTTCACGGCGCACCATCAGCCGGGCGATCAGTGAAACGGGAGTACCGCGGTAGCGGGAGTAGTCCTTGATGACCGCTTCGCGCCCGTCCAGGCAGGTGCGGTAGACGTCTGGGGCCAGGAAGCGATTGCCGCGCTTGAGCAGCAGCGGCGCCGCAGCGTCATCGCCGCAGGAGGAGGGGGGCAGTGCAGGGAGATACATGTCGGGGTCTCGGTCGACCCGGTGGGTGGCGCGAAGCGTCAAGCGAACCGGTGTTACAGGAAGTTACTAAGCATTCGTTAATTTTAGTACTCGCCAGTTCGCTAATCGACGATTTGTCGGAGAAATGTCGGGGTCGTGGCTGGAACAGTTCGTCACGCGGAATCGGACAATCATGTCTCACTTATAGGGATCGTCCTGTTGGATCAACAGGTTGTGCGCGCTTCTGGCCCATTCATCGGCGTCGCGCTGAACGCAACGCACGCCCGGCTTGACCCCGGCGCACGGCCTGCCGACCATAAGCTGTTAACACGCGACATCGGCGGCCGCCCCCTCCGGCACGTCCCCGTCCCCTGCCGCGCTCCCACCGGTGCTGGCCGCCAGGCCGTGCATCGCCCCGTTTCCCGTTCCGGCCGCGGCTGGAGGAAAGTGCTTTGATCATCAAAATCGTCATTGCAGCGCTGTTCGTGGCCTGCGTGCTGTACATCCACTTCCGTGGCAAGGTCCGCGCGCGCTGGTCGCGCCAGCTGCTGGACCACTCCAGTTTCATGGCCCCGATCAACGTGGTCATGTACATGTTCTCGAAGGTGCCGACCACGCCGTTCCTGGACCCGGCCAAGGAGTTCCCGCAGCTGGAGCCGCTGCGCCAGAACTGGCAGATGATCCGCGATGAGGCACTGGCGCTGCGCGATGCGCAGAAGATCGCTGCCTCCAGCACGTTCAACGACGCTGGCTTCAATTCGTTCTTCCGTCGTGGCTGGAAGCGCTTCTACCTGAAGTGGTACGGCCCGTCGCACCCGTCGGCGAAGACGATGTGCCCCAAGACCACCGCACTGCTGGAATCGCTGCCGGACGTGCGCGCGGCGATGTTCGCCCAGCTGCCGTCGGGCAGTGAACTGCGCCCGCACCGCGATCCGTTCGCCGGTTCGCTGCGCCTGCACCTGGGCCTGGCCACGCCCAACAACGACGGCTGCTACATCGAAGTGGACGGCATCAAGAAGAGCTGGCGCGATGGCGAGTGGATGATGTTCGACGAGACCTACATCCACCATGCGCACAACGAGACGCCGGATGATCGCGTGATCCTGTTCTGCGACATCGCCCGGCCGCTGCACTTCGGCCTGCCCGGCCTGTTCAACCGTGCGGTGGCGGCTACGCTGCTGGCCGGTGGTGCGTCGCCGAACCTGCCGGGTGACCCGACCGGCGGCGTCAACAAGGCGTTCGGCAGCGTGTACAAGGTGCGGCTGAAGGCCAAGGCGCTGCGCGAGCGCAGCGTGGTGGCCTACCAGCTGATCAAGTGGGGCCTGGTGGTGGCGGTGATTGCCGGTATCTGGGCGCTCTGATCGTTGCATGAGGTTGCCGGCCAACGGCCGGCACTACCGGAACATGAAAAAACCCGCGCCGTCACCAGCGCGGGTTTTTCTTTTGCATGGGTAGGTGCCAACCTTGGTTGGCGCGCTTTCCGATCAGTTCTTCAGCGCCGCCTGCACGAACGGCGGGGTCACCAGCACGCCGGTGTGCAGCGCGGCGGTGTAGTACAGGGTGTTGAAGGTCTTGGCGGCCGAGTCGGCCTGGCGGAAGTCGAAGCTGCTGTCGCCCTTGCGCGCCATGGTCACGCTCCACCAGCCGGTGGGGTAGCACGGCTGCGGGAACGGCAGGGTCTTGAACGAGCCGAAGCCGGCCTTGCCCATCTCGGTGCGCATTTCGTTGATCAGGTCCAGCTGCATCAGCGGCGATTCGGACTGCTGCACCAGGATGCCGTCGTCCTTCAGGGCCTTGAAGCAGCTCTCGTAGAAGGCCTTGTTGAACAGGCCTTCGCCCGGGCCGACCGGGTCGGTCGAATCGACGATCACCACGTCCACGCTGCCGGCCGGGCAGTTGGCCATGTAGGCCACGCCGTCGTCGAACAGCAGCTCGGCGCGGGCGTCGTCGTTGGAATCGCACAGTTCCGGGAAGTGCTTGCGCGCCATCACCGTGACCTGCTCGTCGATATCGCACTGGGTCACGCTCTCCACGCCGCTGTGCTTGAGCACTTCGCGCAGGGTGCCGCAGTCGCCGCCACCGATGATCACCACGCGCTTGGGCGCGGCGTGGGTGAACAGCACCGGGTGGCTGATCATCTCGTGGTAGAAGAAGTTGTCCTTGCTGGTCAGCATGATGGCCCCGTCGATGGTCATCAGGTTGCCCCAGTCGGTGGTCTGGAAGATCTCGATCTTCTGGAACGGCGACTGCACCTCGTCCAGCTTGGCGGTGATGCGATAGCCGATGGCCGAGCCGGTGCGCTCGAAGTGTTCGATGTACCAGTTGTTGCTGTCAGTCATTGGAAAACAGTCCTGTTCGGAGGGGTGAAGCCGGGCTGGCGGGCGGGGCCGCGTGGCACAGATGCCACATCCGGACGGATCGGCCCGTTCAGGTTGGAACCTGTCACGGGCGCGGGCGCGCATGATAACGAACCTGTGGGCATATAGGCGTTATCATGCCCCCCCTTTTATTGCCAACAAGGCCGACTGAAATGACCGATTGGTCCCTCGACCAAGCCCGCAAGACCTACTCGATCCCGCATTGGGCGGACGGTTACTTCGACGTGGATCAGGCCGGGCACATGGTGGTGAGACCGACCGGGGCGGACGGCCCGGTGGTGTCGCTGCCCAAGGTGGTCGATGCGGCGCGTGCGGCCGGTGCCAAGCTGCCGCTGCTGGTGCGCTTCCCGGACATCCTCGGCCAGCGCCTGGGCAAGCTGCAGGCGGCCTTCGGCCAGGCCCAGCAGGACTGGGAATACAGTGGCGGCTACACCGCCGTGTACCCGATCAAGGTCAACCAGACCCGTGGCGTGGCCGGCACCCTGGCCAGCCACCATGGCGAGGGCTTCGGCCTTGAAGCGGGCAGCAAGCCCGAGCTGATGGCCGTGCTGGCGCTGTCGCGCCCGGGTGGCCTGATCGTCTGCAACGGCTACAAGGACCGCGAGTACATCCGCCTGGCCCTGATCGGCCGCAAGCTGGGCCTGCAGACCTTCATCGTCATCGAGAAGCCGTCCGAGCTGAAGCTGGTGCTGGAAGAGTCCAAGGCGCTGGACGTGAAGCCGGGCCTGGGCGTGCGCATGCGCCTGGCCTCGCTGGGCGCTGGCAAGTGGCAGAACAGTGGTGGCGACAAGGCCAAGTTCGGCCTGTCGCCGCGCCAGCTGCTGGACCTGTGGAAGTCGCTGCGTGACACCGAGTACGCCGACTGCCTGAACCTGCTGCACTTCCACATGGGGTCGCAGATCTCCAACGTGCGCGACATCGCCAACGGCATGCGCGAAGCCACCCGCTACTTCGTGGAGCTGTCGCGCCTGGGCGCGAAGATCACCCATGTCGACGTGGGCGGTGGCCTGGGCGTGGACTATGAAGGCACCCGTTCGCGCAGCTTCTGCTCGATCAACTACGGCCTGCATTCCTACGCCAGCAACATCGTGCAGCCGCTGGCCAATGCCTGCGAAGAG
This sequence comes from Stenotrophomonas sp. YJH_SMC_57, assembly GCF_059369755.1. Taxonomy (NCBI): domain Bacteria; kingdom Pseudomonadati; phylum Pseudomonadota; class Gammaproteobacteria; order Lysobacterales; family Lysobacteraceae; genus Stenotrophomonas; species Stenotrophomonas sp. YJH_SMC_57. The sequence goes on from NZ_JCAFSZ010000003.1 coordinate 71,866, forward strand.
TTCGGCCTGACCCCGCCGCGCATCGTCACCGAGTGCGGCCGCGCGATGACCGCGCACCACGCGGTGCTGATCGCCAACGTGTCGGAAGTGGAAGAGGCGCAGGAAGGCCGCGTGCCGGACCAGCACGACGATGAGCCGGCGGCGATCCGCCACCTGCGCGAGATCCACGACGAGCTGGACGTGCGCCCGGCGGTGGAACTGTTCCAGGAAGCACAGCACTTCCACGCCGAAGGTCTGGCCAGCTACGCGCTGGGCCAGATCGACCTGCCGCAGCGTGCGCGCATCGACGATCTGTTCTACGCCATCGCCCACGGCGTGCGTGCGCGCCTGAGCTATGACGAGAAGAGCCATCGCCCGGTGCTGGACGAGTTGAACGAGCGCCTGGTCGACAAGTACTTCGTCAACTTCAGCGTGTTCGAATCGATCCCGGACGTATGGGCGATCGACCAGGTGTTCCCTATCGTGCCGATCGAGCGCCTGGACGAAACCCCGGACCGTCGCGGCATCATCGCCGACATGACCTGCGACTCGGACGGCATGGTGGAAACCTATGTCGAGAACGAGAGCCTGGACAGCTCGCTGCCGCTGCACAAGATGAAGCCGGGCGAGAGCTATCGCATCGGTTTCTTCATGGTCGGCGCCTACCAGGAAATCCTGGGCGACATCCACAACCTGTTCGGCGACACCGACGCGGTGGAAGTGCTGGCCGATGCCGATGGCTATGCCATCACCCAGCAGCGCCGTGGCGATACCACCGACGTGATGCTGGACTACGTGGGCTACCGCCTGGACGAACTGCGTGCCACCTATGCGCAGCGCGTGGCCGAGGCGCAGCTGTCGCCGGAGCGTGCGCAGGAACTGTCGGACGCGCTGGAAGCCGGCCTGACCGGTTACACCTACCTGTCCGACGAACCGCTGGTCTGAGGTCAACGGGAACGCCGGGCATGGCCCGGCGCTACCGGCCCCGATGAGCGCACGCGCGATCTTCCACCTGTTCCTGCATGCCGCCGTGCCAGCCCTGCTGGCATGGCTGTTCTGGCGCAAGCGCTTCGCTTCGGCGTGGCTGCTGATGCTGCTGGGCTGGATCATCGATCTGGACCACCTGCTGGCCGATCCGATCTACGCGCCAAACCGGTGCAGCATCGGCTTCCACCCGTTGCACACCGCGCCGGCCATCGCGGTCTATGCCGGTCTGTGCGTGCCGAAGAAGACGCGGTTGTTTGGCATCGGGTTGATGATCCACATCGTGCTGGACGCGATCGATTGCTGGTGGATGCACCACCGCTGATGGGTGACGCGCTGGGCCGAGCCCACGCCCGGCTGCGCCTGGGGCCGTCCGGCCCCGACCTAGTCAGCCGGCGCCAGCGGCAGTTCCAGCCGCGCGCGCAATCCGGGGTTTTCGTTCGACAGGCGCAGTGAGCCGCCGTGGCTGGCGGCGATGTCGGCTGCGATAGCCAGCCCCAGGCCGCTGCCTTCCACCCGCTCGTCCAGGCGCACGCCACGCTGCAACACACTCTCCAGCTTGGCCTCGTCCAGGCCGGGGCCGTCGTCGCGCACTTCAATGTGCAGCCGGTCCTGCTGGGCCAGGGCGCGCAGCCGCACATCGTGGCGGGCCCACTTGCCGGCGTTGTCCAGCAGGTTGCCCAGCATTTCTTCCAGATCGGTCACGGCGCCGGCGAAGGCCAGCCCGGGGGCCACGTCCACCCGGAAGTGGATGCCACGGCCGGCGTGCACGCGGGTCATCAGCCGGCACAGCGCTTCGGCGGCGGGGGCCACCTCGCTGCGCTGCCGGTGGTCCACCGCCAGGCCGGCGGCCAGATAGCGGTCGATGCTGGCGCGCATGCGCGCACCCTGCTCGTGCAGCGTACGCCGCCAGTCGCGGCCGTCGCCCTGTGTCTCGGCGGCCAGCACGCTCAGCGGCGACTTCAGTGCATGGGCGAGATCTTCCGCGCTGCTGCGTGCACGCGCCACCATGCGCTGGTGGTGGTCGAGCAGGGCGTCCAGTTCATCGGCCAGCGGTGCGATCTCCATATCGAGCTGGCGGCGGTCGATACGTTCGGCTTCGCCACGCCGGATGCGCTCAAGCTGCTGGCGCAGTCCGCGCAGCGGGCGCAGCCCGAAATGGACCTGGCTGGCCAGCACCGCCAGCCACGCGGCCACCAGCACCGCCAGCGCAATCGCGGTGCGTTGGCGGAACGCGGCAACGTCGGCATCCAGTGCGCTGCGGTCGTTGGCCACCACGGCAACATAGGCCTGCGCCGCGCGCGGCAGGCGCACCTGCTGCACGCGGGCACGCAGTGATTGCTGCATCGGCCCGGGCAGGTTGCGCTGGGTCGGGCCGTCGGCGGTGGCGGCCAGGGTCTGGTCCCACAGCGAGCGCGACTGCAGCAGCACCTTGCCCTGCTGGTCCGCGATCTGCCAGTACGCACCGGAGAACACCCGCTGGAAGCGGGCGTCGTTCGGTTCCTGGCGCAGGCGCAGCTGCCCTTCCGGGTCCACTTCGGCCTGCGCCAGCAGGGTCAGCATGTCCTGCTGCAGTTCGTGGTCGAGGCGGTCGCGCGCGCTGCGCTTGAACAGCTCGCCCAGCAGGACGCTGGCCAGTACCGAGACCAGCACCAGGCCGACGCCGGCGACCAGCAGCAGCCGGCGGCGCAGCGAAGGCTGGCGCGCGCTCATGCCTCGGCCAGCCGCCAACCCTGGCCACGCACGGTATGGATGAGGTCGGTGCCCAGCTTGCGGCGCACCCGCCCGAGCAGGACGTCCAGCGCGTTGGAATCGGGATCGTAGCCGCCTTCGAAGATCTGCTCGCCGAGGCGGTCGCGGCTGATCACGCTGCCGCTGTGGTGGATGAAGTAGCTCAACACGCGGAACTCCTGCGGACTCAGCGCCAGCGCCTGCCCATCCAGCTCGAAGCGCCCGGCGTTGACGTCCAGCTGCAACGGGCCGCACTGCAGGCGCGGGCTGGCATGGCCATGGCTGCGGCGGATCAGGGCGCGCAGGCGCAGCACCAGTTCGTCGGCCTGGAAGGGCTTGGTGAGGTAGTCGTCGGCGCCGGCATCGAAGCCTGCCAGTTTGTCGTGCCAGCGCCCGCGTGCGGTCAGCACCAGCACCGGGAAGCTGCGGCCATTGCCACGCCAGCGCTCGATCACGCTCAGCCCGTCCAGGCCGGGCAGGCCCAGATCGACGATCGCGGCCTGCAGGTCCTCGATCTGGCCGATCTCCTCGGCGTGGCGCCCGTCAGCCACCGTGTGCACGACGTAGCCGGCCTGTTCCAGCAAAGGCACCAGCCGTTGAACCAGCGCCGCATCGTCTTCGGCCAGCAGGATACGCATCAGTCGTCCAGCTCCGTCTTCAGCAGCTTTCCATTGCGCGCATCATAATCCAGCTCCACCACCACGCCGTCGGTGCGCAGGATCTCCACCTCGTAGACGCCGTCGTCCAGCTCCACTTCCAGCAGCTGGCCCGGATAGCGCCGGAGCGCATCACGCACCACGCCTTCCAGCGGCACATAACGGCCCTGCTGCACGGCACGGCGCGCAACCTGCTGCGCCGGGTCCTGGGTCGGAGCGGCAGCGTTCGGGGCGCCGGCCAGGGCCAGCAGCAGGGCGAGGGTGGGGAGCATCGTGACTGCGCCAGGAAGGGGAACCGGCGCGAGTATGCCGATGGCGACTAACGATTGCCTAACAGCTGCGGCTAAGGCGCTGTTAACCGGGGCATGCATCGTGGCGGTGCCGGGATGATCCGGCCACGAACAGGAGAACCCCCATGTTGAAGTCGCTCACTCTCGCCACCGTCGCTGCGCTGGCCATCGTACCGGCCGCGCAGGCCGCGCCGCTGGGCATGGCCCAGGTCGAACAGACCCTGCGCAAGGCCGGCTACACCCAGATCCACGAGATCGAGCGCGATGACGGCCTGTGGGAGGCAGACGTGAGCCGTGCCGATGGCCGCTTCAGCGAGGTCTATGTGGATCCGAAGACCGGCGAGATCTTCGATGAGCACAGCAGCCGCGCGCTGTTGACCACCGAGCAGGTTCTGGCACGGGCGCAGTCGCATGGCCTGCGCGAGATCCATTCGCTGGAACGCGACGGCGCGACCTGGTCGCTGGAAGCGCGCAATGCCCGCAACCAGAAGGTGGAGGTGCGCCTGAGCGGTTATGACGGCCGCATCCTGCACAGCGAGCGCGATGGCTGGCTGGATTGATTCGCGTGCCGGTAGGTGCCGACCTTGGTCGGCCCGCCTCCCGCGCGCGGTGTTACCAACCGTACGGCGGCGGGTAATCCCAGCCCGGGCCGCGGCCGTAGTAGCCGCCGTACGGGCCGAAGAAGCCCGGGCCCTTGCCTTCACTCACGTGGATGTTGAGGTTGAGCCCGTGGGTCTTCCCTTCATCGGTGGTGTAGTTCTTGCTGAGGTTCAGCGTGGCGGCGTTGTAGTGGCTGTTGCCGCCGTTCTTGGAATAGCCGATGCCGGTGGTGAAGCTGCCGGACACCTTGACCTTGTCGTCGGTCACGTCGGCGATCCTGGCGTCGTCGTGAACGCGGGGGCCGCTCTTGTCGCCGTAGTAGGTGCCGGGCGGGTCCTGCTGCAGGGCCGGGTCGTTGAGGTAGCGCATCGGCGCCTGCGGCAGCGACAGGTCCAGGCCGGCCGCCTGCGGCGCGGTGGCGCCCGCAGCAGACTGGGCCAGCACGGTTCCCGGCAGGGCCAGGCACAGCAGCAGGGTCAGGGGGCGGATCATGACGGCGCTCCAGCGGACAGGTGGCCACGCAACACGCGGCGGTACAGGCCGACGCTAGCAGGGGTTGCTTGAATGATGCCTGTCGGCGGCCGCTTGCGGTAGATCCGGGCCTGCTCGATTGCGGCCTCTGTAGAGTCGAGCAGGGCTCGACTCTACAAAAGGTGGGCGCTACGGCAACCGTTCAAAGCTGAACAGCCCTTCCAGCGCATGCTTCCGCCGCTCGATGCGGGCCCGCAGCAGCTGTGCGCCGATCATCGAGTAGGTGATGCCATTGCCGCCGTAGGCCATGGCGAAATGAACCCGGGGGCCCCACTGCGCGTGCGGGCCGAAGAACGGCAGGCCGTCCGCGGTCTCGGCGAAGGTGCCGGCCCAGGAGAAGGCCGGCACCGGATCCAGTCGTGGGAACCAGTGCAGCAGCTGTTTCATCAGTTTGTCGGCCTTGCGCTCTACGCGTCGGTCGCGGCGGGCGGGGATGTCGATGGCATCGTCCAGCCCGCCCACCAGCAGGCGGCGGTCGCCAGTGGCGCGCAGGTACAGATAGGGGCGGGCGCTCTCCCACACCATCGTGTTGCGCAGCCGGTCCAGCATGTCCGCATCGATCGGATCGGTGATGAAGGCGTAACTGCTGCGGTTGCGTGCAACCCGCTGTTCGAGCCAGCGCTGGTTGGCATAGCCCATGGCCAGCACCACGTGGCGGGCGTGGACGGTGGCGCCGGCCTCGGTCAGCGCACGCACACCTCGCGGGCCCGGCGCGAGCGTGTGCAGCACGCTACGGTCATGCACGTGGCCGCCACGCCGGCGCACGCGTTGCAGCAACCCATAGGTCAGCCGGTAAGGGTCGACCCGTGCCGCCTGGCGGGTCAGCAGCGCGCCACCGGCATCCACGTCGAAGCGTTCCCGCAGCGCCTCAGGGCCCAGCCAGCGCGCATCCAGGCCGATGCCGCGCCGCGCGGCACCCTCGGCCATCAGGCGTGGCACGTCGCGATGGCGGCTGGCCAGGTACAGGCTGTCCATGCGCTGGAAGTCCACGTCCTTCAGGCCACGCGTCACCTCGCCCAGGGCCGGGATCGCCTCCGCGCAGGCCCGGTAAGCCAGTGCAGCGGCGTCCTGCCCGTAGCGTTCGGTCAGTTCCAGCAGGTGGGTATCGATCTCGTACTGCAGCAGCGCGGTACTGGCGGCGGTGCTGCCCCAGCCGATGTCGCGCTGCTCGATCACCGCCACGTCGTGCCCATGGTGGGACAACTCGTCGGCGATCAGCGCACCGGTGATGCCACCGCCGACCACCAGCACGTCGCAGCGCAGGTCCTCCTGCAACGGCGGGAAGGCGTGTATCAGGCCGTTGCGTACCGCCCACCACGGGTAGCCACTCTTCAGGTCCATGCGCGGCGCTGCTCAGGCAGTGGGGTGGCCGGTGTGCGGGGTCTGGATCAGTTCGGACAGATCGAAGCCCTGCAGGCGAGCCGCCGCCAGATAATGGTCCTGCACGGTCGCGTCCAGCCGCGGCTCGCGCGCCAGCAGCCACAGGTACTTGCGGTCCGGGCTGCCGACCAGCGACACGCTGTAGTCCGGGGCGATCTGGATCACCCAGTAGTCGCCCTTGGCGAACGGCAGCCAGCGCAGGCCCTTGGGCAGGAAGCTCACTTCCAGGCGCGCGCTGTCGTTGTCGACGGCACAGGCCTCGCCACTGGCCTCCTCGATCTCGCCGTCCATGCGGCAGCGATTGGTGACGCCGACGTTGCCGTTGTCGAGCAGGGTGTAGTGCGCCGACACGTCGGTGCAGCCTTCCGGCTCGTGGCGCATCGGCAGGCGCGCGATCTCGTACCAGGTGCCCTGGTAGCGGGGCAGCTTGAGGTCGGCGACGGTCTTCAGCGGTGGGTGGTCGGTCATCGGCAGTGGTGGCAGGGGGGGGCCTCCACGATGCCGATGGCGTTGCCATGGGCGGGTGAAGCCGGGGCGATGGCCGTGTCCAGAACGTTCCGTCGCCCCGACGGAGTGCGCGTTGTCATCGGCGTGGCGGTATCCTGCCGCCAGCGCCGTGTTTTCCTGATCCAACCGAGGTGGAGGTGCCGATGTACCAGGTGATCCTGTTGAAGAGTGAATCCGCGTTCGCACGCGAGCAGTGGCCGCAGGTCGATGACCTGGTCGACTACGAAGGCGTGAGCTACAGCCTGCGCGCCGGCCCGCGCCAGCCGTTGCCGACCGACCATGACTGGCACCCGGTGGCGGTGTATGCGCCCGACGAGATCACCGAGGAAGAGTTCCAGGACTGGTACGCGCTGCAGCAGCCGACCGTGGAAGAGCTGCGGTTGAAGTACTGATGCTCGACGCTGCCGGGCCTGCCCACCCGCCCTTTATCGGCGGTGCCGTATAGTCGCGCGCAGGCGCGGTGGTCCGCGCGAACCGGTGTGGCTGGCGTGTCTTCTTTCCTGCGATCGATCCGTGCACGGGGCCCCTGGCTGGTCCTGCTGCTGTGCAGCGTCTTCCTGCTGTCCGCGCCGGTGCTGGCGCAGGACGAGGACCCCACGCCGAAGCAGCAACTGGCGGATATCGATGCGAAGCTGAAGGAAGTCGACCGCAAGCGTGGTGATGCTGCGGCCATCGAAACATTGGCCATGTTGTCCGATGACGCTTCGAAAGCGCGACGTGACGCCGAGGCGCTGGAGAAGTCGCTGCAGCCGCAGCTGGACCGCCTCGACGAGCAGCTGGCCCAGCTGGGCACGCCTGCCGAGGGCGCCACCGAGCCGCCCGAACTGGCGGCGCAACGGCGCACCCTCAACAAGCAGCGCGACGGACTGGCCGCATCGGTGGCCCAGGCGAAGACCAGTGCCGTGCGCGCCCAGCAGCTGGCGACCGATATCGACCAGCAGCGCGCCGCGCAACGTACCGAGGAGCTGGGGCAGAAGGTCGCCTCACCGCTGTCGCCTGCGCTGTGGAGCAAGGTGGCCGAGCGCCTGCCGATTGATATCGCACGGGTTGCGCCGTTGGCCGAGCAGGGACGCGATGCGTTCGTCGCCGGTATCCGCGCCAATGGCTGGGGCACGCCGTTGCTGGGCCTGGTGGCCGCGCTGGTGATGATGTTCCCGCTGCGGTTGTGGCTACGCCGCCTGGGGCGGCAGTTCGCTGCGTCCGACCGTGCGCCCGATGGCCGTCTGCGCCGTTCCGGGCTGGCCATGTGGTTGTTGCTGGTGGGCACGCTGCTGCCCGGCTATGCGGTGGTGGTGTTCATCGCCTCGCTCAACGCCATCGGTGCGATTGCGCCGCGCCTGCAGAACGTGGCCGACGGCGTGCAGCAGGCCACCTTCGCCGCCGCGTTCATCGCTGCGCTCAGTGCCTGCCTGCTGGTGCCGTCGCGGCCGTCGTGGCGGCTGCTGAACCTGGATGACACCGCCGCGCTGAAACTGCGCAAGTACGCCTGGGGCGCGGCAGCGTTGGCCTGGCTGAGCACGGTGCTGGTGGCCATCGACCGGGCTACGCGCACCAGCGATGTCACCACGGTGGCGCTGGACGGTGTGATCGCGCTGACCTACCTGGGCCTGATCATGGCCATGCTGGTGACGCTGGCGCGGCTGCACCGCCGGCAGACCGCCGAGGCCGAAGCCAAACTGGAAGCGCAGGCCGACGGGCAGGGCCCGAGCACGCCGGTGCGGCGCAGCAGCTGGCTGGTGCTGGCGCGCGTGGCAGGCAACATCGCGGTGGTGGCGGCCATTGTTGCGACGCTGCTGGGCTACGTGAATTTCGCCAAGTTCGTGAACCAGCAGCTGATCGGTGGCAGCATCGTGGTGCTGGCGGCGACCCTGTTGTTCAAGTTCGTTGATGATCTGAGCACCTGGATGCTCAATGCTGACAGCAAGGTCGGCCAGACCATCCTGCTCAGCACAGGGCTGAGCGTGTCGCGGCTGGAGCAGGCGGGCGTGCTGCTGTCGGCCATGTTGCGGAGCCTGGTGGTGCTGGTTGCGCTGCTGGCCCTTGCCGCGCCGTTTGGCAACGTTGGGACGATCGTCGAACGTATCGCCTCGCTGTCCAATGGTATTGAGATCAACAAGGACCTGACGCTGCAGCCCGGCCGCATCGTCACCGGCGTGCTGGTGCTGCTGGTGGGCATGGGGCTGACCCAGCTGCTGCAGCGCTGGCTGACCGATACCTATCTGCCCAAGACCGAACTGGATCTGGGCGCGCGCAACTCGATCAGCACCATCGCCGGTTACGTCGGCATCATCCTGGTGGGCCTGTGGGCGCTGACCGCGATGGGCTTGAACCTGAAGAACCTGGCGTTGCTGGTCAGCGCGCTGTCGGTGGGTATCGGTTTCGGCCTGCAGGCGATCATCCAGAACTTCGTCTCGGGCCTGATCCTGCTGGCCGAGCGCCCGGTGAAGATCGGCGACTGGGTGAAGCTGGGTGATCAGGAAGGCGACATCCGCCGCATCAACGTGCGTTCGACTGAGATCCAGGTGGGCGACCGGTCAACGCTGATCGTGCCGAACTCGGAGCTGATCACCAAGACGATCCGCAACATGACGATGGGCAACAACCAGGGCCGCATCCAGATCCAGTTCGCGGTGCCGCCCAGCACCGATGTCGGCAATCTGCGCCAGGCGCTGCTGGATGCGTACACCGCGCATACCAACGTGCTGAAGCAGCCGGCGCCGACGGTCTACATCGACAGCATTGCCGGTGGCCAGATCACGATGAACAGTTTCGCCTACGTGGCCAGTCCGCGGCAGGTCTACGCGACGCGCAGCGATCTGTATTTCAGCCTGCTGCAGATCCTGGCGGAGCGGAACATTCCGCTGTCGACCCCGACCGACATCCACATCACCCGCGATCCGCAGGAGTAGGGGGTTCTTTGCAGGGCTGCGCCCTGCACCCGCTACGAGCCGGAGCAACAGCAACGGCAACGGCAACAACGTGCATTCCGTGGGAGGGCGGAGTGGGTCCGGTTGCGGGGGACGCCGTAAATACGTCCATGTAGGCTTGGCCGCGGCATCCATGCCGCGGACACCCCCGCAACCGGACCCACCCCGCCTTCGACAGATTTCCGCGATCTGTCGGAAATGCTCTTGGGGTCAGATCCGCTTTCCGGAGGAGAACGGATCTGATCCCAGATTGATTTCGATATCTGAGAGACGTGTCGACCAAGGTCGACACCGCCCCGCCAACCCACGGACTGCCCGCTCTTGATGTTGCCGTTGCTTGCAGCAGGTGCAGGGCCGCAGGCCCTGCAAAGAACCCTACCCCCGCGGGCGGCTGCGCGAGGGCACCAGCGCGAAGGTATCCACCGCCAGCTTCTCGGCATGGTTCAACCACGCACGGATCTCCAGATCATCCACTTCGTGGTCCAGCCCGAAGGACACGTTGATCTTGCCGTTGGCATCAGGCTGAACCCACTGCTGGGCCAACACCACCTTGCGCTGCGAGGACACCGCCTCGATCCAGAAACCGCGATCCGGGCGCGTGCTCGCCACCAGCTGCAGCATGTACTGGCCGGCGCGGGTACGGCGGCCCTTCTGGGTGATCATGTGTGCCTGGCGCACGCTCGGGCGCGGGCCCTGGAAGGCGTCCAGCGGTGCATCCACCGCGATGCCGCCGCGCAGGTCATTGTCGCGGTAGAGCTTGATGCCGTTGTCGCGGTTGACCAGCAGGGCGCACCAGTCGCCGTCGGCCGAGCCGTCCTCGAACGCGGTGCAGCGGTCGACGTAGGCCAGGGTGTTGTCCGGGTTCGCGTCATCGAACTGGCGCGAGGTGTTTTCCAGATACACCGACTTCAGGCCCCAGTCCTTGTCGTACTCCAGCAGCACCGGTGGCTGCACGTGCTGCAGGCCGACCACTACCTGGTCATCGCCATCGATCTTCAGTTCGCGGGTCGGTTCGCCCAGCCACAGTGAACGCGCGAAGGCGAGGTACTGCGGATAGTCCCGGCCCCCCTCGCGGCGTGCGGCCACGCTGGCACTCGGTGCGCGCTTCTCATCCAGCAGCGAACGGCCGAAGCCCATGGTCTGCAGCTTCGGGTCGAGCAGGCTGAGCAGGGTGGCGCCGGAATCGAGCGTCGAACCGTCCTCCACCGCCAGCTGGCGCGGTGCCACGCCGTTGCCGAGGAACAGCAGCAGGTTCTCGCGCTTCTGCTGGGTCAGGATGTGGGTCAGATCGTTGGGCATCGCCAGGTGGTCGGAGGCGATCACGATCAGCGTGTCCTTGCCGTACGGGCTGGCCTGGATGCGCTGCACCAGCTGCGAGATCAGCCGGTCGCTGCACTTGAGCGCGTTGAGCATGTTGATGTTGCCGTACTGGCTCTGGTAGCGCTCGCCCTTGCACGACACCGGCAGATGGCCGGCGGGATGATGGGTGTCCATCGTAAGCGTGGTCAGCATGAACGGTGAGCCCGCACGCGAGAGCTGTTCGAAGCGCTGGTAGGCGGTATCCAGCAGTACGTCGTCATGCACGCCCCAGGCCGAGTAGTGGATGCGGCCGATCTTCTTCTGCTGCTTGAACCACGCCAGGTCGTGCACTTCATCGAAGCCGTGGCTGGCCAGGAACTGGCCCTTGCCGGCGAACTGGCCGTTGGCGCCGCCCAGGTAATGATTGGTGTAGCCCTGCTGCTTCAGGTAGTCGCCCAGGCACACGGCCTTGGGCAGGAAGCTGCCCATGCGGTCCATGCTGTTCTCGTCGCCCTGCGAGGTGGTCAGCGGCACGCCGCACATCGACGACACCAGGCCGGCGATGGTCCAGCCGCTGCCCTCGGCCGAGGCCAGCCCCCGCACATCCAGCGACTCGGAGGCCAGGCGGTTGAGGTTGGGCATCAGGCCCGGGAACACGTTCTCGTCCAGGTAGGTGCGCTCCAGGCTTTCGCCGTAGATCCAGACGATGTTGCGCGGGCGCTGCAATGGCTGCGTCGGCACCTGGTATTCGGGTGCGATACGGGCGAAATCGACCGGGCGCAGCTGCTGGTACAGGCGCTGGCCGTCGCGCGCCAGCGGGCTGATCATGATCGTGGCCACCCACACCGCCGCGAAGCCTGCAAACCAGGCAGCACCGTGGCCGGGCCGGCGCCAGCGCTTCACCCGCGTGGCAAACAACGGCAGCAGCGAGACCAGCGCCAGCACGATGAAACCGGCGATATAGCCCTTGAAGTCGGCGACACCGGCGCCTTCCATGTCGGCGCCCAGGTGGTACAGGGTGGCGGCATTGAGCCCGTCACCGGACAGCTTGTCGATCAACCACCACGCACTGAGTGCAAGCAGCAGCAGCGAGAACGCACCGGCCTTCCACCACACCCACCTGTCGGACGCGAGGAACAACCAGCACAGCAGCAACAACGACAGCAGCAGTATCCAGAGCATAGGCAGCTTCGGCAGTGACGGGGTGGTGGTGATGGACGTCGTACCGACGCGTGTCCATCCGACCGGCGCTGCCACAAGCACATCCACATGACAGGCCGATGACCCGATAGTGCATGCACGAACCTGACTGAAATGTTTGTTGAAATGACGCGCGCGGAATCACGCCCGCAAGGTAAAGCAGGCGTGAAAGGCTTCGTTGGATTGCATTAAAAACCGCATGAATACGGCGGTTTCAATGCATGCGCTAGCGGTGGCCGCGTTCCTCGCGTGCCCGCGCGCGACGATCGAACAGTAGCGCGCTGGTCACGATGCCCAATCCGAGCACCACGCCGATCAACAGCAGGATCAGCGCGATGAGCGGGTAGCCGAACAGGTGCCAGCCAGTGTCGATCTTCATCATCATCGCAGCGGCCATGATCAATGCGGCGCTGATGATGCCGGCCGCCACGCGGTTGGCGATCTTCTGCAGGTTCTCCATCAACCGTGATTCTTCCAGGCCGGTCACCTTCATCTGCAGGCGGTTCTCGGCCAGCAGCGCCATGATGTCCGAGAGCTTGCGCGGCCCATCGCGCAGCAGCTGCTGCAGCTCCATTGCTTCGCTGGCGATGTTGGCGGCCGACAGCGACTTCTTCAGGCGCGCGCGCATGACGTGCTGCAGCTGGCGCTCGACGATGCGGCGGGTTTCCAGCTCGGGCGCCAGCAGCCGGCACACGGTTTCCAGATTGAGCAGCGCCTTGCCCAGCAGGCTCAGCTCCGGCGGCGTGCGCAGGCCGCAGGCGGTGGCGATGCGCACCATGTCCAGCACCACGCGGCCCTCGGAGAAACTGCCGCTGGCGGCGTAGCGCGCAATCAACTGGCCGGTCTCGCGCAGGTAGCGCTCCTCGTCGAACGCCTCCAGCCGGGTGCTGATGCTGATCAGGTCGTCGGCCACTTCTTCGCCGCGGCCATCCACGGCGGCGAACAGGATCTTCAGCAGCCGCTCGCGCAGGCGCGGCGGCATGTGCGCGACCATGCCCAGGTCGAAGATCGCCAGCCGGCCATCGGGCATCACCCGCAGGTTGCCCGGGTGCGGATCGGCATGGATCTCGCCGTGCACGAAGATCTGGTCCAGGTAGCCACGGATCAGCGCCGCGGCCAGCGGGTCCATCGATTGCTCGGTGCGGCGCACATCGGGAATCGCGTCCACGCGCACGCCGGTAGCCAGCTCCATGGTCAGCACGCGCTGGCTGCTGTAATCCCACAGCGGTTGCGGAATCCACAGCCGGCGGAACGGCTTCAGGTGCCGGCCGAACCGGGCCAGGTTCTCGGCCTCGGCGTGGTAGTCCAGCTCCTGCATCAGGGTCTTGGCGAACTCGTTGAGCCAGTCGCGCAGGCGCACGCGGCGGCCCACCTGGGTCAGGTGGTCGGCAGCCAGCGCGAAGCTGCGCAGCGCCTCCAGGTCCGAGCGCAGCTGCGCGGCCACCTCGGGCTTCTGTACCTTCACCGCCACCTGCCGGCCATCGTGCAGCACCGCGCGGTGCACCTGCGCGATCGATGCGCAGCCCAGCGGCTCGGGATCGAACGAAGCGAACAGCTTGTTCACCGGCGCACCCAGTTCCTGCTCGACGATGGCATGGATGCGCTCGACCGGGATCTCGGCCACCTTTTCCTGCATGCGCTCCAGCGCTGTGGCGAATTCCACCGGCACCATGTCCGGTCGCGTGGACAGCATCTGGCCCAGTTTGACGAAGGTCGGCCCCAGCGCTTCCAGATCGCTGACGAACTGTTCCGGGTTGCCGTCGGCGGGCACGTCGGCCTGGCTGCTGGCAGCATCCAGGTTCATGCCCGAGAACACCCCCGAATGGCGGTAGCGCATCAGCAGGCGCAGGATCTGGCTGCGCCGGTTCATGCCCTTGACCAGCGGGGGATTGCCATTGGCGGTGGGCGGATTGCTCAAGCGACACTCCCATGCGACAAAGTTGGTAGTGCCGGCCGCTGGCCGGCAATGTCCAGATTCCGCAGTGTCGCCGGGGGGCGGTAGGCACGCGGTGAATCCGACCGCTTCCGCAGCGGCCCCGGTATCGGTCAGAATCCGCTCATTCCCTCACTTGGATGCCCCATGGCCGGTGCCAGCCTGTTCGCCCTGCTCGACGATATCGCCTCCCTGCTTGACGATGTCTCGGTGCTGACCAAGGTGGCGGCGAAGAAGACCGCGGGTGTGTTGGGCGACGACCTGGCGCTGAACGCGCAGCAGGTGACCGGGGTCAACGCCAACCGCGAGCTGCCGGTGGTGTGGGCGGTGGCCAAGGGGTCGCTGGTCAACAAGGTGATCCTGGTGCCGGCTGCGCTGGCGATCAGTGCGCTGGAGGCGTGGCTGCACAGCCGTGGCTGGAACGTGCCGCTGATCGTGCCGTTGATGATGATCGGTGGCGCCTTCCTGTGCTTTGAAGGCGTGGAGAAACTGGCACACCGCTTCCTGCACTCATCCGATGACGACGCCGAGCGCCAGGCCGAGCGGCGCAAGGCGCTGGCCGACGCGCAGGTGGACATGGTGGCGTGGGAGAAGGACAAGGTGAAGGGGGCGATCCGCACCGACTTCATCCTCTCGGCCGAGATCATCGTGTTGACCCTGGGCGTGGTGGCCACCGCGACCTTCACCAACCAGCTGCTGACGCTGGCGGTGGTCGCACTGGCAATGACGATCTTCGTCTACGGACTGGTGGCGGGCATCGTCAAGCTCGACGACGTCGGCCTGTACCTGTCGCGCAAGGGCGGCGCGATTGCGGCGTTCGGTCGTGGCCTGGTCGCCTCTGCACCGTGGCTGATGAAGTTCCTGTCGGTAGCCGGCACCATCGCCATGTTCCTGGTCGGTGGCGGCATCCTGGTGCACAACGTGCCGGCACTGCATCACGCGGTGCAGGCACTGGGCGGCGAGGGCCAGTGGGGCTGGCTGGTCAGCGCGGTGGGCAACATGGTGGTCGGCATCATCGCCGGTGCCATCGTGCTGGCGGCGGTGAGCGGCTTCCAGAAGCTGCGCGGGAAGTAAGCGGCGACGGGGTCCCCGGTGGAGGCCGGCCTTGGTCGGCGCTTTGTTTTTCGCGTGTGCCAACCAAGGTTGGCACCTACCTGGGCGGTTCACGGGGGCCGGGCGCTATCCCGCCTGCACCCGGTTCTTGCCTTGTCGCTTGGCCGCGTACAACGCATCATCGGCGCGCCGCAGCAGCGCTTCGGCGTCGTCGCCGGGCTGCCATTGGGCCAGCCCCGCACTGAAATGCACCGGCACACGCTTCTCCTGCACGGTCAGCACGCGGTGTGCCAGCGAGCGTTGCAGCCGCTGCACCGTGGCCATGCTGTCAGCGCCCTGGGTTTCCGGCAGCACCAGCACGAACTCGTCCCCGCCCAGCCGCGCGATGCCATCGGTGGCGCGCAGCAGCAGCTTGCATACGGACACCAGGTGCTGCAGCAGCGCATCGCCACCGGCATGGCCATGCGCATCGTTGGTCTGGTGGAAATCATCCAGGTCGATCACCGCCACGCCCAGCGGCGAGTTGTTGCGCGCGGCACGCGCCAGCTCGCGTTGCAGCAGCTCTTCCAGCCCGCGGCGGTTCAATGCCTGGGTGAGCGGGTCGATGCGCGCCAGATCACCGGCCGCGCGCAGTTCCTGCTCCAGCTCGGCGATGCGCTGCTCGGCACGCTCCACTTCCTGGCGGGCGTTGGCCAGGTGGTCGCGCGCCTGCGCGGCTTGCTGCTGCACCTTGCCGGTGTCGCGCATCACGTCCTGCAGCAGCTGGTTGAGGTCGGCGATGCTGCGCGCTTCGCGCAGCTGCAACGCGTAGCTGCCGATGCGATCGTGGTATTCGCCGGTGCTGGCAGCCATGCCATCCATGCGCTCGATGAACTCGCCCATCAGCCCGCGCATCGCTGCCTTTGAATCGTCGATGCCCTGGCGCAGCAGGCCTTGCTTGTAGATCACTTCGCGCAGCTCGGCGCGGGTGCGCTCGACGGCTTCGGCCTCCAGCGGCCCGTCCAGCAGCTGGCGTACCGCGGCGATCTGGCCCTGCAGCCAGCTGCGGTCGTCCAGCAGTTCGCTCACGTTCTCCAGCAGCAGCGCGAACAGCTCCAGCAGCAGCGCCTGCTGCTCCTGCCAGCTCTCCGCGCGCACGCCGACCTGGTGGCCGAGTTCGCGCACGCCCTGTTCAATCGGCTCCAGAGCGGTGCCCGGCTGCCACTGGCGCAGGCGCAGGGCGAGCGCCTGTGCCTGTTCGCGCAGGTCCGGGTCGTGCTGCAGCAGTGCGACCACCGCGCCGCCCAGCAGCAGCCGCAGCTGCTCGGACAAGCGCAGGCTTTCGGGCTGCCCATCTGGTGAATGCTGCTCGATGGTGCGGATGTACTTGTCGATCAACTGCCGCATCGCGCGCCCATAGCGCGGCCAATCGGCACTGGCCTGCGCCGATTGCAGGCGGTCGCCCATGTCGCCCAGCTCGCCGGGCAGGGTGGCCATGCCGTTGGCGAACGCGGCCAGCAGCGGCTCCGGTGCATCGGCGCCAGCAAACAGCTGCTGCAGGGCCACGCCACCGCCGCCCTGCAGCACCACGCGGTCGCCCAGCCCGTCATCCACCACCGCGCGCACGCGTGCCGGCGGCCCAAGGGCAGTACCGGGGGCGGGGCGGTGGTCGGGCTGGTCCGTCATGGAGCAAATCCTGGGGCTGGCAGGGACTGGTTCCAGCATATCGGCGCGGCCGCCGACGGCTTGAACGGCTAGGATGGGCGACAGGATGCCGCAGTGGAGGTAGTGATGCGCGTGATGCTGCTGGGGGCAACCGGCCTGGTCGGCGGGCTGGCCCTGCCGATGCTGCTGGAGGACCCGCGCTGCCGCGCGGTGGTGGCCCCTTCCCGGCGGGCGCTGACCCTGGCCCACCCGAAGCTGTACGCGCCGGTGCTGCAGTTCGACGCCCTGCCGGAGGCGCCCGACTGGGCGCAGGTGGATGCGGTGATCTGCGCGCTGGGCAGCACGATGGCCCAAGCGGGGAGCCGTGAGGCCTTCCACCGTATCGACCATGACTACCCGCTGGCGTTTGCGCAGCTGGCACGCGGCCAGGGCGCGCGCGCGTTCGTACTGAATTCGGCAGCGGGGGCCAATGCAGGCTCCGCGATCTTCTACAACCGGGTGAAGGGTGAACTGGAGCGCGATCTGCGCACGCTCGCGTTTGCTTCGCTCACCCTGGTGCGGCCAGGCCTGATTGGCGGGCAGCGGCAGCAGGTGCGCCGTGGCGAACACTTCGCCCTGCGGGTGCTGGGGGTGCTGGGGCCGGTGTTGCCGCGGGCGTGGCGGATCAATCCGGCCGAACGGATTGCCAGGGCGCTGGTGGATGCCGCGCTGGCTCCGCCGCCGGGCGAGCACGTGGTGGCATCCAGCGCACTGGTCGGCTGATGTCGCGTGCGCTGCGCCTGACCCAGCTGCTGCAGCTGCTGCGCCGCCATCGGCGGCCGGTGGCCGGGCAGACGTTGGCCAACGCGCTGGGCATCAGCCTGCGCACGCTGTACCGCGATATCGAGACCCTGCGCGAGCAGGGAGCCGACCTGCGCGGGGAAGCCGGCATCGGCTACCAGCTGGCGCCGAGCGATACCCTGCCGCCGATGACCCTGCCACCGGCTGAGATCGATGCATTGGTGCTGGGCCTGCGCTGGGTTGCGGCCCGTACCGAACCCGCGTTGGCCGAAGCCGCACGCGATGCCCTGGCGCGTATCGCGCATGTGTTGCCCGCAGCGCGGCGCGAGGCATTGCGTGACAGTGGCCTGCGGGTAGGCCCTTCGCGAACGGCGGCCAAAGTGCCGGCGGCGCGCCTGCAGGCCGTGCGCGAGGCGGTCAGTGCGCAGCAGCGCCTCAGGTTCGGTTACGAGGATGCGCATGGCCAGCGCAGCGAACGCATCGTCTGGCCGTTCGCGCTGGCCTACTTCGATGAAGTTCCGATGCTGGCTGCCTGGTGCGAGAGCCGCGAGGACTTCCGCCATTTCCGCCTGGACCGCATCCGCCAGGTGCGCGCGCCGCCGGTCGAGCAGTCACCAGGCTTTGCCCTGTTCCTGCTCGGCGATGGCGCCGCACTGGGCCTGTGGCAGCGCGATGACGTGCAGCCCCCCGTGTCTGCGCAGGCCGGTGCCGCCGAACTGGCGATGGTGGTGGACAACCCGGAAGCCGTGCAGCAGATGCACGATGCATGGCGCGCGCTCGGCGTGCAGATCCTGCAGGCGCCGGTAGCCCTGGAATTCGGACACACCTTCGTCGGTGCCGATCCCGATGGCCATCGCCTGCGCGTCTACAGTCGCGCCGAGGGGTTGGTCGCGCGCGATTGATCGCCCGCATTGTGTAGATCCACGCCATGCGTGGATACGGGCACAAAAAAACGCCGGGCAGTGCCCGGCGTTTTTCCAGATCATGTGCCAACCAAGGTTGGCACCCACCGATCAGCTGGCCAGCGCCAGGTCGTCCATCATCGCGCGCAGGAAGCGGGCCGCTTCACCACCGGTGGCCGCGCGGTGGTCGAAGGTGACCGACAGCGGGATCACCTTGTGCGCTTCCACGCCGCCCATCACCGGGGTCATCTGGTGGCGGGCACGGCCGGCACCGACGATGGCCACGCACGGCGGCACCACGACCGGGGTCGCGTAGCGGCCGGCGAACATGCCGAAGTTGGACAGCGAGATGGTGTAGCCGCTCAGTTCCGAGGCGGCGATCGAACGCGATTCCACCTGCTCGCGCAGGCGGTTGACGCCTTCGCGGATGCCGCGGGCATCGAGCATGTCGGCATTGCGCAGGGCCGGCACGAACAGGCCGTCGTCGGTGTCCACGGCGATGCCGATGTCCACCTGCGCGTGCAGGGTGCGGGTCAGCGCTTCACCGTCGAACCAGGCATTCATCGCCGGCACCTTCTGCGCGGCCACCACGATCGAACGCACCAGGCGTGCGGTGACGTCGTTGCCCGGCAGCCAGGCGTGGATGTCGGCATCGTCGTTCAGCGTGGTCGGCACGACCTTGCTGTGCGCGTCGGCCATCACGCGGGCCATGTTGCGGCGCACGCCCTTCAGCGGTTCCGGCTGGCCCTTGGCCACCACGCCCGGCGGCTGGGTGCGCATCGGCTTGCCGGCGGCAGACA
The DNA here is from genome assembly GCF_059369755.1 of Stenotrophomonas sp. YJH_SMC_57. NCBI lineage: Bacteria > Pseudomonadati > Pseudomonadota > Gammaproteobacteria > Lysobacterales > Lysobacteraceae > Stenotrophomonas > Stenotrophomonas sp. YJH_SMC_57. The sequence goes on from NZ_JCAFSZ010000003.1 coordinate 91,062, forward strand.
GCGGCGTGCGCGCTTCGCTCTGCACCGGGGCCGATACCTGCGCCGGGGCCGGCGCGGCATAGGCAGCCGCGGCAACCGGTGCCGGGGTGGCGCCAAGCTTGGCGCTGCCGTTGGCGGCGGCCTGCTTGACGTCGGCCATGGTCACCGCGCCATCGGTGCCGGTGGCAGGCACGCGGCTCAGGTCGACGCCCAGCTTGCGCGCCATCGCACGCACGGCGGGTACGGCCTTGACGCCACCGACTGCCAGCGCCTGCTCGGCGTGCACGGCATTGGAGCTCTGCATCGCGCCGACCACGGTACCGGCGTCATCGCGCTCGGCAGCGGCGGGCTTGGCGGCTTCGGCAGCCACCGGTGCGGCAGCGGCCGGCAGCGGCGGCGGGGTCGGTGCGGCAGCCGGTGCGGCATGGCCATGGCTGTGGCCGGTGTCCTGGCCATCGGCACGCTGCGGCAGGTTCGGGTCCAGCTCGAAGCTGGCCAGCACCGAGCCGGTCGGGATGATGTCGCCGGCCACGCCGGACAGCTTCAGCACCTTGCCGGAGAACGGCGAGGGCACTTCGACGACGGCCTTGGCGGTCTCCATCGAGACCAGCGGCTCGTCCAGCTTGATCACATCGCCTTCCTTGACGAACCACTCGACGATGGTCGCGTCCGGCAGGCCTTCGCCCAGGTCGGGCAGGTTGAAGTTCTTGGTCTGGCTCATTTGCAGTTCTCTTCCAGCAGTTCCAGTTCGCGGGCCGGCAGCCAACCCGTCGCGCCATTGGCGCGCTCGGACCACCACCACCCACCGTGTTCGTGATGAAGCTTCACCATCTCGCCGCTCTCCACATCCAGCTCGCGGGCGTCGTAGTCGCACAGCGCTTCGGCGCGACCCTCGTCCAGCAGCTGCAGCCAGGCGATGGGCGCCCATCCAGCGCGCCCATCGTTGGTGCGTACCCAGGCAAACGCCGGCCATTCCTCGTCACGAACGCCTACTTCGACGATCTGGCCGGTGCGGAACCGGAGCGGGTTGGGATACTGGCTGCGGTAAGCCCCCAGAAGGCGGGCCCGCATGTCAGCCGGCCGCCACCGCGCGCTTGGCCGCAGCCACGATCCGCTCAACGCTCGGCAGGTACTTCATTTCCAGGCGGAACAGCGGAATGTGGGTGTCGTAGCCAGTGACGCGCTCGACCGGAGCCAGCAGGTCGTAGATCGATTCCTCGGCCAGGCGCGCGGCGATCTCGGCGCCGAAGCCCGCGGTCTTCGGGGCCTCCTGCACGATCACGCAGCGGCCGGTCTTGGCCACCGACTCGGCGATGGTGGCGAAGTCCAGCGGACGCAGCGTGGCCACGTCGATCACTTCGGCGCTGATGCCTTCGCCGGCCAGCTTGTCGGCCGCTTCCAGTGCTTCCTTCACCTGCGCGCCCCAGGTCACCAGGGTCACGTCGGTGCCGTCGCGCAGCACGAAGCAGACGTCCAGCGGCAGGGCTTCGCCGTCGTTGACGACCACTTCCTTGTACTGGCGGTAGATGCGCTTGGGCTCCATGTAGATCACCGGATCCGGCTCGCGGATCGCGGCCAGCAGCAGGCCGTAGGCGCGCTGCGGCGACGACGGCAGCACCACGCGCAGGCCCGGCACGTTGGTGAAGATGGCCTCGTTGGCTTCGCTGTGGTGTTCCGGCGCGCGGATGCCACCGCCCCACGGCACGCGCAGCACCATCGGGCAGTGCAGGCGGCCACGGGTGCGGTAACGCAGGCGCGCGGCGTGGCAGACGATATGGTCGACCATCGGGTACATGAAACCGTCGAACTGGGCCTCGGCCACCGGCTTCATGCCCTGCGCGGCCAGGCCGATGGTCAGGCCGGCGATGGTGGTTTCATCCAGCGGGGTGTCGAGGATGCGTTCGGAGCCGAAGCGCTGCTGCAGGCCGGCGGTGGCACGGAACACGCCACCGTTGACGCCCACGTCCTCGCCCAGCACCAGCACCGACGGGTCGTGCTCCAGCTCCCAGGCCAGTGCCTGGGTGATGGCTTCGATCAGGGTGATGGGGGTGGTGGTCATGCTCTGTTCTCCGCGCGCGACGGCGGCGCTGTCGGCGGCGTTGGTGTGCGCGCCGGGCGCGCCGTTCTTGATCTCATCCATGGCGCTGCTCCAGGGCGATCGCCTGCGCACGCTGGGCCAGCAGGTCCTGCGGTGGATCGGCGTAGAGGAAATCGAACATCGCCTCGACCGGCTGCACCGGCGTGTTGAGATACAGGTTCACTTCCTCGTCCACGCGCGTGCCGCACGCGGCGACCCAGGCGGTTTCTTCTTCCTCGCTCCAGACGCCGGCGTTGATCAGGTACTTGCGCAGGCGCAGCATCGGCTCGCGCTGCCAGGCATCCTTCACCTCGGCGTCGTCGCGGTAGCGGCGCGCGTCATCGGCGGTGGTGTGGTCGGACAAGCGATAGGTCATCAGTTCCAGCACGGTGCCACCGTCGCCGGCCAGCGCACGTTCGCGCGCCTGCTCCATGGCCGCCAGCACCGCGATCAGGTCGTTGCCGTCCACCTGCAGGCAGTGCAGGCCGCCGGCCAGGCCCTTCTGCGCCAGCGTCTCGGCACCGGTCTGGGCCGAACGCGGAACCGATATGGCCCAGCCGTTGTTGACGATGCACAGGATCAGCGGCAGCTTGTAGGCGCCGGCCGAATTCAATGCAGCATAGAAGTCGGTCTTGGAGCTGCCGCCGTCGCCGCACACCGCCACGGCGATCTGCGGTTCCTTGTTGAGCTTGAACTTCAGTGCGGCACCTGCGGCGTGCAGGCACTGGGTGGAGATCGGCACGCAGAACGGGAAGTCCTTGGCCGCATTGCCGCCGTAGTCGTTGCCGCGCTCGTCGCCGCCCCAGTACATCAGCACGTCGTGCGGACGTACGCCACGCATGAACATCGCGCCATACTCGCGGTAGGACGGTGCGAACACGTCGTCCTTCTGCATCGCGGCACCGATACCCACGTGCGCGGCTTCATGGCCCAGGCAGGCGGCGTAGGTGCCGAGCTTGCCGGTGCGCTGCAGCGCAATGGATTTGCTGTCGAACGTACGTACGAACAGCATCTGCTTGAACAGCGGTACCAGGACCTTGGGGTCGCGCAGCGACGCGGGCAGGTCATCGCGGACGAGCTTACCGTCCGCGTCCAGGTACTGCAGGTATTCGATCTTGAATTCAGCGGCAACCGTCATTGCGTACTGCACCTTCGACAGAGAAGTTACAAATGATATGAATCGCCATGTTAAGGAACGCGTACGGAATAGCCTTCCTGCGCCGCAACACGGCGAAGCCCTGTTTTACCCCTGCCGGCGGGTGGGGGGCCAATAACAACAACGTATTCAGTCGTTGCTGCAAAGCATCAGAATACGCCTCTGGCTGACTGGCTGCGCAACGGCCTGATCGGTTCCACGCGCAGCCCCGGCATCGGCCGATGCTCCACGGCCAACCGCACGGCCCGGTATGGACCCGGCGGCTGCCAGCGCGGCGGCAACGCGCTACCCTTGCCGCCCCCGATCTGGTCCCGCCCATGTCCGTCGACAACAACCAACGCGATCTCGAAGCCGGCATCCACACCGATCTGCAGGGGCGCCTGACCTATGGAGGCTACCTGCGGCTGGACCAGCTGCTCAGCGCGCAGCAGCCGCTGTCCAGTCCGCCGCACCACGACGAGATGCTCTTCATCATCCAGCACCAGACCTCGGAGCTGTGGCTGAAGCTGCTCGGCCACGAACTGCGGGCGGCGATCGGCTTCCTGCAGCGCGATGAAGTCTGGCAGTGCCGCAAGGTGCTGGCGCGCAGCAAGCAGGTGCTGCGCCAGCTCACCGAGCAGTGGTCGGTGCTGGAAACGCTGACCCCGTCCGAGTACATGGGTTTCCGCGATGTGCTGGGCCCGTCCTCGGGCTTCCAGTCGCTGCAGTACCGCTACATCGAGTTCCTGCTGGGCAACAAGAACGCGCAGATGCTGCAGGTGTTCGAGCACGACCCGGCCGGGCAGGCGCAGCTGCGCGCCGTGCTGGAGGCGCCGAGCCTGTACGAGGAATTCCTGAAGTACCTGGCCCGCTTCGGCCACGCCGTGCCGGCGGTGTACGAGACCCACGACTGGACCCAGCCGCACGTGGCCGACGACGCCCTGCAGCCGGTGTTCGAGCGCATCTACCAGGACACCGACCGCTACTGGCGCGAGTACTCACTGTGCGAGGACCTGGTGGACCTGGAGACTGCCTTCCAGCTCTGGCGATTCCGTCACATGCGCACCGTGATGCGGGTGATCGGCTTCAAGCGCGGCACCGGCGGCTCGTCCGGGGTGGGCTTCCTGGCCAAGGCGCTGGAGCTGACCTTCTTCCCCGAGCTGTTCCAGGTACGCACCAGCCTGCAGGCGGCGCCCCCGGCCGCATTGGGCTGATCCCCATTCAGCTTGAATCCCGGCCGGCGGCTGGATCGTTTCAGATGCAAGTTCAGCGAGCAGGCGGTGACCTGCCTCAAACGGCGTGTATTTGACGTGAACGCCAGAAGTCGGTGATCCTCGCGCGTTGCTCCACTGCACATCGGACGTGCTCGTCATCCACCGAACCAGGAAACCCGCATGAGCGTAAACGCCACTGCGAACACCCCAGAGCCGGCGCTGCCGGACTTCAAGACCACGCTGGGCCATCCGCGCCCGCTGTGGATGCTGTTCATGACCGAGTTCTGGGAACGCTTTGCGTTCTACGGCATCCGCTGGGCCTTGGTGCTGTACATCGTCTCCCAGTTCTACAACGGCAACGCTGCCGGTGAGGGCGACGCCAGCCGCATCTACGGTGCCTACCTGGCCCTGGTGTACGCCGCGGCGATCTTCGGTGGCTACGTGGCCGACCGGGTACTGGGCTACCAGCGCTCGATCCTGACCGGCGCGATCATCATGGCCGCCGGCCTGTTCATGATCTCGCTGCCGCAGGAGCACATCTTCAAGCTTGGCCTGGCCACCATCATCGTTGGCAACGGCCTGTTCAAGCCGAACATCTCGACCATGGTCGGCAAGCTGTACGGCCTGAAGGACGAGCGCCGCGATTCGGGCTTCACCATCTTCTACATGGGTATCAACATCGGCGCGATGATCGCCCCGGTGCTGACCGAGTATCTGGCCCGCAAGGTCTTCGGTACCTCGGAAATGCCGTCGTACAAGGTCGTGTTCATCGCCTCGGGCGTGGGCATGCTGATCTCGCTGGTGTGGTTCTACATCGGCCGCGCCGGCCTGAAGGGCATCGGTGCACCGCCGGCCGGCGCTGAAGGTTTCGGCCGCATCATCTTGGTGCTGGTCGGTGCCGTGGTCGCGATCCCGGTTGCGTACTTCCTGCTGGCCACCGGCGCCACTGCGCTGGCCTGGATCCTGGGCGCGATGTTCACCGCGCTGGCCATCCTGCTGCTGGTCGAGGGCATCCGCGAGGGCAAGGTGCAGCGCGACCGCGTGATCGCCATGCTGATCATCTTCGCGTTCAACGTGATGTTCTGGATGTTCTTCGAACAGGCCGGCAGCTCGTTCACCTTCCTGGCCGAGAACATCGTCAACCGCCAGATGGGTGACTGGACCTTCCCGACGGCCTGGTTCCAGTCGGTCAACTCGGTGGCCATCATCACCCTGGCGCCGATCATCGCCTGGATCTGGGTGGCCCTGGGTCGCGCCAATCCGTCGATTCCGCGCAAGTTCGGCCTCGGCCTGCTGTTCAACGGCGCCGCCTTCGCCCTGCTGATGTACGCGCTGTCGCAGATGGTCGTGGACGGCAAGATCCCGTTCTGGACCCTGTTCATGGTCTACGTCATCCAGTCGGTAGGTGAGTTGTGCCTGTCGCCGATCGGCCTGTCGATGGTGACCAAGCTGGCTCCGGTGCGCCTGGTCGGCTTCGGCATGGGTGGCTGGTTCCTGTCCACCGGCATCGGCAACAACCTGTCGGGCATCTTCGCCGGCGTGGTCAGTGGTGAAGGCGGCATGACGGTCGAGTCGGCCCTGAAGGGGTATACCTTCGGGTTCTGGGCCCTGATCGGCTCCGGCGTGGTGCTGTTCCTGATCGCCCCGCTGATCAACAAGCTGATGCACGGCGTCAAGTAATGATGAGAGGGTAGCTGGCATGCGTATGAAGCTCGGTAGTGCAGTGGTGGTGGTCTGTGCGGCGCTGATCGGCGCCTGTTCCCAACCGCAACCGCCTGCCGCCGCCGAGCCGACGCAGCCGCTGGACACCCGACCCACCGAGCCACCGGTCGCTGACCCCAGCGAACCGGTGGCCTCGGGCAACACCCCGGTGGCGGCGGACATCGCCGCCATCGCCGGGCTCGGCGCGCAGTTCGACCCGGCCCGAGACCCCGCCGATGACCTGGCCACCGCCAAGGTGGAAGCCCAGCGCGGCAAGAAGCGCATCCTGCTCGAGGTCGGCAACGCGGCCTGCGATCGCTGCCAGGCGCTGGACGAGCTGGTGGAAGGCAACGGCGACCTGCGCCGCTTCCGCGACGCCCACTACGTGTGGGTGAAGGTCAACGCCAGCGACGAACAGCCCAACACCGCCTTCCTCGCCCAGTTCCCGGAAATGGAGCGCGACTACCCGCACCTGCTGGTGCTGGACGCCGACGGCAGCCTGCTGGTGTCGCAGGCCACCGCCGAGTTGCGCCGGGGCGAAGCGTTCCAGCCTGTGCGTGTGAGCGCCTTCCTCAAGCAGTGGGCGCCTGACAAACCGGAATGAGGTCGCGCCGACCGCTGGCCGGCATGCTCGGTGGGTACCGACCGTTGGCCGGCACTGATACCGGCTCGCATCCACGCCCCGCGCGGATCTACTGCGCGCGCCGTCACACTCTCCGAATTGGCGTCTCAACTTCACCGAACGTACGCCGTTACCGGCAAGGACTTCAGTCGACGCTCCGTCGACACAACCTACCGGAACGCCCCATGCACAGCGACCACGCCGAACGATTGTCCGAAGCTGCCAGCGACCTGGCCGACGCTGGGGCAGGCGACGGCGTGACCCTGCCGCCGCAGGAAGCGCTGCTGGATGACGCGGGCACCGGCCAGGACGCCGTCGAACTGGCCCCCCCGCGCCACCGCCTGCCGCAGATCGCGCTGCCCGACAACGTGGTGCTGAAGGGTGCGGTGCAGAAGCTGGTCGAGCAGAAATCGCGGCTCGACGCGCTGGCTGCCGAGGGCCAGCTGGCCGGACTGCTGCCGCCGGAATGGCAGGGCCATGGCGTGCGCGCGATCGAACTGTCCACCTTCATCCAGGGCGTGCTGCCGTTCCTGCAGCCGGGCGAGCGGGGCGAGACCGCCCCGGCGCGGCTGCCGGTGCGCCACGTGCTGGGCGATGACAGCCGCTGGGGGCTGGATGATGTGTCCGAACCGAAGTCACTGGCCTGGTACCTGGCCAGTGACGAGCGCGCCACCGCCGGCAGCAAGGACGTGGCCGAGGCCTACCTGGTGGGGGCGCTGGGCCTGGCGTGGATGCAGGAAGGGCGCAGCCGCCCGGGTTTCCTGCGTGCGATGGGCCAGGACAGCCTGGCGGCACGGGTGACCATGCTGGGCTACCCGCCGGCCAACGAGCTGGCGCTGTACAGCGTCACCGCGCACGGCCAGCCGCAGATCTGGTGCGTGCATGGCCGTCGCCGCATGCGCCCGCTGGTGGCGCCGTGGCTGAGCGTGCCGCTGCTGACCGCTTACGGCGTGCCGGCACCGGTCGCGTGGCCGACCAGCTTCCCGCCGGTGGAGGCGGTTGCCGAAGTGCTGGCCACCGCCCGGCTCGGCCGCGCGCTGCCCGAAGTGGACCTGGGCAAGGTGGTGGCGAAGATCGCCGAAGACGCCGCATCCGAAGCCTGGCAGCCGGTCAGCCTGCTGCAGCTCAACACGTGGTCGCCGCGCTGGCACTTCTTCCTGGGTACCTTCGTCGGCCTGCCGTCACTGCTGCTGGTGGCCGCGGCGCTGGCACTGCCGGGGGCGGTCGAAGCGGCCACCGTCGCGGCGTCACTGGGCTTCGCCGGCGGCGCCATCGCGGCGCTGGCAGTGCCGTGGATCCATGCGCGGCGCAAGCACCTGAGCTGAAAAAGGGGACGGAGGGGATTAAGCCGCAATCAGCACACGTGTGCCTGAAACGACTTAATCCCCTCCGTCCCTTTTTTGCTCAGACCCCTTCGCCCATCCGCTCCAGGCCGTCGCTGGCCAGGCGCAGGATCAGCTTCTCCAGCACCTGCTCTTCCTCGTCGCTCAGTACCGACATCAGCTTGCGGGTGATCTCGATCACCATCGGTGCGATGGTCTCGTACACCTCGAAGCCGGCCGCGGACAGTGCCAGCACCGAGCGCCGGCGGTCGTCGCCGTGGGTTTCGCGCTTGATGAAGCCGCGCTCCAGCAGGCGGGCCACGGCGCGGCTGACCGCCACCTTGTCCATCGCCGTGCGGTCGGACACCTCGCTGGCCGACGAGCCGGGGTACAGCGCCAGGATGGTGATGACCCGCCACTCGGGAATCGCCAGGCCGTAACGATCGCCGTACAGCTTGGCGATGTTGCCGCTGACCCGGTTGGACAGCACGCTCAGCCGGTAGGGCAGGAACTGTTCAAGGTCGAGCAGGACGTGCGAGGCACGCAGGCGGGTCGAGGCGGGTTCGGGGCTCATGTTGCGGTGCACCTTGCTGGTGGTTTCAAGTGTAACTATAAGGGGTAGGTCCAGACCCTGCATTCTCGCCGGGTCGCCACCTGCCCGCACCTGGTTTGTACCGATGCGGTACCGATTCGGAGCCACGCCATGAATACCGCAGTCCCGACCGCCTCGCACCCCAACCCCGGCATGCAGGTCACCACCTTCGAGAACCCGATGGGCATCGACGGCTTCGAGTTCGTCGAATTCGCCGCCCCGGCCGGCCGTGGCCAGGAGCTGCACGAGTACTTCCGGAAGATGGGCTTCAGTGCGGTGCTCAAGCACAAGCAGCGTCCGATTACCGTCTATCGTCAGGGCGACGTCAACTTCCTGGTCAATGAAGACCCCGATTCGTTCGCCGCCGACTTCGCCGAAAAGCATGGTCCGTGCGCCTGCGGCTTCGCCATCCGCTTCAAGAAGCCGGGCCAGGAGGTCTACCAGACCGCACTGGGCAATGGCGCCGAAGCCATCGCCTTCAAGCCGGACAGCAAGGCGGTCAACGCGCCGGTCATCAAGGGCATCGGCGACTGCATGCTGTACCTGGTCGACCGCTATGGCAGCGCCGGCAGCATCTTCGACGGCGACTACGAGCAGATCCCGGGTACCGACCTGCACCCGGTCGGCTTCGGCCTGACCTTCATCGACCACCTGACCCACAACCTGTACTTCGGCAACATGCAGCAGTGGTCGGACTACTACGAGCGCCTGTTCAACTTCCGCGAGATCCGCTACTTCGACATCAAGGGCCTGAAGACCGGCCTGGTGTCCAAGGCGATGACCGCGCCGGACGGCATCGTGCGCATCCCGCTGAACGAATCGTCCGACCCGAAGAGCCAGATCAACGAGTACCTGGACGCGTACAAGGGCGAGGGCATCCAGCACATCGCCTGCTTCACCGAGAACATCTACGAGACCGTTGAAGCGATGCGCGCGCAGGGCGTGGACTTCCTCGACACGCCGGAGACCTACTTCGACGTGATCGACCAGCGCGTGCCGAACCACGGTGAAGACGTGGCGCGCCTGGCGAAGAACAAGATCCTGATCGACGCCGATCCGGAAACCCACCAGCGCAAGCTGCTGCAGATCTTCACCCAGAACTGCATCGGCCCGATCTTCTTCGAGATCATCCAGCGCAAGGGCAACGAAGGCTTCGGCGAAGGCAACTTCACCGCGCTGTTCGAGAGCATCGAGCGCGACCAGATCCGCCGCGGCGTGCTGTAAGGTCTGCGGGTAATGTCGGCCTCCCGCCGGCATGGCCTGTCCAAATGGTAGTGCCGGCCGCTGGCCGGCAATCTCTGGAGTTTCCATGTCCACCGCCCTCACCGCCCGCGGCTACCAGTCCGGTTTCGGCAACGAATTCGCCACCGAGGCCGTGGCCGGTGCACTGCCGGTCGGGCAGAACTCGCCGCAGAAGGTGGCCCACGGCCTGTACGCCGAACAGCTGACCGGCACCGCGTTCACCGCGCCGCGTGGCAGCAACCGCCGCAGCTGGCTGTACCGGATCCGTCCGGCCGTCACCCACGGCGAGTTCACCCCGTTCGCGCAGTCGCAGCTACAGTGCGATTTCGGCGCACAGCCGGCCTCGCCGAACCAGCTGCGCTGGAGCCCGCTGCCGTTGCCGGAGCTGCCAACCGACTTCGTCGAAGGCCTGTACACCATGGGTGGCAACGGTTCGCCCGATGCGCACGCGGGTGTGGGCATCCATCTGTACGCGGCCAACCGCGACATGGTCGGCCGCTACTTCTACGACGCCGATGGCGAGCTGCTGATCGTGCCGCAGCTGGGCGCGCTGCGCCTGCTGACCGAGATGGGCGTGATCGAGATCGAGCCGCAGCAGATCGCGGTGATCCCGCGTGGCGTGCGCTTCCGGGTGGAACTGCCCGACGGCCCGAGCCGCGGCTACATCTGCGAGAACTACGGCGCGCTGCTGAAGCTGCCCGACCTCGGCCCGATCGGCTCCAACGGCCTGGCCAACCCACGCGACTTCGAGACCCCGCACGCGGCGTTCGAGGACGTGGACGGTGATTTCGAACTGATCGCCAAGTTCGACGGCCGCCTGTGGCGCGCCCCGATCAACCATTCGCCGCTGGACGTGGTGGCATGGCACGGCAACTACGCGCCGTACCGCTACGACCTGCGCCGCTTCAACACCATCGGCTCGATCAGTTACGACCACCCGGACCCGTCGATCTTCCTGGTGCTGCATTCGCCCAGCGACACACCGGGCACCAGCAACATGGACTTCGCGATCTTCCCGCCGCGCTGGCTGGTGGCACAGAACACGTTCCGCCCGCCGTGGTTCCACCGCAACATCGCCAGCGAGTTCATGGGCCTGGTGCATGGTGCCTACGACGCCAAGGCCGAAGGCTTCGTGCCGGGCGGGGCGTCGCTGCACAACTGCATGAGCGGCCACGGTCCGGATGCACCGACCTTCGACAAGGCCTCCAATGCCGATCTGTCGAAGGCGGACGTGATCAAGGACACAATGGCCTTCATGTTCGAGACCCGCGCGGTGATCCGGCCGACCGCGCAGGCGCTGGCCGCCGGCCATCGCCAGGGCGATTACCAGCAGTGCTGGAACGGCCTGCGCAACAATTTCCGGCCGTCCCGCTAGCTTGGTGGGTGCCGACCTTGGTCGGCACCCACTTATATGCTTGAAACGACTTAATTCCCTCCGTCCCCTTTTTCTTTACGCCGCTTCGGCGAAGGCGTCGCAATGCTCCAGCGGCAGTGCCTCCAGCAGGCGCTGCCGCACGCGTTGGCAATAGCCGTCCGAGGTCAGTACGGGCAGCATCTGCATCGCCGACTGCAGCCGCTGCAACACCTCGTCTTCCGCGCGTGCCTGCTGCAGGTCGCGGAACAGCGCCGCCGCCTGCGGGTGGCGCTGCATTTCCAGAATGCCCAGTACATAGATGCGCGCGGCCACCAGCGAGCGGCGGCGTTCGACCGGTGCGCTGGTCGTGATGGGCGTCGGGGCCGGTGGCGCAGCGGGCCGTGCGACCGGTACTGCGGGCGCTGGCAGCGGTGCTGCGGTCGGCCCGGTGTCCAGGTAGCCGCTCTGCACCAGCTGGATCACCATGGCGGGCGCTTCCTGGCCGAGCAGGCCGGTCAGCTCGGCGACAGTGCGCTGGCCGTCGCACAGGATCAGCAGCCGGCGCTGGCGCATGTCCAGCGGCGCGCGGTGGGCCTGCAGCGCGGTTCGGGCGAGATCGGTCTTGCGCGGTTGCATGGAAGGGACTGGCGAGTCGGTGCAGGCCGAGCCTGAACGAAGGCGATGAAACCGCGATGACAATGCAGCGCCTGCACGCGCGTTGCGCTAGCGTGCAGCCACCTTCGTGCCACGGAACCGCACCGATGAAGCACCTCCCGATTGCTGGTCTGTTGCTCCTTTCGCTCACCGCCTGCAACGGCGGCTCCGACAAACAGGGAGCTGCGGGCAGCGGCAGTGACACGCCGGCGGAAACCGCGTCCGCAACCGGGCCGGCACAGTCGGCGGATCCGGATCTGGCCGCCCGTCCCGCCAATGACCTCCGGGCTGACAGCCCAGCGCGCCTGGACGGCTTCGCAGGCGCCAAGCTGGGCGTCAACATCGCCGAGGTCCGTAGTGGATTTGGAGCGCCGCTGCAGGGGCTCGGCACCGATGCGGCCGGCAAGCCGCTGCCGGCCGACGACAGCAACGATGGCTGCTACTTCCTGCGCCCGCAGGGCGCCGAGGATCCGCGCCTGATGATCGAAGGCCGCAAGCTGGTGCGCTATGACGTGCGCAGCGCCGCGATCACCGCACCGGGCGGCGGCAAGGTCGGCATGACCCTGGGCGAGCTGCAGGTGCTGTACCCCGAGCGCGCCGATGTCGGCCCTGACAAGTACGACGAGAAGGCCCAGCACCTGCGTGTGCGCCCGGCGCAGGAAGGCGATGCGGTGATCGACTTCGCGCTGGGTGCCGACGGCAGGGTCGGCGCATGGCGGGTCGGCAAGACTCCGCAGGTCGATTACGTGGAAGGCTGTGGCTGATCCTTGATCCACGGCCCAGCCACGCGCCCGGGGCCAGCGTAGAATCGCGCCACGACCGCTGGGGGAGTGCTCGATGATCGCCATTGCCATTGCCTGGTTCCTGCTCGGCCTGCTGCTGCTGGCGCTGGGCGGGGACTCCATCGTCAAGGCCGTGTCCGGCCTGGCCCAGCGCTTCGGGGCCAGCCCGTTCACCGCCGGCCTGCTGTTGCTTGGGGTGACCACCTCGTTGCCGGAACTGGCGGTCAACGCGCGGGCGTTGGCGGTCGGCCAACCGGAGCTGGCATTGGGCAATGCGGTGGGCAGCAGCATCGCCAACCTGGGCTTGACCCTGGCCCTGGCGGCGATCGCCGCACCGTTGCTGCTGCGCGCGCGCCTGCAGACGGTGCTGTGGTGGTCGCTGCTGGCGGGCGCTGCGCTGCTGATCCTGTTCGGCCTCGACGGCCGGCTGGTGCGCTGGGAAGGCGGCGTGCTGGTCGCCGGCTTCATCGTCATGCAGGTCGTGCTGCTGCGCCGTGGCCGCCGCGAGAGCGCCGAGGTGCAGGCGGCCATCGCCGAGTCCGCGCTGAGCCGCACCAGCCTGCCGTTGAACGTCCTGCGCGTGCTGATTGCTGCGCTGGCCCTGTACTGGGGCGCACGCCTGGTGGTCGGTGCGGCGGCTGATTTCGGAACCGCGCTGGGCTGGACGCCGTTGCTGGTCGGCCTGCTGCCGGTGGCCATCGGTACCGCGCTTCCGGAGGTGGCTGCCGCCATCGCCGCCGCGCGCCGCGGTCATGGCGACATGGTGCTGGGGCATGTGCTGGGTTCCAGCGCGGTCAACCTGCTGCTGGTGATCGGCGCGATGGCCATGCTGCAGCCGCTGGCGCTGCCGGCCTCGTTCGTGCGCCTGGAACTGCCGGCGCTGCTGGCGTTCGCGCTGGTGCTGTACCCGATGCTGCGTGGCGACTTGAAGATCAACCGCGGTGAAGGCGCGATCCTGCTGGTCGCGTTCGTGGGCTGGCTGGTGCTGGAAGTGCTGCTGGTGGGCGCACCCTGAGGTAGTGCCGGCCGCTGGCCGGCAACCTCGTTGCCTTACGGAACCTTGCGGTTGCCGGCCAGCGGCCGGCACTACCGTTTCTGTGTGGTCTCTTCTTCCCGCACCGGTTCCGGCGGCGGCAGCTGTTCCTCGGCGGCCGGTTCGTTGCCCGGCAGGCTGGGACGCTTCTCCATCAGCAGCGACAGCGCGGCCTTGGCCATCATGTGTGCGCTGATCGGCGCGGTGATGAACAGGAACACGGTGATCAGCAGCTCACGCGGCTGCGGGTCCTGGCCGAGGAAGATGTGGTAGCACACCGAACACACCAGCACGCAGCCCACGCCCAGCGTGCTGGCCTTGGTGGGGGCGTGCAGGCGCTTGAAGAACGTGGACAGCTTCACCAGGCCCAATGCCCCGACCAGGATGAAGAAGCAGCCGAACAGCAGCAGGATCGACAGGCCGATCTGGATCGCGGTGATCATTCGACGATGTCCCGGCGCAGCACGAACTTGCTCAGCACCACGGTGCTGCCGAAGCCGAGCATGGCGATGACCAGTGCGGCTTCGAAGTAGATCGCGGAGTTCAGGTACATGCCGAACAGCATCAGCTCGGCGATGGCGGTCACCGACAGCGTGTCCAGCGCCAAGATGCGGTCGGGCACGGTCGGGCCGCGCAGCAGGCGCCAGGTAGCCAGCAGCATGGCCAGGCCGACCACGTGCATGCACACCACCAGCGTGGTCTGGATGATCTGGAATCCAGTCATGGGAAGATCTCCATCAACGGGGCTTCGTAACGTCGCTTGATCGTATCGATCAGGTCCTGCGGGTCCTCCAGGTGCAGCACATGCACCATCAGGAACCTGCGGTCGTCGCTGAGCACGGCCGAGACCGTGCCCGGGGTCAGCGTGATCATGCTGGTCAGTGCGGCGATCCCGTGGATGTTGGCGATGTCCAGCGGCAGCCAGATGAAGCCCGGGTGGATGTTCTTCTCCGGGCCCAGCACCTGGATGGCCACGCGGATGTTGGACATCAGGATGTCCCACAGGGTCACGCACAGCAGTTTCGGCAGCGGCCGCAACGTGCCGATGCGGGCGAACTCGCGGTCTAGGCGTGCGGCGAACAGGGGCACCACCACGCCCAGCACCAGCCCCAGCACGATCTGGCCGAGGGTGAAGCTGTCGGACATCAGCAGCCAGAACGCCACCACCATGATGCTGAGCACCGGCGAGGGAATGATGCGGCGGAACAGGGAGCGCTGGGCGGTCATGGCTGGCGGATCTCCGGCGTGGTCGCACGCAGCTGCTGCACGTACTCGCTGGGGTGCAGCAGCTGTGCGGCAGTGGCGTCGGTGTAGCGCATCAGCGGTGCGGCGGCCAGGGTCATGCCGATGCCGTAGGCCAGCAGGATGCAGGCGGCGTACAGCTCGACCCGGCGCAGCCGTGCCTTGCGTGGCGGCGGCGCCTGCGGGTCGACCGGCGGCACGCGCCAGAACAGGCGGATGCCGCCGCGGGTCAGGCCCATGATCACCAGCAGGCTGCTGACCAGCACCGCGGTCCACACCGGGCCGGTGTACTGCGGCGGCATGCCGGCCAGCAGCGCGGCCTTGGCCAGGAAGCCGGACAGGGGCGGCAGGCCGGCCACCGACACCGCGCCGATCAGGAACAGCACCGCCGGCGTTTCCTTGCCCGGCATCGGCGCGACCACTTCCTTGCGGTCGCTGGCGCCGCCGCGGCGGCGGCGGATCAGGTCGGCAATCAGGAACAGCGCCGCGGCCACGAAGCTGCTGTGCGGCAGGTAGTACAGGCCAGCGGAGAGCACCTGCGGCGTACCCACGGCGAAGGCGATGAACAGCGTGGCCGCCGAGACGATCACCAGGTACGAGATCAGCACGCGCAGGCGGGTCGCGGCCAATGCACCGAGGCCACCGAGCACCAGCGTCGCCACGCCGGCCCACAGCAGCCAGTCGCGGCCGTAGCCGGCCATCGCACCGGCGTCGTCGCCGAACCACAGCATCTGGATGCGCAGCACCGCGTACAGGCCGACCTTGGTCATGATCGCGAACAGCGCAGCCACTGCCGCCGGGGCACGCGAATAGGCCTCCGGCAGCCACAGGTAGAGCGGCATCAGCGCTGCCTTGGCGCAGAACACCAGCAGCAACAGGCCCATCGTTGCCTTGACCAGGGTCAGCTGTGCCGGCGGCACTTCGGCGATGCGCTGCGACAGCTCGGCCATGTTCAACGAGCCCAGCGAGGCATACAGCAGGCCCAGCGCGATCAGGAACAGGGTCGAGGCGGTGACGTTGAACACCACGTAGTGCAGGCCGATGCGCATGCGCAGGCCGCGGCCGCCGCTGAGCAGCAGGCCATAGGAGGCGATCAGCATCACCTCGAAGAACACGAACAGGTTGAAGATGTCGCCGGTAAGGAACGCGCCGTTGAGGCCGACCAGCTGGAACTGGAACAGCGCATGGAAGTGCGGCGCGCGGCGGTCCCAGCCCGAACAGGCATGCAGCAGGCAGGGAATGGCCAGC
Organism: Stenotrophomonas sp. YJH_SMC_57; assembly: GCF_059369755.1. Taxonomy (NCBI): domain Bacteria; kingdom Pseudomonadati; phylum Pseudomonadota; class Gammaproteobacteria; order Lysobacterales; family Lysobacteraceae; genus Stenotrophomonas; species Stenotrophomonas sp. YJH_SMC_57. Next base: position 107,259 of record NZ_JCAFSZ010000003.1, read on the forward strand.
AGCAGGGTGGTCAGCAGCATCCACGCCGACAGCCGGTCGGCCACCAGCGCGATGCCCAGCCGCGACGGCCAGTCGCCCAGCAGGTAGACGTTGATCTCACCGCTGGTGGTGGTGGCGAACAGCAGGCCGACCGCCAGGGCCAGCGCCGACAGCGAGGTCCAGGCCACCGCGCGCTGCACCCGGGGGCCATAGCGGCGGTGCTCGACGAACAGCGACAACGCAGCACCCAACAGCGGAATCAGGATCGGCAGGATCACCAGATGGTTCATGCGCGGTCCTCGCCCTGGCGCGGCGAAATGCCCTCATCCTGCAGGTCATCATCCGGCTCGTGGGCGTCCACGTGGTCGCTGTGGTTGTCGCTGCGGCTGCGCATGGCCAGCACGATGCTCACCGCGGTCATCGCAAACGCGATGACGATGGCAGTGAGCACCAGCGCCTGCGGCAGCGGGTCGGTGTAGTTGCCGAGGTGGCTGTCCACGCCCTCCTGCAGCACCGGCGCCTTGCCCAGCACCACGCGGCCACCGGCGAAGATCAGCAGGTTGGTCGCGTAGGACAGGAAGGTCATGCCGAGGATCACATCGAAGCTGCGCGCACGCAGCAGCAGGTAGATGCCGATGGCGGTCAGCACGCCGATCGCGGTAGCCAGGGCCAGTTCCATCAGTGCATCTCCCCGGTGCGTGCCGAACGGCGTTGCAGGTCGATCTCACCCTTGCGGGCGGTGCGGGTGCGCGACGGCTTGATCGTGCCCATCATCGACAGCATCAGCATGGCGCCGCCGAACACCACCAGATAGACGCCGATGTCAAAACCAATCGCGCTGGCCAACGGCACCTCGCCGATCAGCGGCAGGTGCAGGTCGAGGTGGCCGCTGGTCAGGAACGGTACGCCGAACAGCATCGAGGCGCTGCCGCTGAGCAGGGCGATCAGCAGGCCCATGCCGATGCAGCGGATGTAGTCGAAGCCGAAGCGCGATTCCACCGACGCGGTGCCCTGGATCACGTACTGGATCAGCAGCGGCACCGCCAGCACCAGGCCGGCAATGAAGCCACCGCCCGGCGCGTTGTGGCCGCGCAGGAACAGGAAGATCGACACGGTCAGGGTCAGCGGGAACATGATCTGCGCCAGGTCGGCCGGCACCGGCAGCTTGATCGGCGGGCCGGGCATGATCTGCTCCGGTGCCATCCGCGTGCGCCGCAGCAGCGCATGCACCACCAGCGCGGCGATGCCGAACACGGTGATCTCGCCGAAGGTATCGAAGCCGCGGAAGTCGACCAGGATCACGTTGACCACGTTCTGCCCATACGCCTCGGGCAGCGCCCGGCCCAGCAGTTCGCCGGCCATGGTGTTGGGCGGCAGGGTCATCGCCGAATAGGCCAGCGCGCCGAGACCGGCACCGGCGAGGATCGCGATCACCGCGTCGCGGCGCTTGCGCCAGCGCGGCCGCTCCGGCCCGGATTGCGCAGGCAGGTAGTTCATGCCCAGCAGCATCAGCACCAGGGTGACCATCTCCACCAGCAGCTGGGTCAGGGCGAGGTCGGGCGCGGACAGGAACACGAAGGTCAGCGCCACCATCAGGCCGACGCCGCCGACCAGCAGCACCGCCAGCAGGCGTTGCTTGTAGACGCGCAGGGTGGCCACCGCACAGGCCATCATCACCAGCCACAGTGCCCAGCCCAGCAGCGGGATCGGCTGCGGTGCGGTCCAGTTCGGCGAGGCCGGATTGGCCACGAACGGCGCCGCAGCAACCACGATCGCCACCAGCACCAGGCCCAGCAGCATGCGCTGCAGGCTGCCGTTGGCGATGCCATTGGTCAGGCGCATGGCCAGCGCGGACACCGCATCCAGCTGGGCATGGAACACGTTGCGACCGGTGCTGACGTTGGTCACGCCGTGCAGGTTGATCAGCTTGCGCAGCCCGAAGTACAGCGCCACGCCACCGACCACGCCGATCGCGCTCATCGCCAGCGGCAGGTTGAAGCCATGCCACACGGCCAGGCTGTACTCGGGCATGGCCGGGCCGAGAATCGACGCGGCGGCGGCATGCAGCACCGGTGCCACGGTCAGCGCCGGGGCCACGCCCACCGCGATGCAGATCACCACCAGCAACTCCACCGGCACCTTCATCCAGCGCGGCGGCTCGTGCGGCACGCGGTCCAGGTCGTGCGGGCCGGGGCCGAAGAAGGTGTCGTGCACGAAGCGCAGGCTGTAGGCCACGCCGAACACACCGGCCAGCAGCGCGGCGATCGACACCGCCGTGCGCATGGTGCCCGGGCCGCCCGCGGTGATCGCTTCGGCGAACAGCATTTCCTTGGACAGGAAGCCGTTGAGCAGCGGAATGCCGGCCATCGCCAGCGAGGCGATGATCGCCAGCGCACTGGTGAACGGCATCAGCCTGCGCAGCCCGCCCAGCTTGCGCATGTCACGGGTGCCGGTCTCGTGGTCGATGATGCCGGCGGCCATGAACAGCGAGGCCTTGAAGGTGGCGTGGTTGAGGATGTGGAACACGCCGGCCACCACCGCCATCGGCGTGGACAGGCCGAACAGCAGGGTGATCAGGCCCAGGTGCGAGATCGTCGAATAGGCCAGCAGGCCTTTGAGGTCGTGCTGGAAGATCGCGTTCCAGGCGCCGATCAGCAGGGTCAGCGCGCCGATGCCGCTGACCGTGTAGAAGAACAGGTCGCTGCCGGCCAGCGCCGGGTGCAGGCGCGCCAGCAGGAACACGCCGGCCTTCACCATGGTGGCCGAATGCAGGTAGGCCGAGACCGGGGTCGGTGCCGCCATCGCGTGCGGCAGCCAGAAGTGGAAGGGGAACTGCGCACTCTTGGTGAAGATGCCGGCCAGTACCAGGAACAGCGCGTACGGGTACAGCGCACTGGCGCGGATCTGCTCGCCGGCGGCCAGCACCACATCCAGGTCGAAGCTGCCGACGATGCGGCCGATCAGCAGCACGCCACCGAGCAGGGCCAGGCCACCGCCGCCGGTGATCACCAGCGCCATGCGCGCGCCCTCGCGGGCGTCCTGGCGGTGCGACCAGAAACCGATCAGCAGGAACGAGCTGATGCTGGTCATTTCCCAGAAGATCATCAGCAACAGCAGGTTGCCCGACAGCACCATGCCCAGCATGGCGCCCATGAACAGCAGCAGGTAGCAGTAGAAGCGGTGCGCGCTGTCCTGCTGGCTCAGGTAGTAGCGCGCATACAGCACCACCAGCGCGCCGATGCCCAGCACCAGCCCGGCGAACATCCAGGCCAGCCCGTCTAGGCGCAGGGTGAAGTCCAGGCCGATCTGCGGCAGCCAGGGCACCATCGTGCGCACCACCTGGCCATCGAGTACGGAAGGGGTCAGCCAGCCGAGGATGGCCAGCCCACCCAACGGCGCCAGCGCCGCCAGCCAGGCAGCAGTCGAGCGCGAACTACGGGGGAAGGCCGCAACGGCCGCTGCCATCAGGAAGGGCAGGGCCAGCAGCAGGGGCAGGCTGGGGAGCATGCAGGGAATCCATGATTCACGAGCAGGTCAGGGAGGATAACAGGCCGCCAAATGTCGCCGAAACCCATCGAACAGCGATCAATTGCATGTAACGTCCGCTGATTCATCTTTTTTGCGGCGCAGCATCGCGTTCCTGCATCACCTCCCCGGTTGCCCTCGGGGGACACCCTACGCCCGCGCAGGGAGACCGCAGCCCCTGTCGCACAGGGGCTGCCGTCAACGGGCGGGGCGTGGGGAGCGGTTCACCGGCGCAGGCTGGCAGGGCCGCCGTCGAGTGCGGGTGACGGAATCCGCCCGTTCAGGAAACGACGACCGCTGTCGGCCGCCGGCACGTCAGTAGCGCCAGTCGAGCTTGCGGTAAGCCTTGGCCATCACCCAGGCCGGGCCGATCAGCAGGTAGGTCAGGTCGGTCAGGAAGCTGGGCTTGCGGCCCTCGAACTTGTGGCCGATGAACTGTGCGACCCACGCTACCACGAACACGCCCACGGCCAGCCAGAACAGGTTATGCAGGCCGATTTCGGCCTCCAGCAGGCGGCACAGGCAGCCGAACACGAAGAACTGGATGAGCATGCCGATGCCCAGCGGGCGCGACAGCTTGTTGTAGAAGCACCAGGCGCTGAACATCGCGAACGCCGACCAGATGCCGTACTGGAACCAGGTAATCAGTGGCGGCAGGCACCACAGCAGGGCCACCACCGACCAGAGGATGGCCGGCACCGCCACCACATGGATGCGCTGGTTGATCACATTGCGGTGGTCGTCGGAGTAGCTGGCGAAGTAGCGGTCGATCGGCCGCGCAAGCTGGGTGGTGGTCTGCATGCTGCGTTGCTTCCTCGGACAACGGTAGTGCCGGCCGCTGGCCGGCAATCCAGAGCATAGCCGAGTTCGCGAGGTTGCCGGCCAGCGGCCGGCACTACCCCATTCAGAACGCCCCCGGACCTTCCGGCCGGGGGCGCAGGGGGATCAGTCGACGCTGATCCCGGCCAGGCGCTGCAGCGCCTCGGCGTACTTGGCGCGGGTGCGCTCGATGATGTCGGCCGGGATGCTCGGGCCCGGAGCGGTCTTGCCCCAGTCCAGCGTCTCCAGGTAATCACGCACGAACTGCTTGTCGTAGCTCGGCGGGCTGGTGCCCACTTCGTACTCGTCGGCCGGCCAGTAGCGCGACGAATCCGGGGTCAGCATCTCATCCATGATGTACAGGCGGCCATCGGCGTCGGTGCCGAACTCGAACTTGGTGTCGGCCAGGATGATGCCGCGCTCGCGGGCGTAATCGGCGGCGAACTTGTAGATGCGCAGGGTGGCATCACGCACGCGCTCGGCCAGGTCCGCACCCACCTGCTTGACCATCGCATCGAAATCGATGTTCTCGTCATGGTCGCCGACGGCGGCCTTGGTCGAGGGGGTGAAGATCGGCTCCGGCAGCTGCTCGGCCTGGCGCAGGCCATCGGGAAGGTCGATGCCGCTGACCTTGCCGGTGCGCTGGTAGTCCTTCCAGCCGCTGCCGATCAGGTAGCCGCGGGCGATCGCTTCCACCGGTACCGGCTTCAGCTTGCGGGTGACCACCGCGCGCTTGGCATACAGGGCCGGGTCCACGCCCTCGGGCAGCACGCTGGCCACGTCGATGCCGGTCAGGTGGTTGGGCATCAGGTGCGCGGTCTTGGCGAACCAGAAGTTGGAGACCTGGCAGAGCATCTCGCCCTTGCCCGGAATCGGGTCAGGCAGCACCACGTCGAACGCCGACAGGCGATCGGTGGCGACCATCAGCAGGTACTCGCCCGGCGGGGTTCCGGCTGGCAGCCGCTCGCGCGGGATATCGAACACATCACGCACCTTGCCGCGATGGCGCAAGGGCAGGCCGGGGAGATCGGATTGCAACAGCGTGGTTGGCACGGGCACTCCTGGGGCGTTGTCGATACGGCTGCTGCCCAACGGACCCGGCGGGCCCGCTGACCAGCGGGCGGCCTAGTGTAAAGCGGTCCGGGCCCGCTGTGACGTAAAATGAGCGTCCATTTCGTCGGTCGACCCCGGAGCGCCATGCGCTGGTACGGAAAACTGCTCGGATTCATCGCCGGCGCCCTGCTGTTCCGGCCCAATCCGCTGTTCGGCGCGGTGGTCGGCCTGTTGATCGGCCATGCCTTCGACTCGGACTGGTTCCGCCTGAACAAGGAGAACCCGTACCGGGAGCTGGGGCTGACCTCGGAGGCCACCGATGCCGAGGTCGAGCGCGCCTATCGCAAGCTGATCTCCCAGTACCACCCCGACAAGCTTGGCGGCGCCGCCCCCGAGCTGCAGCAGCAGGCCGAGCAGAAGTCGCGGCGGATCAATGCCGCCTACGACCGCATCAAGACCCTGCGCAAGCGCTGACCCTTTTCCCCTCGTTGCAAGGCCCGGCCATGTCCAACTGCCTCATCGCCCCGTCCATCCTGTCCGCCAACTTCGCCCGCCTCGGCGAGGAAGTCGACAACGTCCTCGCCGCTGGCGCGGACTGGGTCCACTTCGACGTGATGGACAACCACTACGTGCCGAACCTGACCATCGGCCCGATGGTCTGCCAGGCGCTGCGCAAGCACGGCGTCACCGCGCCGATCGACGTGCACCTGATGGTCGAGCCGGTGGATCGCATCATCCCGGACTTCGCCGAGGCCGGTGCCACCTACATCAGCTTCCACCCGGAGGCGAGCCGCCACGTGCACCGCACCATCCAGCTGATCCGCTCGCTGGGCTGCAAGCCGGGCATCGTGCTCAATCCGGCCACCCCGGTGGACATCCTCGACTGGGTACTGGACGACCTGGACCTGGTGCTGCTGATGTCGGTCAACCCGGGCTTCGGCGGCCAAGCCTTCATTCCCTCGGCGCTGGACAAGCTGCGCGTGGTGCGCAAGATGATCGATGCCAGCGGCAAGGACATCCGCCTGGAGATCGACGGCGGCGTGAAGGCCGACAACATCGGCGAGATCGCTGCGGCCGGTGCCGACACCTTCGTCGCCGGTTCGGCCATCTTCAACGCCAGGACCAGCTACCAGGACGTGATCGCGCAGATGCGCGCGAACGTCGCTGCGGCACGGGGCTGAGCCATGAGTACGGTGGCCGTGTTGAACATCCGCCCGGCCACCGTCGCCGATGCCGGCCTGATCCTGCATTTCATCCGCGAGCTGGCCATCTACGAGAAGGCCGAGCAGTCGGTGCAGACCGACGAGATCGGCATTGCCGAGAGCCTGTTCGGTGCCGACGCCACGGCACGCGCACTGATCTGCGAAGCCGACGGCGAGGCCATCGGCTATGCGGTGTATTTCTACAACTACTCGACCTGGCTGGGCCGCAAGGGCATCTACCTGGAAGACCTCTACGTCAGCCAGGAAAAGCGCGGCGCAGGCGCGGGCAAGGCGCTGCTGAAGTACATCGCGCGCCAGGCCGTGGCCGAAGGCTGCGGTCGCTTCGAATGGTCGGTGCTGGACTGGAATACCCCGGCCATCGAGTTCTATACCGCTGCCGGCGCCAAGCCGCAGGACGAGTGGACCGTGTACCGGCTGCAGGGCCAGGCGCTGCACGATATCGCCAACGGTTGAGGCGAGTGCATCCACGCATGGCGTGGAGCTACCAACCAGGTGAGTGCGAACCGCAACCCGGTGGGTGCGAACCGCAACCCGGTGGGTGCGAACCTTGGTTCGCACTTCCTGTGAACTCCAAAAAAAAGCCACGCCAATCACTGGCGTGGCCCTGCTGCATGCGTGGGAGGCTGATCCTGCCTCCATCCATCGTCCCTGCTATGGCCTTCCATTCTCCGGTAGCTGAATGACATCTGCGTGACATTCACTGAGGACAAACAGCGCATTGCTAGCCTGTGCCACCCCCGCACCGGAAGCACTGCATGACCATCCCGCGCTGGCGCCTGATCCTCAACGGAAAATCCGCGGGCAACGACGAGCTGCGCGACGCCGTCGGCCATTGGCGCGGACAGGGCGTGCAGCTGGACGTGCGGGTGACCTGGGAAGAGGGGGATGCCGAACGTTACGTGGCCGAAGCGATCGACCACGGCGTGGACGTGATCGTTGCCGCTGGTGGCGACGGCACGCTCAGCGCGGTGGCGGAAACGCTGGCGCATCGCGAGGAACCTGCCGATGCGCTGCCCTCGCTGGCGCTGATTCCGATGGGGACGGCCAACGATTTCGCTACCTCGGCCGGCATTCCGACCGAACCGAAGGACGCCTTCGCGCTGATCGGGCAGGCGCGGCCGCACGCCATCGACCTGCTGCGCGTGGATGCTGATGGCACGCCCTGGTGGTGCGCCAATCTTGCCAGCGGGGGCTTCGGTACGCAGGTCACCGTGGAAACCGATGCTGGCCTGAAGAAGATCCTGGGTGGGCTGGCCTATGTGATCACCGGCATTGCCAAACTGGGGCGGATCGAGCCGATCAGTGCGCGCCTGTCGGGCCCCGATTTCGCCTGGGAAGGCGATTTCATCGCACTGGGCATCGGCAATGGGCGCCAGGCCGGTGGCGGCCAGCAGCTGTGCCCGCAGGCGTTGATCGACGATGGGCTGCTGGATGTAACGGTGCTGCCGGAGCTGGAAGGCGAGGTGACCGCTACGCTGGGCCAGATGCTGAAGTCGGGCACCCAGGCCGCGCTGGAACAGCTGGCTACGCGCGCGCGATTGCCGTGGCTGCAGATCGCATCCGAGCGCCCGCTGACGCTCAACCTGGACGGTGAACCGGTGGAGGCCCGCCAGTTCCGCATCGCGTGCGTGCCGGGCAGGGTGCGGATGCATCTGCCGGCCGGTTGCCCGTTGCTGGTTGGAGTCTCCGGCATCAATGGTGGGCCGTAGCGCCGGTCTCCCTGGCCGCCCCGGACTCGCCGTGATTCAGGCTCACAGGGTTCCCCTCCCGCCCATGCTGCGATACAGTCAAGGGGTGTCCAGCCTGACGACCCCGCATACCCTTTCTTCCGCACGCCGTTGGTGGCGATGGTGGCCCGTTGCCGTCGTCCGCCCCCATAACGCTGTGTCCCGGAAGGAAAGTCGTCTTGAACTCGCACGCTCAGTTTCAGCTGCAGGCCGCTGAAGGCCACACCCACATTCCCGTTGTCCGCGAAGTGCTGTCCGACCTGGACACGCCGCTTTCGGTCTATCTGAAGCTCGCCGACGGCCCCAATACCTACCTGTTTGAATCCGTCGAAGGCGGCGAGCGCTTTGGTCGTTACTCGATCATCGGCCTGCCGGCGCGCCGCGTGTACGCCTTCCACGGCCACACGCTGACCGTGCGCGAGGACGGCCAGGTGGTGGAAACCCGCGAAGTGGCCGACCCGTTCGCCGAGGTCGAGGCGCTGCGCAGCGCCCACTCGGTGCCCAAGCTGGACGGCCTGCCGGGCTTCACCGGTGGCCTGGTCGGCTGGTTCGGCTTCGAGTGCATCGGCTACATCGAACCGCGCCTGGCACCGCCGGCCGGCCGCGATGAGCTGGGCACCCCGGACATCCTGCTGCTCGATTCCAACGAGCTGGCGGTGTTCGACAACCTCAAGGGCCGGCTGTACCTGATCGTGCATGCCGACCCGCGCGTCGACGGCGCCTTCGAGCAGGCCCAGGCCCGTTTGGATGCACTGACCGCCAAGCTGCGCGCGCCGGGCGCGGGCTATCCGGCGCCGCTCAACAGCGACGTACTGGACGAATCCGATTTCGTCTCGGGGTTCACCCGCGAAGGCTTCGTCGATGCGGTCCAGCGCAGCAAGGAATACATCCGCGCCGGTGACATCTTCCAGGTAGTGCTCAGCCAGCGCTTGAGCGTGCCGTTCAAGGCGCGCCCGGTGGATGTGTACCGTGCGCTGCGGGCGCTGAATCCTTCGCCGTACATGTACTTCCTGGATGTCGGTGACCTGCAGGTGGTCGGTTCTTCGCCGGAAATCCTGGTACGCCTGCAACATACTGATGACGGCGTGGGCGAAGTCACCGTGCGTCCGATTGCCGGTACCCGTCCGCGCGGCGCCACCGTCGAGCAGGACCTGGCGCTGGAGGCCGAGCTGCTGGCCGACCCGAAGGAGCGCGCCGAGCACCTGATGCTGATCGACCTCGGCCGCAACGACGCCGGTCGCGTATCGAAGGCCGGCACCGTGGAAGTGGGCGAGCAGTTCGTGATCGAGCGTTACAGCCACGTCATGCACATCGTCAGCGAAGTGACCGGACAGCTGCAGCCGGGCCTGAGCTATGCCGACGTGCTGCGCGCCACCTTCCCGGCCGGTACGGTCAGCGGCGCGCCGAAGATCCGTGCGCTGGAAGTGATCCGCGAGCTGGAACCGATCAAGCGCAATGTCTACGCCGGCAGCATCGGCTACATCGGCTGGCATGGCGATGCCGATACCGCGATTGCGATCCGCACCGCGGTGATCAAGGACGGCCGCCTGTACGTGCAGGCCGGCGCCGGCATCGTCTACGACTCGGACCCGGACAAGGAATGGGACGAGACGATGAACAAGGGCCGCGCGCTGTTCCGCGCCGTCGCCCAGGCCGCCAAGGGGTTGTAGTTGCCGGGCGCCCTGTTGAGTGCCCGGTCGGCATGGGCATGTCCGCTGATGTGACGGGCCGTCGCCTCCCAGCACGGCCGTACGATTCACCCCTTACCTGTGAATGCCTTGCTTCCGATGATTCGAAGCGCTGTTGTTCCAATCGACTGGAACTCTTTGGATCCGTGCAAAGGTGCGGCGAGCTTTATCATGGCAGTCACATCTGCATCCTCACCTCCCCACGCATCCAGATAGGATGCATCGATGGAACCGGATACGGACACCGACTGGCCTGGTGCTACTGCGGTCAAGTTGGAGAGAAGGGCGCCATCGAGCATGTGCGAGGGAAGCGTCAGTTGGCGCTGCGTCCGGTTGTCATGAAGAACAATGTAAGGGCCACCGTAGCGAATGAATTCCAATGGCAGATTGATGGGCGTGTCCTTGATGTTCCTGACGCTGATATCGAAGGCAATTCTGTCGCCATCAAAGATGCAGGGAGTCTGCCCCTTGCAGCTGGCAGTCATTTCAAAGTCAGGATTTCTATCCATGGAGCGATCTCCTGCGTTGAGTAGACTGCTGAATCCCATTGCAATGCAAAAGGCTATCTGACGCTGCATTCGATTCTCCTACCCGTGTGGCGCGCTAGAAATTCTTGAACTTCCAGAGCGATCTGCCACGCATGCCTGAGCTCTACGCTGGTGTTGTTCTGGGTTGACATGATTGTGGCGCCCGGATCGTCATCTGCCTTGTTTGCTGGAATCTGTAGTGCATCTGGGCTCAATGTTCCATCGGGGCGCTAATATCTCAATGTCCACGTGTTCATCCGGTCGTAGGAATACTCGTCAGCTACGCCGAAGCAATGTGCATACTCATGCGCAAAGGTCCATGTGGTTGTTTCCTTCCACACGTTGATATTCATGTTTACGACGTGCTCACGCAGTTGGCTTGGACTTACATTCATTGCGTAGTGATGGCCTCTGGCAACCCATTCGACTTTGAATACTATGGGGAAGGTTCTGATGCCGCACGGGGCATCGGATATCTCCAGAGTGAATTTGTTGTTCCACAGTGTCTGAATGCCTGCCTCCAACCGCGACTTGGCCGCGTCCATGTCCTCTTGCGAAACTGTTGCGCCAGCATCTGAGCCAGTTCGCACAGCCGTTGCCTTGATACGAACCAGTACTTGCACATCGCCTGTGGATTTCAGTGGTACGGAGATTTCGAACTTTCTTTGCAGGCTTAGGTCCAGAGGGTTCCCGTTCTCGTCATGCACGAGGTAGTAGCGTCCATGTGCATTTGTCGCTACCTCAATCTCGTGATCCTCGGCCCAGCATACTGAAGCCCTTCGCCTTGATCTGAGCGTGGATCTCCGATCCGGCGACTCTGCCGGAATGTTCGAAGTGGCGCCTGCCTGGCGCGTCGTAGCCGTGGGTGGTGCCTGGGCACTGGGGGCCGATGCAACTCCCTGATCCACAAAAACCAGGTTCTGCCGCCCCGCAATCAGCCAGCATCCACAACTTGTCCGGTCGCCATGCCGGGCAGCGGCGTTCCCATCCACGATCAGCGTGGCATCGCCGGTAATGATCGTGCCGGGGCCATGCGCCGCACAGATCGTGCGGTCACCTACTCGGGCCATGGGCCGTCCCTCGATATCGGTGAACGGTGAGCCGGTGAGAACGCTGCCGCCACTACTGAGTCTGTCGCCCACGACGATGAACAATCGCGCCATCCTGGCGCTCCTGTGCTGCTGGAGAGTGCGAAGGAGGATGAGCGGCCGGGAAAGCCGCCTCAATCGCACTGGCGCGCAACTGCAAGGGCGGTCACATAGGGCCAGGTGGAAGTCTGCAAAACCAGGACGGAGCCCTTTCCGCACCAAGGCAATTGCGTCATGCACGAGGTGGCCCCCGATTCTGCTCCCTGATCAGGCAGATAAATCTCCCCGCCCCGGGGCGTTCGGGATCTGATACGCTTGGACCCATACACCGCAACGGCGCTTCCAGGCCGCTGCCTCCGGTAATCGCCCCCAGAGTAGTCCGATGACCCGCACCCTGCTGAACAACGTAGCCAAGTGGTGGCGCTTCCAATAGGAAGCGGCAGGTCGTCGCGGTCCCGGACCGCACCTTGCCGCCGTATCGGCGGGCAAGATCCAATAGAACGCTCCCCGGCACGGCGGCTCCCCCAACAGGAGCTGGTTGATTGCTGCACAAAGCGTACCCCCACAGACTTATGCGACGTTGCGGCCACCTTGAGTGGGCGCCTCGCCCGGCTGTGCGTACTGCCCGCAGCAACGAGCCTCCCGCCGTCCTCACCTGCCGACAAGGAACACCGCATGAAGCTGCTTAGCGCATGGTTGTTGTCGTCCACCCTGGCCCTGATGGCCCCGTCTGCGTGGGCGCAGGCCAACACCATTCCCTCGCAGCCGCACCTGCTGGTGAAGGGCGAGGCGCGCCGCGTGGTGATGCCGGACCGGTTCGGCCTGCAGCTGAACATCGAAGAGACCGACATGGATGCCGATGCCGCGCGGCGCCGCGTGCAGGACAACGTTGCCCGCGTGCTGGCGCTGTTCAAGCAGTACAAGGCGGAGGAAGGCAGCGTGCGTGCGGATAACCTGCGCATTGGTCCTGCAACGCGCTATGAGCAGAGCCGGCAGGTCTTCATCGGTACCCGCGTAGGGCGCCAGCTGCGTGCCAGCTTCGCCAGCGTGAAGGCGATGCAGGACGTGCTGGGTGCGCTGAAGGCCAATGAGAACGTGCAGGTCAGCAGCGTGGCTCCAACCTATTCGGGCGAAGTGGCGCTGCGACGCGAACTCAAGGGCGAGGCGGCGGCACAGACGCGCGAGTCCGCGCAGGGCCTGGCCAAGGCTTACGGCACGAAGCTGCGCGGCCTGTACAGCATCTCCGATGTGGCGCCGAACTTTGCCTATGGCGTGCAGGCGGGGAATTGGCCTCGCGTCGACGACACGTTCGCGCCGCCCGCGCCGCCCGCGCCGCAGAACAGCATCGAGGCCACCGGTTCGAACATACGCGAGTCGATCGAAGCCGGCCCCATCACCTACACCGAAAACGTGTACGCCATTTTCCTGATAAGCGACGGAACCTGACCATGTTGTGGATGATCGACAACTACGACAGCTTCACCTACAACCTCGTGCAGTACCTGCAGACGCTCGGCGCCGAGGTGAAGGTGGTGCGCAACGATGCGATGAGCGTGGATGAGATTGCCGCGCAGAAACCCGAGCGCATCGTCATCTCGCCTGGCCCGTGCACACCCAATGAAGCGGGCGTGTCGCTGGAACTGATCGAGCGCCTGGGCCCGACCACCCCGATCCTCGGCGTCTGCCTGGGCCACCAGGGCATCGGCCAGGTCTACGGCGGTACGGTCATCCGCGCCGGCAACATCATGCACGGCAAGACTTCGCCCATCCGCCACCAGGGCAAGGGCGTGTTCGCCGGCCTGCCGGACCGTTACCAGGCCACCCGCTACCACTCGCTGGTGGTGGACAAGAACCGCCTGCCGGACTGCCTGGAAGTGACCGCCTGGACCGAGAACGAGGACGGCTCGATCGAAGAGATCATGGGCCTGCGCCACCGCCAGTTCCCGGTGGAAGGCGTGCAGTTCCATCCCGAATCCATCCTCACCGAACACGGCCACGCCCTGCTGCGCAATTTCCTGCAGCGCCCGGCGGCCTGATCCAAGGAGCATTCCCATGAGCTTCTCCCCCCAGGAAGCCCTGCAGCGCACCATCGAGCACCGCGAAATCTTCTTCGACGAAATGGTCGACCTGATGCGGCAGATCATGCGCGGCGACGTCTCGCCGATGATGACCGCCGCCATCCTCACCGGCCTGCGGGTGAAGAAGGAAACCATCGACGAGATCGCCGCAGCGGCCACCGTGATGCGCGAGTTCGCGCTGGCGGTGCCGGTGGCCGATCCCACCCACCTGGTCGATATCGTCGGCACCGGTGGCGATGGCTCGCACACCTTCAACATCTCCACCTGCGCGATGTTCGTCGCCGCCGCCGCCGGTGCGCGCGTGGCCAAGCACGGCAACCGCAGTGTGTCGTCCAAATCCGGCAGCGCCGATGCGGTGGAAGCGCTGGGCGCGGCCATCGAACTGCAGCCGGCCCAGGTGGCCGCTGCGATCGAACAGACCGGCATCGGCTTCATGTTCGCGCCGATCCATCATCCGTCGATGAAGGTAGTGGCGCCGGTACGCCGCGAGATGGGCGTGCGCACCATCTTCAACATCCTCGGCCCGCTGACCAACCCGGCCAGCGCACCGTCGGTGCTGATGGGCGTGTTCCATCCCGATCTGGTCGGCATCCAGGCGCGCGTGCTGCGCGAGCTGGGCACCGAGCGCGCCATGGTGGTCTGGGGCCGCGACAACATGGACGAGATCTCGCTGGGTGCCGGCACCCTGGTGGGCGAGCTGCGCGATGGCAAGGTGCGCGAGTACGAGATCCATCCGGAGGACTTCGGCATTGCCATGTCGGCCAGCCGCAACCTGCGCGTGGACAGCCCGGAGCAGTCCATCGCGATGCTGCGCGCGGTGCTGGACAACACCCCGGGCCCGGCGCTGGACATTGTTGCCCTGAACGCCGGTGCCGCCCTGTACGTGGCCGGCGTGGCCAGCGACATCGGCGACGGCCTGGCCCGCGCCCGTGCCGCCATCGCCAACGGCAGCGCCCGCCAGCGCCTGCAGCAGTACGTTGACACCACCCGCGCGCTGGTTGCCTGAGCGCGCGGTTCAGCCTGACCCACCCGATGGCCGATAATGGCCGTCCTCACCGCCCCCGCATTGAACCGACGACGATGAGCGACATCCTGCAGACGATCCTGGCCCGCAAGGCCGAAGAAGTGGCCCAGCGCCGCGCCCAGCGCCCGCTCGAGGAGCTGCAGGCCGCCCTGGCCAGCGCCCCGCCGGTACGTGGCTTCGTGCGCGCGCTGCAGGCCGCGGTGGCCAACGGCGACCCGGCGGTGATCGCCGAGGTGAAGAAGGCCAGCCCGTCCAAGGGCGTGATCCGCCCGGACTTCCGCCCGGCCGACATCGCCGTCAGTTACGAGTTCGGCGGTGCCAGCTGCCTGTCGGTGCTGACCGACGTCGATTTCTTCCAGGGCGCCGACGCCTACCTGCAGCAGGCCCGCGAGGCCTGCACGCTGCCGGTGCTGCGCAAGGACTTCGTGATCGACGCCTACCAGGTGTACGAGGCGCGCGTGCTGGGCGCCGACTGCATCCTGCTGATCGTTGCCGCGCTGGACGATACCCAGCTGGCCACCCTGTCCGAACTGGCGCTGTCGCTGGGCATGGACGTGCTGGTGGAAGTGCACGACATCGATGAACTGGAGCGCGCGCTGCAGGTGCCGGCGCCGATGATCGGCATCAACAACCGCAACCTGCGCACCTTCGAGGTCTCGCTGCAGACCACGCTGGACATGCAGAACGCCGTGCCGCGCGACCGCCTGCTGGTGACCGAGAGCGGCATCCTCGGCCCGCAGGACGTGGCGCTGATGCGCGACGCCGGCATCCACGCGTTCCTGGTCGGCGAGGCCTTCATGCGCGTGGAAGAGCCGGGCGAGGGCCTGCGTCAGCTATTCTTCGCAGCATGACAACGCACTATCCAACGCCGCGCGGGGATGCGCCGCTGGTGGTCTTCGACTTCGACCACACCCTCTACGACGGCGATTCGGGCACCCACCTGTTTGCCTCGCTGATCAAGCGCAATCCGCTGCGCATGCTGGCCGCGCTGCTGGTCACGCCGATCGCCGGGCCGATGGTGGCGATGCTGCCGACCCGTCGTGCCGGCATTTCGGTCTATGTATGGATCGGCAGCTTCGGCCTGCATCGCGCGCGCGACTTCAACAAGGTGATTGACGCCTACGTGCTGCGCAATGAGGCGCAGATGCGCGCCAAGCTGCTGCCGCAGGCGCTGGACGTCTTTGCGGCGCATCGCGCCAAGGGCGATCGCGTCGTGGTCGCCACCGGCGCGCCCCCAGAGCTGGCGCGCGCGATCCTGGCCTTTGTCGCCCACCAGGACGTGCCGGTGATCGGCACCGAGGTCGGCCCGCGACTGGGCGGGGTCGGCCCGACCCGTCACTGCCACAACGAAGAGAAGATGCGCATGCTGCGCGAGCGCGGCTATGGCGATATCGACATTGCCTATTCCGACAGCACTGCCGACCTGCCGCTGTTGCTGGCCGCCAGGGCGCCGGTGGTGGTGAACCCGAAGCCGGGCAAGGTGGACTTCTTCCGCCGCGTGCTGCCGGCCGGCACCCGCATCCTCAACTGGGGTTGCGTCGACCGCGGTGGCGAGAAGGCGTAATGCGGTAGTGCCGGCCGCTGGCCGGCAATGTGGCACGCCCCTCCGCAGATCATGAGGTTGCCGGCCAGCGGCCGGCACTACCGAACGCCGTGCATGCATCGCAGGGCCATGCCCGGCGAGCGCTCAGCGCGCCAGGTACCCGCTCAGCGCGTGGCCGATCTGGAACAGGCTGATGCCCAGCACCAGCACGCCGACGGCCACCAGCACCCAGCGCTCCTTCAGGCGCTTCACCAGCAGTGCGGCCACCGGGGCAGCCATCATCCCGCCGATCAGCAGGCCGGCCACGATCTGCAGGTGATGCAGGCCCATCGACAGCAGGAACGTTGCTGAAACCGTCAGGGTGACCACGAACTCGGCGGCGTTCACCGTGCCGATGGTGGTGCGCGCCTGGCCGCCACGGGCGAGCAGGGTGGAGGTGGCTACCGGTCCCCATCCGCCACCGCCGCTGGCATCCAGGAAGCCAGCCACGAAGCCCAGCACGGGTACCCGCTTGACCTCGCCCTTGGGCATCAGGCGGCCGGCGGCACGGGCCAGGATGATGATGGCCAGCACCAGCAGGTAGAGATAGATGAGCGGGCGGATCACCTCGCCGGGCAGCTGGGTCAGCCCGTAGGCACCGACTGCGCCGCCTACCGCGCCGGGCAGGGCGAGGCGCAGGAACAAGCGCTTATCGACATTGCCGGCGACCAGATGCGACACACCGGAGGCGCCAGTGGTGAAGACCTCGGCGGTGTGGATGGCGGCGCTGGCCTGCGCGGGCGGAATGCCCATGGCCAGCATCACCGACGACGACACCAGCCCAAACGCCATGCCCAGTGCGCCGTCGACCAGCTGTGCGCCGAGGCCGATGAGGATGAACCACCAGAATGCGCTGCTCAGTTCCATGCACCGAGCCTAGCGCGCAAAGGAGTGCGGACCAAGGTCCGCACCCACCGGGTGCTCAACGGTCAACGGGTGCCGTACAGCACCACGGTCTTGCCGCGTGCATGCAGCAGGCCGTCGGTCTGCAGCTTCTTCAGCACGCGGCCGGCCATCTCGCGCGAGCAGCCGACCAGGCGCGCCAGTTCCTGGCGCGAGACGCGCAGCTGGCTGCCCTGCGGATGGCTCATCGCCTCCGGCTCCTGCGCCAGGTCGTGCAGGGTGCGCACGATCCGGTCGGTAACGTCCAGGAACGCCAGGCGGCTGGCCTTGCGGCTGGTGTCGAGCAGGCGCTTGGAGATCTGCTGGCCCAGCGCATACAGCAGGCGCGGGGCGTCGGCCGACAGCGGGCCGAGGAACAGCTGGTGCAGGCGTTCGTAGCTGATTTCGGCCAGTTCACAGGCGGTACGGGTCCGCAGGATCACCTCGCGGCGGTCCGATTCGACGAACAGGCCCATCTCGCCCACGAACTCGCCGGCACCGAAGTAGCCCAGCACAAGCTCGCGATCGTCATCTTCCTCGGCCATGATCGAGACCGAGCCGCTGATGACGTAATACAGGGTTCCCGCCGGGTCACCGGGTCGGAAGACGTCGGTACGGGTGGGATATCGCCGCCTGTGGCTGTGCGCCAGGAAGCGATCGATGGTGGCGATATCCAGGGCCAGTGGACTGCTAGCTAGGCGCACGGTTGACACGATAGGGGCGCTCCCTCTGCGCATGAACGGATTCACGGGGTCGATAGCGGAGCTTAACCAGCGCAATTGTTAAGGGCAAACAGTGTGCCAGAACTCTTGCGTCTTCACGTTCCCCCCGGGGGCAGTTTGCCCCATAATTCCCCCTTTCCCTTCTTACACAGGAATCGACCGCCGTGGTCAAGCCGTTGCCTCGCCTGAGGCTGCAGGGTTTCAACAACCTCACCAAGGCGCTGAGCTTCAACATCTATGACGTGTGTTACGCGCGCACCGAAGAGGAGCGTCAGCGTTACATTGAATACATCGATGAAGAGTACAACGCCGACAGGCTGACTCAAATCTTGACCGATGTCGCCGAGATCATCGGCGCCAACATCCTGAACGTGGCCCGCCAGGACTACGACCCGCAGGGTGCCTCGGTGACCATCCTGATCTCCGAAGAGCCGGTGATCGACAAGAAGCAGGCCGGCAAGGAGCTGATCTCCGACGCCGTGGTCGCGCACATGGACAAGAGCCACATCACCGTCCATACCTACCCGGAAACCCATCCGCAGGAAGGTATCGCGACGTTCCGCGCGGACATCGACGTGGCCACCTGTGGCGTCATTTCCCCGCTGAAGGCCCTGAACTACCTGATCGAAAGCCTTGAGTCGGACATCGTGATCATGGATTACCGCGTCCGTGGCTTCACCCGCGATGTGAAGGGCAAGAAGCACTACATCGACCACAAGATCAACTCGATCCAGAACTTCCTGGCCAAGAACATCAAGTCGCGCTACGAGATGTTCGACGTCAACGTCTACCAGGAAAACATCTTCCACACCAAGATGCACCTGAAGGACTTCGACCTGGACCAGTACCTGTTCGAGGAAAAGGCCAAGAACCTGTCGTTCAAGGAACGCATGAAGATCGAAGCGCTGCTCAAGCGCGAGATCGAAGAGCTGTTCCACGGCCGCAACCTGTCCGAGTAAGCCCCATGCGCGATGCCCGCAGGCATCGCCACCCAGGCGGGACGACCCGCCCTGTGGAGCCCCTGTACCGCGCAAGCGTCATGGCTCCACGGTGATGTACCGACCCACGGCCCGGTGTGAAAACACCGGGCCGTTTCGTTTTTTCAAAAAAGGTAAGGAGCCCCCACCCATGCCCTGGATCTACCTGCTGCTGGCCGGCCTGTTCGAGATCGGTTTCGCCCTTGGAATGAAGTACTCCGAAGGCTTCAGTAAACCCCTGCCCACCGCTGCCACGGTGGTGTCCGCCCTGATCAGCCTGTACCTGATGAGCCAGGCGATGAAGAGCATCCCGGTCGGCACGGCCTACGCGATCTGGACCGGTATCGGCGCCATGGGCGTGGCGGTGCTGGGCATCTACCTGTTCAACGACAGCGCATCGCCGGCCCGCCTGGCCTGCGTCGGCCTGATCGTGGCCGGCGTGATCGGCCTGAAGCTGGTCTCGCCCAATTAATCGGTAGTGCCGGCCGCTGGCCGGCAACCCGGTAGGCACCGCCGAAGATCAGGAGGTTGCCGGCCAGCGGCCGGCACTACCTGGGGCTTACAGCCGGTAAGCGATGGTCTTCATCACCCTGGAGGCCAGCGCCATCGCCCCCGGAATCGGGAACGGCAGGCGGCGGGCGCCGGCCTGTTCGGCGTGTTCCGCATGGCGGGCCTCGTCGTCCTTCATCACCTGGATGACGGCGCGGCTGCGCAGGTCACCTGCCGGCAGGTCGACCAGGTGCTCGTCCAGATGGGCCTCCACCTGGCGCTCGGTTTCGACCACGAAGCCCAGGTTCCAGCCGTCACCGCGCAGCCCGGCCAGGGTGCCGATGGTGTAGCTGCCGGCGTACCACAGCGGGTTGAACAGGCTGGGACGGCTGTCGAGCTCGCCCAGCCGGGTGGCGCACCAGGCCAGGTGGTCGGTCTCTTCCTGGGCGGCTTCCAGCAGGTGTTCACGCGTGGCCGGGTCGCGGGCCACCGCCGCCTGGCCGAAATACAGGCCCTGCGCGCAGACCTCGCCGACGTGGTTGATCCGCATCAGGCCCGCCGCGTGGCGGCGCTCGGTGCTGTCCATGCCCGGCTCGTCGGTGTCCGCGGCCGGGTAGGGGCGGGCCGCCGGCGGGTTGCCGAACACCGTGTCCAGGGCGCGCTGCGCCTCGGTCAGCAGGTGGTCCAGCGGGGTGGTCTGGCGGAGTGCGGTCATGGCGGTACGGGTGGGGCGGGGAGGGCCCGATTCTCGCCCGGCCCTGCCGCCCTGCCAACCCGGGGACGGGGGCGACTTGCGCCAGGCGGGCAGGGTGCGTACAATCCCGCCTCTTACGCTTCACCTTTTCACAACGCGTGGCAGAGTTCCGGCGAGCCTTTCGCCGCAATGAGCCCGACCTAACCTAGAGTTCTTCATGAGCACTTTCACTGCCAAGAACGAGACCGTCCAGCGCGACTGGTACCTCGTCGACGCCGAGGGCAAGACCCTGGGCCGTCTCGCCACCGAGCTGGCCCGCCGTCTGCGTGGCAAGCACAAGCCGGTCTATACCCCGCACGTTGATACCGGCGACTACCTGGTCGTCATCAATGCAGAAAAGATTGCCGTCACCGGCAAGAAGCTGCAGGACAAGATGTATCACCGTTTCACCGGTTACATCGGCAACCTGAAGACCGAATCCCTGGCCCAGGCGCTGGAGCGCCACCCGGAGCGCGTGATCGAGATCGCCGTGAAGGGCATGCTGCCGAAGGGCCCGCTGGGTCGCCAGATGTACCGCAAGCTCAAGGTCTACGCCGGCACTGAGCATCCGCACGCCGCACAGCAGCCGCAGGTTCTGGATATCTAATCATGGCTATCACTCAAAACTACGGCACTGGCCGCCGCAAGTCCTCCACCGCTCGCGTGTTCCTGCGCAAGGGTTCGGGCAACATCACCGTCAATGGCCGTCCGCTGGACGAGTTCTTCGGTCGTGAGACCGCGCGCATGATCGTGCGCCAGCCGCTCGAGCTGACCAAGAACACCGAAAGCTTCGACATCCTGGTCACCGCCGCTGGCGGCGGCACCACCGGCCAGGCCGGTGCGATCCGTCTGGGCATCGCCCGTGCTCTGGTCGAGTACGACGAGACCCTGAAGTCCGAGCTGCGCAAGGCCGGTTTCATGACCCGTGACGCCCGTGAAGTCGAGCGTAAGAAGGTCGGTCTGCACAAGGCCCGCCGCGCCACCCAGTTCTCCAAGCGCTGATCCGCTGCGCCTGGTTGGGCTCCCTCGGGAGCCCGCTGGTTGGAAAGCAAAAGCCCGGCTTCGGCCGGGCTTTTGTCGTTTCGGAGTCATGCATTTCCAGGTTGCCGGCCAGCGGCCGGCACTACCCATGGTTTCGAAGGATCCGACCCCGAGGTTCTCTCTGGGGAGGAGCCCCCTTGTTGTTCAAGGGGGCGCGCCGACAGGCGCGGGGATAAGGTGGAATGCGCGACCAAATTAAAAGCAAAAGGCCAGATCTTTCGATCTGGCCTTTTGCTTTTAATTTGGCTGCCCCGGATGGATTCGAACCACCGAATGCCTGAGTCAGAGTCAGGTGCCTTACCGCTTGGCGACGGGGCAAAACGTGCAACTATTTTCTCACTTTTCACACTGGAAAACAACTTGATTTTCAGTGTGGTGGCTATGGGTGGACTCGAACCACCGACCCCAGCATTATGAGTGCTGTGCTCTAACCGGCTGAGCTACATAGCCTTGGTGAGCCCGCTATTCTGCGGATGTGTATCGCCCCTGTCAACACTTTTGTATCGTGCTTGTGGGGCGGCAGAGGGCATGGGATAGTCCCGGCCAGTAGATTTTTTAGGAGTCCGCATCGTGATCGATCCGGACGGCTATCGACCGAACGTCGGCATCGTGCTGATGCGGCAGGATGGTCAGGTGTTCTGGGCACGACGGGTGCGCCGGGACGGCTGGCAGTTCCCGCAGGGTGGCATGAACACCGACGAGACGCCTGTCGAGGCCATGTATCGTGAACTGCAGGAAGAGACCGGCCTGCTGCCTGAGCATGTGGAAGTGCTCGGGGCGACACCCGGCTGGCTGCGCTACAAGCTGCCGGCGCGGGCCATCCGCCGCAACGAGCGGCAGGTCTGCATCGGCCAGAAGCAGGTCTGGTTCCTGCTGCGCCTGACCGGCGACGAATCCCATGTGAAGCTGGACCACACCGATTCGCCCGAGTTCGACCATTGGCGTTGGGTGGACTTCTGGTACCCGGTGGAGCATGTGGTGATGTTCAAGCGCGGCGTCTATGCGCGCGCCCTGCGTCACCTTGCGCCGTTGGCGCGTGGCGTGGCCGGGAAGGGCGTCACCGCCATGCCCAAGAGCGCCGCCGAGGCCTGGATGCCAGGCCATACGGCCGGGCACGAGCGACCCCGCAAGCGCCCGCGGACCCGGGGCTATTGGCCCAAGAAGGCACAGGGCGACGGCCCGGCCAGCTGACGGGCTGAACGGTATCGAGAATGGTTCAGGTCTCTGATTGACAACCATTCTCGTTTCCATTGGAATAGCCAACAGGCCGCTTCTGGCCTGTCAGCCCGGTTCCCGCCTGTGTACGTCTGCATCTGCAACGGAGTCACCGACCACCAGATCCGCGAAGCCGCCGGCAATGGCGTCAGCACGGTGGCCGAACTGACCATGCGTACCGGCTGTGGTGCCACCTGCGGTTCCTGCCTGGACATGGCCGGCGAGCTGCTGGCCAAGGCACGCGCCACCCACGATCTGCCGCTGCCGGTATTGGGCCTGGCCCAGGTCGCCTGACCGTTTCTTTCGCGGCGCGTTGACGCCGCGCTTTCGCATCCTTCACTGCTGGCCGCACAGGCCAATGCGCACGATTCGCGTTCCTTCACGAGGCTGCGCAAGGCGCTAAAGTGCCTGCGTTTTCAGCGTGCAGGAGCATCCCCATGAAGGGCGACACCAAGGTCATCGAATTCCTCAACAAGGTCCTCTACAACGAGCTGACCGCGATCAACCAGTACTTCCTGCACGCCAAGATGCTGAAGAACTGGGGCATCAGGGAACTGGCCGAACACGAGTACAAGGAATCGATCGACGAGATGAAGCATGCCGACATGCTCGCCGACCGCATCCTGTTCCTCGAAGGCCTGCCGAACTTCCAGGCGCTGGGCAAGCTGCGCATCGGCGAGAACCCGACCGAGATCCTGCAGTGCGACCTGTCGCTGGAACGCGACGGCGTGGTCACCCTGCGCGAGGCCGTGGCCTATTCCGATTCGGTTGGCGACTACGTCAGCCGCCAGCTGTTCGTGAAGATCCTCGACTCGGAAGAAGAGCACATCGACTGGCTGGAAACCCAGCTGGACCTGATCGAGCGCATCGGCGAGCCGAAGTACCTGCTGAGCAAGCTGGAAGAGTGACGTAGCGTCGAGCTTGCTCGACGCTAGCGATGCTGTGCCAGGTAACCCGTCAGCGCCACGCGCGCGCGGGCGAATTCGGCCACCAGCAGCGCCACTGCCACGGCAGGGCGCTGCAGGCTGTCGCTGCGGGCTTCATGCTCGATCCGCTGCGCGACCGCAGACAGCGACAACGCGCCGACGTTCGCACTCGATGACTTGAGGCTGTGTGCGATCGCCTGCATGCGCGGCGCGTCGCCATTATGCGCGGCCTGCTGCAGTTGCTGCACCATTGCCGGGGCATCGTCCAGGAACACCGAGACGATCTGGCTGGCGCTCTCGCCGATCACCGCGTGCAGTTCGTCCAGTACATCGCGATCCAGCACCGGTTGCGGCGCCGCCTGGCGCTTCGTACCTGGCAGGGCCGCGCCATGCTCGGCCGGCAGGATTCGACCGATGGCAGGCGCATCGCCGCCGAGCAGGTTCGACGCGGCCGCATTGCCCGGGCGCTGCCCCCAGCGCTTCAACAGCGCATGCAGCGTGGCGCGTGCGATCGGCTTGGACAGGTAGTCGTCCATGCCGGCCTGCAGGCAGCGTTCGCGGTCACCGGCCATCGCATTGGCCGTCATCGCGATGATCGGCAGCCGCAGCCGCCCGGATGCGGTTTCCTCGGCGCGCCAATGACGGGTGGCGGCGTAGCCATCCAGCACCGGCATCTGGCAGTCCATCAGCACCACGTCCACGCCACCTTCGCGCAGGGCGAGCAATGCCTGCTCGCCATCGGCGGCGCTGCGCACCTCGCACTGGAACACGCGCAGCAGCTGCTCGGCCACCATCCGGTTGACCGAGTTGTCTTCCACCAGCAGCACGCGCAGGTGCAACGGCGGCAACGTCGGCGCGGGCATTCCGTCTTCAGCATTGGCCAGCAATGCGGCGGGTCGCGCGTGCGCGACCGGCACCGCCAGCAGCGCATGCAGGGCGGCATCATCGAAACGTGCGGGCAGCCGCTGCTGCCGCGGGCGCGCCGCAACGGCGTCGTCCTGCAGCCACAGCACCTGCAGCGCATCTTCTTCGCCACGTTCGGCCAGGGCCTGCTGCAGCGTGGCTTCACCTGCACGGCGTGCATGCGCATCGACCAGCAGCCAGGCCGGCGCCGGCTGCCCGGGGCGTGGCGGCGCGCGCAGGCGCTCGACCACGGCACCGGGCTGTACCAGCACCTGCACCTGCAGCCCATGGTGGGCGGCGATGCGCTCGACGCGTGCCTGCAGGATCGCATCGGTGCTGTACAGCAGCAGTGGCGCGGGTGGACGTGCCATGGCTGGCAGGTCGCCGGGTACTTTCAGCAGCGGGATCTCGAACCAGAACGTGGCGCCCTGGCCGGGCGTGGACTGCACGCCGATGCGGCCCTGCATCAGGTCGATGATGCGCTTGCAGATGGCCAGGCCCAGGCCGGTACCCCCGTAGAGGCGGGTGGTGGAGGCGTCGGCCTGGCTGAAGGACTGGAACAGCCGCGCCTGCAGCACCTCGTCGATGCCGATGCCGGTGTCGATGATCTCGAAGCGCAGCTGGTGCTGCGCCGCGCCTTCTCCCAACCGCTGTACGCGCAGCAGCACCTGGCCGCGTGCTGTGAACTTGATCGCGTTGGCCAGCAGGTTGCTCAGCACCTGGCGCAGGCGTACCGGGTCGCCGCGTACCGGCAGGCGCACCGCCGGGTCCAGCTGCAGCGCCAGCGACAGGCCCTTGGCGTCGGCGGCACGCTGCATCAGCTGCACCACGCCATCGAGCAGGTCACGCAGGTTGAAGCTGGTGATCTCCAGTTCCAGCGCCTGCGCTTCCAGCCGTGAATAGTCGAGGATGTCGTCGACGATGCGCAGCAGCTGCTGTGAACTGGCCGAGGCGGTGGCCAGCATCTGCCGCTGGTCTTCGCCGAGCGGTCCACGCGCGATCAGCTCCAGCATCGGCAGGATGCCATTGAGCGGGGTGCGGATCTCGTGGCTCATCGTGGCCAGGAACTCGCCCTTGGCCAGCACCGCGGCCTCGGCGGCCTGCTTGGCCTGCAGCAGCTGCTGTTCCAGTTGGCCCTGGCGTTCGGTGGTACGGCGCAGCTGGTCGCGTTCGGCGGCCAGAGCGCTGTGCCCGCGCTGCAGCTGGGCCAGCGCAAGATTGCGCGCGCGCAGGCGCAGGCCCAACAGCAGCAGTGTGATGGCGGCCGCACCAAGGGCTACCAGCAGCACGCCCCACAGCGGCACGTCAGAGCACCGCGTTGTGGAAGTCGAAGTTCAGGTCGCTGCCGGCCGACTGCACCATGTTGCCCTGGATGTAGTCGACGCCGCCCACCCACATCGCGGCCGCCGCCTGCGGGTCTTCGATCTGCTGGCCGATGATCTGCAGCCCGGCCGCATGCGCCTGTTCGATTGCCCTGCGCAGTTCCTCGCGGGTGGCAGGGTTGGCGTGGCTGCTGGAGAAGCGTGCCGCCATGCGCACGAACGACAACGGAAGGTGGGTCAGCAACGCATCGGCCTCCCCACCCGGTTCGAACTGGCTGAGGCAGAAACGCACGCCGGCATCGGCCATGCGCTGGCAGAACTGCAGCAGCGGCACGGTGTGGATCAGCGCATCGGGCAGGCGCACATCGATGACCAGCGCGCTGCCGGGCAGGTCGCGCTGGTGCAGCGATTCCAGCAGCCAGTCGGCGAAGGCATCGCGCTGCAGGGTACGCAGCGACTGCGAGACGAACAGGTTCAGCGGCTGGGTCGCGTGCCGGTACAGGTCCAGCAGGCCCAGCGCATGGTCCATCACCTGCTGGTCGAGGTCGGCGATGCGCCCGGCGGCTTCCGCTGCCGGAATCACCTGGCCGGCAGCCAGCACCGTGCCATCGGCCTGGCGCAGGCGCAGCAGCAGCTGGTACTGCGCGGTGTTGCCGCCGGCGACGGCGACGATCGGCTGGTAGGCCAGCTCCAGCTGGCCCTCCAGCAGCGCCAGGTGCTCCTGTTCGCTGATCGCCTCGCGGTGTACGTGGCCGGCCACGCCGGCGCTCAGCAGGCGCGCCTGCAGGGTGGTGCGTTCGACGGCTTCCAGGGCACTGTTGGCGTCGTCGAAACCTGAGGACAGCGGGGCATAGCCGACCACGCCGCGCAGGTGCACGGATTCGTCATCGCGGATCACGAACGCGCGCGCCGACAGCTGTTCGCGCAGGGCCGCGGCGATGCCTTCCAGGCTGTCTTCATCGGCGGTGCGCGCCAGCAGCAGGAAGCTGTTGTCGTTCAGGCGTGCCAGCAGGTGCGGATGGCCGGCCTCGGCCAGGCGCTGGCCGGCCTGCACCATCAGGCGTTCGAAGGCGGCATAGCCATAGCGCTCGCGCAGGCCCAGCGCGCTGGAGACTTCGACGAACAACACGCCACCCGGGTCGCGGTGGGCAAGCGCGGCGTTGAGCTGCTGCAATACGTGGTGTCGTGTCGGCAGGCCGGT
Source organism: Stenotrophomonas sp. YJH_SMC_57 (assembly GCF_059369755.1). Taxonomy (NCBI): domain Bacteria; kingdom Pseudomonadati; phylum Pseudomonadota; class Gammaproteobacteria; order Lysobacterales; family Lysobacteraceae; genus Stenotrophomonas; species Stenotrophomonas sp. YJH_SMC_57. The sequence continues at coordinate 133,983 of NZ_JCAFSZ010000003.1, forward strand.
TTCCGGATTGCTGGTGGCCGGGGCACCGGAGGCTCCTGGCAGGGTCGCGGCCTGCGCACGCGCGCGCCGGATGCGGTTGGCCACGGCGGCGATCAGGTGGCGCGGGCGGATCGGCTTGCTCAGGTAGTCATCGGCGCCGCTGTCGAGCACTTCGAACTGGCGCTCCGGGTCCGGGTCGCCGCTGAGGAATACGATCGGCAGCAGCTGCAGGCCGGGTTGCTGGCGGATCAGCGCGGTCAGGCGCATGCCGTCCAGCCCGGGCAGGTGCAGGTCCATCAGGATCAGGTCCGGGCGGTGGTCCTTGATCGCCTGCAGCGCGCCGTCGGCATCGCTGTGCACGATCGCCTGCATGCCGGCACCGTGCAGCACGCTCTGCGCGAACAGGGCCTGGGCGCGATCGTCCTCGACGATCAGCACGCGATAGGGCGAATCGGACGCCGGCGGCGCCTGGTCGTTGTTGCCGGCTTCTGCCAGCGCTGAAGGGCCGGGAAGCGGTGGCGGCGCGCTGTTGATCGATGGCGCATCGGCCGTGCCGCCCTGTGCCGTGACCGCTGCCGGTGCGGCGGGAGCGTGGGTGACCGCCTCGACGGCCCAGCGTTGCCAATGATCGGCCGGAGGGGTTTCAGCGCGTCCCGGGCGGGCGCCCGCGGGGGATTCGATTGCGGCCATCGGTGCTCCTGGTGTTCGCCTTCATTATGCGGCAAGCCCGGCGATCAACCGGTGCCGGGCTGCCGCGGGCTGTCCGTCGCCGCGCCGCGTGCCAGCCAACGCACGCCTTTCCACAAGGTGCGCCAGACCAGCCAGACCAGCAGCGCGCCAGCGAGGCTGCAGGCCAGCACCACCACCAGCGCGATCCAGGGATGGGCCAGGGCCAGCGCCAGGCCGCCGATCACCACGGTGTCTTCGGCGGCGGAGGCGACCCAGTTGCTGGCCGGTTCCGGTGAGGTATTGAGCAGGGCGCGGGTGCCCGCCTTCAGGCCATGGCTGGCCAGCGCGACACCGGCACCGGCGGCGAGTGCGCCGGTCCCCAGCTGGCCGTCCGGCGACAACGTGGCGGCGGCAAGGAAGGCGCCGGCGGGCACGCGTGCCAGGGTCTGCACCAGATCCCACACCGAGTCCACGCCGGGGATCTTGTCGGCGAAGAATTCGGTCACTGCCAGCGCCGCCGAGGTGCCCAGCACCCACCACGATTCGGTGGCCTGCAGCGCGGGTGGCAGGTCGACCCAGCCGAGCAGGCCGGCCAGGCCGACGCCGAACACGGTGAGATAGACGCGGATGCCGGCCAACCAGGCCAGCAGGATGCCGATCACGAACAGGTGGGCTTCGGTCATGGCGATGCTCCGGCGACGGAACTGTGCGGGGGGCCTCACTATCGACGATGGCGTGCCTGAACGCCACAGACCGCGGCCGGCCACTGCGCAGGAAACCCACCCGTCCTGTCATACACTAGCCCGTCGTTTGCCACAGGGGCCGTACCGGTGTCGCCCTCGCGATGCCCCGGAAACCACCCATGAACAACCGTCCTCCCATGCGCGTGCAGGTGCGCCTGCCCGGCGCGCCGCAACCGCCGGTCGATCGTCGCCGGCTGCTGGTGCTCGGCGGCATCTGGCTGCTCAGCCTGGTGCTGGCGGTGCTCGGCGGCTGCTGGATGGCCACCCCGCGCGATGCGCAGGGCCAGCGCCTGCAGGCCGCCGAGAAACATGCCGAGACGCTGCAGGCGCAGCTGACCGAGCTGCGCCAGAAGCAGGCCACGCTGGAAGCCTCCGATCGCATCAGCCGCGCTGCGAACACCGAGGTGCAGTCCTCGCTGGCCGAGCGCGATGAGGAGATCGCTGGCCTGCGCGCCGACGTCGCCTTCTATGAGCGCCTGGTCGGCTCAACCAGCCAGCGCAAGGGCCTGAACACCCATTCGATCGAGTTCAGCCCGGAAGCGGCCGGCACCTGGCAGTACACCGCCGTGCTGACCCAGAACCTCAACCGCGGTGCCATCAGCCAGGGGCAGATGCGTTTCACCGTGGAAGGCGTGAAGAACGGCAAGCTGGCCACGATCAGCTGGGATGATCTGCACCAGCGCAGCAAGGTACCGGGACAGGATTACTCGTTCCGGTACTTCCAGCAGATCACCGGCAGCGTGATGCTGCCGGCTGACTTCACCCCGCAACGCGTGCGGGTGACATTGGGGAGTGGTACGGGGGGTACCACCCAGGTATTCGACTGGAAACAGGCCGGCGCGCCGGCCAGCAAAGGGGAGTAGGCAGATGTTCGGAAACAGCAAATCCAACCGTGATGGCCAGCTGGTGGTGGATGCCCTGATCGGCAACCAGGTGGTGATCCGCGGTGATGTGGAATTCAGTGGTGGCCTGTACGTGGAAGGCCGCATCCACGGCAAGGTGATTGCCGCCGAAGGCGCCAGTGGTGCCACCCTGACGGTCGCCGAGCATGGCGTGATCGAGGGTGAGATCCGTGCCCAGGTGGTGGTCATCAGCGGCCGCCTGGACGGCGACGTGCACGCCACCGAGAAGGTCGAACTGACCCCGAGCGCGCGGGTCAATGGCAATGTCCATTACCAGGTGGTGGAGATGAATGCGGGCGCCCAGCTGAACGGCCGCCTGATCCATGCCAGCGCCCCGATGGCGGCCCTGCCGGCCCCGGAGGCCGACGACGCCGATGCAGGCAAGGGCGACACCGCCGCGCGTCGCAAGCTGGCCGAGGCGATGGCTTGAAAGCCATCCTCGGCACCCCCATGCTGACGGCATGAGCACGCTAGTCTCCCTGCCCGGCGCCACCCCGGCCGCCGCGCCCGATTACCAGTCGCTGGAGCGACCGCTGAATTTCACCGAGTCGGCGGCCGCCAAGGTCAGATCCCTGATCCAGGAAGAGGGCAACCCCGACCTGGCCCTGCGCGTGTATATCGAAGGTGGCGGCTGTTCGGGCTTCCAGTACGGGTTCGAGTTCGACGAGAACCGTGCCGAGGACGATCTGGCGGTACAGACCAGCGGCGTGACCCTGCTGGTCGATCCGCTGAGCCTGCAGTACCTGATGGGTGCCGAGGTGGACTACACCGAAAGCCTGACCGGTGCCCAGTTCGTGATCCGCAACCCGAACGCGAAGACCACCTGCGGCTGCGGCAGCAGTTTCAGCATGTAGGCGGGGCGCGGGGCCCGCCCCCCGCGCGACAAGGTGTGTGGAGCAGGCTCCACACCCACAGACGGCTTCGGCAAAGCCCGCGGCTTGCCACCCGCATCGATTGGCGGCACGCTTGCCGGATGCCCAATACTTCTTCGCCGCTTTCCGGTTTCGCCTTCGTGGGCGAACCGCTGGAGCGCGCCGATGCCCTGCGCGACGATGCCGATGCACTGGCGCGCCTGTGGCCGGGCGCGCGCATCCTCGTGCTTGATCAGGACGGCAGCGCCTTCACCGGCGATGACGATCAGCCACTGGCGCTGACCGGCGCCGACATCGGCGGCGGTCCCGGTGCCGCGATCTTCCTCGGCCTGCGCGAAGACCAGGCGTGGTTCTCGGTTGAAGCCGCCAGCGTGACCATCACCGCACCACGCCGCCTCGACCTGCGCCAGGCCGCGCTGCTGTGGTCGATGGCCGATGCGACCGCCTTCAGCTATGCCCGCGGCATGTCCTACTGGCACTCGCGTACCCGCTTCTGCGGCGTGTGCGGCGGTGCCGTGGCGTTCGCCCGTGGCGGCTTCGTCGGCCGCTGCGCGCAGTGCTCCACCGAGCATTACCCGCGGGTGGATCCGGCGGTGATCGTGGCGGTGGAGAACCAGGGCCGGCTGTTGCTCGGGCGGCAGTCGAACTGGGCGCCGCGCCGCTACTCGGTGCTGGCCGGCTTCGTCGAACCGGGCGAGACCTTCGAGCAGACCGTGGTGCGCGAGGTGCACGAGGAGAGCAAGGTGCGGGTGACCGCCTGCCAGTACCTCGGCTCGCAGCCCTGGCCGTTCCCGGGGGCGCTGATGATCGGTTTCCGTGCGCAGGCGCAGGATGATCTGCCGACCGTGGACGGTGAACTGGAAGATGCGCGCTGGTTCAGTGCCGACGAGGTGGGCGCGGCGCTGGCACGCGATGTCGAGGACGATGGCCAGGGCATCCGCGTGTCGCCGCCGATCTCGATTTCGCGGGGCCTGATCGAGCACTGGTACCGCCAGCAGAAGGGCTGAAGCGGGCCAGGCGCGGCGGCTGTATTGCCGCCACCTGAACACGGCCCGGGTTAGAGTCCGGTTCACCGCTGAGGGCGCCGCTGCGACAGGTAAGGTAGCGGCGCGAGCGTTCTGTTTCGTAGGGAGACCCGCCATGTTCACCACTCTGGCTGCCGTGCTGGTGGCGCTGGCCCTGGGCCATGTCGCCCCGGCCGCTGCTGCCTCGCTGCGCCGTTTCGACGGCTTCCGGCGCTGGCTGGGTTGGCTGGATGCCCGGGGTGGCAAGGCCTGGCAGAGCCCCGCAGGCGTGGCCCTGGCCCTGCTGCCGCCGCTGCTGCTGATGGCCCTGCTGGCCTGGCTGCTGCGCGGGGTGCTGTTCGGCCTGCCGTCACTGCTGCTGGGCGTGGTGGTGCTGGCATGGTGCTGGGGACCGCGCGACCTGGACCGCGATATCGAAGCGATCATCGACGCTGACGATGCCGCGACGCGGCAGGCGGCGGTGCGCAACCTGCAGGCGGCCGGTGGCAGCCTGCGCGAGGACGTGCCGTCGCTGGTCGAAGCAACGGTGCTCAATGCGTTGCGGCGCTGGTTTGCGGTGTTGTTCTGGTTCCTGCTGCTGGGGCCGGCCGGTGCGCTGGGTTACCGGCTGCTGGCGCTGATGGCCGAAAGCCCGATGCGCGCCCGCGTGCCGGTGGAACCGCTGGCGCTGGCGCAGCGCCTGCTGGGTTGGATCGAATGGCCGGTGGCGCAGCTGATGGCGTTCTCGATGGCGCTGGTGGGCAACTTCGATACGGCGTGGAAGGCCTGGCGCCAGGCCCATGGCGAGCGCCTGGCCGGGAACATCGGCTTCCTGGGAGCGGTGGCGCGTGCCAGCGTCAATGCCGAGCTGCGCGAGGATGCGCACGACTACACCGAGGCGGGGCTGCTGCCGGTGTGGCAACGGCTGCCGGACCTGCGCGATGCGATGAGCCTGGTGTGGCGGATGCTGCTGCTGTGGCTGGCGATCCTCGCCCTGCTGGTGATTGCAGGCTGGGTGACGTAGTGGCTTTTGCAGGGCTTGCAGCCCTGCACCTGCAGAAGCAACAGCAACGGCAGCTCTGGATTGCTGAGGGTTGGGCGGGGCGGTGTGGGGCTGCAGGACACGCCGTAAACCCCCAGACCGGCCCAGCCGCTGGCGGCTGTGCGTTCGGGCGCTTGCGAAGCAGTGCTTCGCAAGCAAAGCGCCCTCACCCCTGGGGGCTCGATGGCGCCATCCATGTCGCCATCGGTCCTGCAGCCCCACACCGCCCCACCCCCGACAGATTCCGGCGGCTGTTGGTAGGTGTCGACCTTGGTCGACACGGTAGATCCACGCCATGCGTGGATGCAGAGCGAAGCGATCCGCTTCCGCTTTTGATTTTTTTCTTTTCCGTGGTGGACGCACACGGAAACTGTCCGTGGCCGGGTGGGATGGGTTTGCGGGGGTGTCCGCGGCATGGATGCCGCGGCCAAGCCTCCATGGACGGATTCACGGCGTCCACCGCAAACCCATCCCGCCCGGCCAACCCCAAGGCTTCTGCTTTGAAACGCCGCCCACCACGAGGGGCTGCGCCGTTGGCTGGAAACCTAGATCGGTGCCAGCGCGGTGAACGGCGCCCACGGCAGGTTGCGCAGCAGCGCATACCCGGGCAGCACCCAGAGCCAGAACACGGGATTGGCCAGCACCCGCATCAGCGGGTCGAGCACGCGCGGGCGGATGCCGGCGATGTTCAGCAGCATCAGCAGCAGGAACGGCAGGCTGATGACCAGCAATGGGTTCATCGCCATCGCGCCCGGAAGGTCGAAATGGACCAGCGAATACAGGCAGCGCGTGCTGCCACAGCCCGGGCAGTACAGGCCGGTCAGCGCGTACAGCGGGCAGCTCGGCAAGGGATTGCCGGCAACATACGGATTGACGTTGCGCAGCACCACCGTGGCACCCAAGGCCAGGCCGGCGGAGACCAGCAGCGGCGCCCAGCGGGCGAGTCGGGAACGGGCGGGTAGCGCGGACATGCAACAACGGATCCGGCGCAGGCGCCGGATCCGTCCAGGCGTATCAGTAGCCGCTGTTGCTCATCGCGCCCATGCCGCCGAGCACAACGAAGAACAGCACGTACAGCACGACCACCACGACCCAGGCAATGGCCGACCAGATGGCCCACTTCTTGGCCTTGGCGGCCGAATCCTGGGCGCCAGCGATGTCGCCCGCAGCCAGCTTGCCGTTGACCTGTGCGGCGTAGACGATCGAGACGATGCCGGCCGGCAGACAGCAGAACAGGGTGGTCAGGATGGCCCAGACCAGGTTGTTCGGGACCTGCGGAGTAGCGGTGTTCATGGGTTCAAGCTCCTTGATGGGTGGTGGTTGTGAATCATTGGTCGGAAAGAGCGCCCAGTACGGCCAAGCCGCCGAACAGCCCGAACCACAACAGCAACAGGACCGGCAGGGTCACGGCCGAAGCCACCGCCCACCAGCCCGCCTTGCGCGACGCGCTATACGCCCCCGGCAGGTCGCCGGCCGCGCGGCGGCCATCGACCTGGGAAGCGTAGACGATCGACACCACGCCCAACGGCAGGCAGCAGAACAGCGTCGTCAGGATCGCCCAGACCAGATGGTTGGGGATGTAGACCGGACGGCTGAGCGGTGGTGGTTGATTCAAAGCGAGACTCCATTCCTTGGTGGCCGGCCACGATGCATTGGCCGGGCCTCCCCCCTGTGGGTGCGTAATCTACCGCAACCGGCGTTGCATGTATGCGTTTACATGCACGGCATGACGTGTTCTCCACTGGACGGTGGCGTATGCGGGGAGGTCGCCGGGCCAGCCTGGCGGGCCGGCGACGTCAGGCGTGATCCCCGCGCAGGGCGCGCACCTGGGCTTCCAGCGCAGGGGCGTCGGTGCTGCGGCCGTCCACGGCCGGTGCCGCCACGACCTCGATGGTGGCGCGGAAGCGGCGCGGCACGCGCATGCGCCCGAGGCGGCTGTCGCGGCGGCTCCACATGCTCGACCACATGCCACGCAGCGCCATCGGCACCACCGGCACCGGCCGCCGTTCGAGGATCTTCTCGACGCCGGACTTGAACGGCGCCATGGTGCCGTCGCTGGTCAGTGCGCCTTCCGGGAAGATGCAGACCAGCTCGCCCTCGGCCAGCGCGGCATCGATCTCGTCGAACGCGCGCTGCATCAATGCCGGATCTTCGCGCGCACCGGCGATCGGGATGGCCTTGGCGGTGCGGAAGATCCAGCGCATCACCGGGATGTTGAAGATCCTGTAGTACATGACGAAGCGCACCGGGCGCGGGATCGTCGCCGACAGGATCAGCGCGTCCATGTAGCTGACATGGTTGCAGACCAGCAGCGCAGCACCCTCGTCGGGCACATTGGCCTCGATGCCGTGCGGGCGCAGCCGGTACAGGGTGCGCACCATCACCCAGCTGAGGAAACGCATCAGGAATTCGGGGACGATGGTGAAGATGTAGATCGCCACCAGCGCATTGGCGATGGCCAGCGCCAGGAACTGCTGCGGAATGGTCCAGTGCAGCAGCTTGTGCGCGGCCAGTGACAGCAGGGCGGCGGCCACGATGAAGCCGGAGTTCTGGATATTCAGCGCGGCGAACACGCGTGACATCTGTGCCTTCGGCGTGCGGCTCTGGATCAGCGCGAACAGCGGCACCACGAAGATGCCGGTGAACAGGCCGATGCCGACCAGGTCGATGACGATGCGGAGACTGCCGGGCTGCTGCAGGAAGGTGCCGACGGTCAGCCCGTGCACGGTGGCCTCGCCGCTGCGGGCGAAGTACAGGTCAAGCAGGAACGCGGTCATGCCGAACGCACCCAGCGGCACCAGGCCGATTTCCACCGTGCGTGCCGACAGCTTTTCGCACAGCAGTGAGCCGACGCCGGTGCCGACCGAGAACAGGGCGAGCGCGAAGATGTACAGGGTCGGCTCGCCGCCCAGGTTGGTCACCGCGTAGGCCGGCAGCTGCGAGGTCAGCACGGTACCGACGAACCAGAACCAGGACACGCCCAGGATCGCGTTGCGCACCGCCTTCTGCTGGCGCGCCATGCGCAGCACCGCCAGCGATTCCGGCAGCGGATTCCAGTTGATCTTCAGGTTCGGGTCGCCGGCGTCGACCTTGGGAATCAGCCGCGCGGCGATGTTGCCGCAGATGGCCAGGCCGATGATCGCGCACGCCGCCACCACCGTGCCGTGGCTGCCGGCCACGGTGAACACCAGGCCGCCGACGATCATGCCGGACAGGATCGACATCGATGTGCCCATCTCGACCAGGCCGTTGCCACCGGTCAGTTCTTCGGGCCTGAGCACCGACGGCAGCACCGAGTACTTCACCGGGCCGAACAGGGTCGACTGCATGCCGGTGCAGAACAGTGCGATCAGCAGCACCGGCAGGCTCTGGGTCAGGAAGCCGGTGGCGGCCAGCGACATGATCACGATCTCCATGGTGGTGGTGATCACGATCAGCCGCGATTTTTCCAGCTTGTCGGCAATCTGCCCGGCCAGTGCCGAGAACAGGAAGTACGGCAGGATGAAGATGGCCGGTGCCAGCGTGGCGTACAGCCCCAGTTCTTCCTCCGGCACGGCCATGAACAGCAGCATGCTGATGATCGCCTGCCGGTAGACGTTGTCATTGAATGCACCGAGCGCCTGGACCACGAAGAACGGCAGGAAACGGCGCTGGCGCAGCAGGGCGAACTGGTTGTGACCGGACATGGAGCCTCCTTGACCGGCGCAGCCTAGCATTCCTGCCTATCCGCCGGGACCATGGCCGGATGCATCCACGCATGGCGTGGATCTACTGAAGCCCCACGACGGTGGGTGCGGACCTGTGGGTGCGCACCGTTGGTCCGCACACCTCCAGCGGTCTCAGACGATGTCGTCGACCACGCCGCCATCCACGCGCAGCGCTGCGCCGGAGGTGGCCGAGGCCTGCGGCGAGGCCAGGTAGACCACCATGTTGGCCACTTCCTCGACCGTGGCGGCACGCTGGATCACCGAGGAGGGGCGATGCTCCATCACGAACTCGCGGCCGATCTGTTCCAGCGGCTTGCCGCTGCGCTGGCGTTCATCTTCAAACATCGCGGCGAAACCGTCAGAGAGCGTCGGACCGGGCAGTACGGCATTGACGGTGACGCCACTGCCGGCCACGCGCTTGGCCAGGCCGCGCGACAACGACAGCTGCGCGGTCTTGCTGACCCCGTAGTGGATCATGTCGGCCGGGATGTTGCGCGCCGATTCGGAGGAAATGAACAGCACGCGGCCCCAGCCGGCATCGACCATCGCCGGCAGCAGCGCACGCGACAGGCGTACGCCGGACATCACGTTGGTCTGCCAGTAGCGCTCCCAGGTGGCGTCGTCGGTCTCGAAGAAGTCCTCGGGGCCGAAGATGCCGGCGTTGTTGACCAGGATGTCGACCTTGGGCAGGCCGGCCAGCAGCGTTTCGGCACCGGCCGCATCCGAGAGGTCAGCCGCGACACCAAGCACATGGGCACCCGGTACCGTAGAGAGCAGGTGCTGGCGTGCGCGTTCAATGCTGTCGGCACTGCGGCCGTTGAGGACCACCGTGGCCCCGGCCGCAGCCAGGCCCTGTGCGATCGCCAGGCCGATGCCGGCGGTGGAAGCGGTGACCAGTGCGGTGTGGCCGCCGAGTTCGATCTTCATGGGGACATCCAGGGCAGGGGGGGGCCCCAGTATCGATCCGGCGGTGTGATCGGAATGCAGCGCAGGGCGCAACGCGTTGTTGCACGCGGCGCGGTGGATACACGCCATGCGTGGATGGCATGCCCGATTCAGCGGTGAGGGATCAGGTCAGGCTGGTCACCGCCGCATTGGCCGCCGCCCGTACCTTCGGCAGCAGGCGCAGCACCAGCGCCATCTGCGTGCGGATCAGCTGCAGCTTCGGTGGCATCGCCTCGTCGATCTGCTCCAGCTCGGCGGCGACCGCGCGATCCGCATCGTTGTCGTCCTCTGCGACCGGCTGCCGTGCGGTCAGCGCCGTCGCCAGCTGCTGCAGTGCCTTGCGCACGCGATCACCGGCGGCCAATGCCAGCGGATCGCCGGCGTAGCTGTCCACCTGGTCGCGATGCGCACCCAGGGCCGACAGGTGGCCGAGCAGGGTGTTGGACAGGGCCAGGAAGTGGAAGCCGGCATCGAGGTTGCGGCGCACGTGGCCGGGCTCGCGCAGCATGTTCGACAGCGCGGTGGACAGCGCCGCGTCGGCGTTGTGCATGTCGCGGCGGGCGATGCGGTAGGCCAGGTCGTCGCGCATGCCGCTGCGGTACTGGCCCAGCACCGAGTCCAGGTAACGTGCGGCGGTGTCCAGCACGCGCGCCAGAACAAGGTGCAGCTGGCGGCCCTGCCAGTCGGGCAGGATCAGGAACGCCGCCGCCGCTGCGATCGCGCAGCCCAGCACGGTGTCGACCATGCGCGGCACGATCAGCACGAAGCCATCGCCGATCAGGTTGAAGCAGGTCAGTGCCATCACCGTGATCGCCGCCGACGCCACCAGGTAGCGGTCGGTGCGGGTGAAGAAGAACAGCAGCGCCGATAGCAGGGCAATCAGCAGCTGCACGTGCAGCTGCGGGAACAGCTGCAGAAGTGCCCAGGTCAGCACCAGGCCGGCGAGCGTGCCGACGATGCGCTGGGCCAGGCGTTGGCGGGTGGCGCCGAAGTTGGGCCGGCACACGAACACGATGGTCAGCAGCACCCATGAACCGTTCTGCGCATTGAACAGGCGGATCGCTGCAAAGCCTGCGATCAGTGCCAGGGCCATGCGCAGGCCGTGGCGGAACAGCACCGAGCCGGGCGTGAGCTGCTGGCGCAGGCGCACGCCCATCTCGCGCAGCGTATGCGGGTTGCTGTCGCGCAGGCGGGTATCGACGTTGTCGAGGCTGGCCTCGGAGCGTTCGGCGTCGAGCAGGCGGCGCTCGATGCTGCGCAGGTTGTGCACCAGCAGGTCCAGCGAACCGAGCAGGCGCTGCCACTGTGGCCGCTGCTGGTCACGCAGGTAGGCCAGTGCATCGGCCAGGTCGCGCCCGGCCTGCTGGTTGTTCTCGCCATACACGAACGGGCGGCGCAGGCGGATCGCCTCGCCCAGCCGCGCGCAGGCCTGGCCCTGCAGATCGAGCAGGCGCTGGCAGCGGTACAGCACGTCGCTGTGGAAGAAGGCATCGACCAGCGCGCCGTACGGGTAGTGCGAAGAACTGGCGCGTTCGTGGAAATCCTGCGCCATGTAGTACAGGCGCAGGTACAGGCCGGAGTTCACGCCGGGCCGGCCGGAACGGCCGAAGCGGGCCAGGATCGCGGTCTTGGCCTCGTTCAGCGCGCCGACGACACGCCGGTTCTGCTCGGCCAGGTCGAGCTGGCGGCGTTGCAGGTCGGCCTCGCGCACCGGTTCGAACAGGGCGGCTTTCAACTGCAGGTAGCGGCCCAGTTCCTGGTACAGCCGTGCCACGCGCTCGCGCACCGGCCGGTTGGCGAACAGTGCGGTCCACAGGATCGACAGCAGGCCATACCAGACCGCACCGGCCAGCAGGTGGCTGACGGCGTCCAGTGCGCTGTGCAGGTCGCGCGCGCCATGCTGCTCCAGGCCGATCATGGTGTAGATGGCCAGCGTCACCGTGGCCTGGGCAATGGACGCATAGCGCTCGCCGAGCGCACCGAGCAGGGTCAGGCCGAAGGTGGACAGTGCCAGCGCACCGATGAAGATCCACGGCCACGGGAACAGCCAGATCACCGAGGCCGCCGCGATGCAGAAGCACAGCAGCGAAAGCGCCACGGCCTTGGTCCGGCCCCACCAGTTGTCATCGGTCTCGGCGATGGCGCTGGCGATGATGCCCAGGAACACGCCGGGCAGGGCGGTCAGCGCATCCAGCTGCCAGCACGCGGCCACCGCTGCCGTGAGGGCGATGAACACCCGCAGGCCGTAACTGGCCTTCTCGTGGGCCCACAGGCGGCTGAGACGGGATTGTCGGGCGGACATGCAGGCTCGGTGGAAGGATCTGCCACCATTATTGCGGGCTGCGCGTGAAATATGCAGTGCGGACCAACGGTCCGCACCCACTCTTCGCAACCATGGTAGTGCCGGTCGCTGGCCGGCAGATGCGCCGGGGAAGCCGGCCGGCGGACGGCTCTACCGGGCTAGGCCCGTTGCGCGCGCTTGAGCAGCTTCGCCTCGCGCTTGCGTGCGCGACGTGCCCGCCAGCGTTCGGCCAGGCACGAGAAGATCACGTACAGCGCCGGCGTGCTGAGCAGGGTCAGGCTCTGCGAGAACAGCAGGCCGCCGATCATCGCGATGCCCAGAGGGCGCCGCAGTTCGGAGCCTTCGCCGAGGCCGATCGCCAGCGGCACGGCCGCCAGGATCGCCACCATGGTGGTCATCATGATCGGGCGGAAGCGCACGATGCTGGCCTCGCGGGCGGCGTCGCGGGGCGCCAGCCCGTGCTCGCGCTGCGCCACCAGCGCGAAGTCGATCATCATGATCGCGTTCTTCTTGACGATGCCGATCAGCAGCACCAGCGCGATCATCGAGATCACCGACAGCTCGGTGTTGGTGCCGAACAAGGCCAGCAGCGCACCCACGCCCGCTGCGGGCAGCGTGGACAGGATGGTGACCGGGTGGATCAGGCTCTCGTAGAGCATGCCCAGCACCAGGTACACGGTCAGGATCGCGGCCAGCACCAGGATCAGCATGTCGCTGGGGTCGGAGTTGAATCCGAAGCCTGCATCATCGGCCAGGCGGATGTCGCCCGGCATGCGCATGCCCGCCACGGTCGCGTCGATGATCGCCTTGGCCTCGCCCATGCTCACGTCCGGAGCCAGGTTGTAGCTCAGATCCATCGTCGTGTACTGGTTTTCATGGGTGATCTGCGACGGTGCCAGCCCCGGAATCTGGGTGGCCACTGCGGTGATCGGCACCATGTCGCCGTTGCGCGCCCGCACGTACACCTCATCCAGCGCCGCCGGGGTGGCCGTCTGCGACGGCAGGGCGTTGACCACCACGCTGTACTGGTTGATGTCCGAGTAGATGGTCGAGATCTGGCGCTGGCCGAACGCCCCGTACAGCGCGCCGTCGATGGCGCCGACGGTGATGCCCAGGCGCGCGGCCTTTGCGCGGTCGATCTGGATGTTCTGGCGCAGGCCGGCGTTGTCGACATCGGTGCCGACGTCGCGCAGTTTCGGGTTCTTCTTCAGTTCCGCCTGCAGCTTGGGCAGCCATTCCTGCAGCGCGGCCAGGTCGTTGCCCTGCAGCGAGATACGGTACTGCGCACCCTGGCTGGAGCCACCACCATCGTTGCTGGGCAGGTCCTGGATCGCACGCAGGCGCAGCTGCAGGTCCGGGTAGCGGTCGGCCTTGGCGCTCAACCGCGCCAGCGCATGCGCGGTGGTTTCGCGGCGGCCGTCGCTGCGCGATTTCAGCTCGATGTTGAACTGCGCGCTGGAGCCCTGGCGGCCGCTGCCCAGGCGTACGCCCACGGTCTTCACCGCCGGGTCGGCCATCAGCATGTCAGTGATGCGCCGCTGGCGGGCGACCATGTCCTCGAAGGAGACGGTGGCGCTGGAGTTGGCGCGGCCCCAGATCAGGCCGGTGTCCTGCGGCGGGAACGCACCCTTTTTCACTGCACCGAACAGGAACACGGTGACGCCGATCAGGATCAACGGGGTCAACGACATCAGCAGCGCGTGGCGCAGCGAGAAGTCGAGGAACACGGTGTAGATGCGCAGCATGCGCTCGTGGCCGGCATCGAGCCAGCGGCCGAACCGCGACGGCGGCGCCGCGTGGTCGTGCGCGCTGAGGAAGCGGCTGCACAGCGCCGGGGTCAGCGTCAGCGAGACGATCATCGAGACCACGATGGCCGCCACCAGGGTGACGGTGAATTCGCGGAAGAACGCGCCCATCATGCCGCTGGCGAACAGCAGCGGGATGAATACCGCCACCAGCGAGGCGGTGATCGAGACGATGGTAAAGCCGATCTCGCGTGCGCCGGTCAGCGCCGCCTGCATGCGCGGCATGCCCTCGTCGAGGTGGCGCATGATGTTCTCGATCACCACGATGGCATCGTCGACCACGAAGCCGATCGCGATCACCAGCGCCAGCAGGCTCAGGTTGTTCAGGGTGAAGCCCATCACGTACATCACCAGTGCGGCACCGGCCAGCGACAGCGGCACGGTCACCGCGGCGATCAGCGTCGGTGCCAGCCGGCGCAGGAACAGCGCCATGGTCAACACCACCATCGCCAGGCTGATCAGCAGGGTGATCTGCACTTCATGCAGCGAGGAACGGATGGTCGGCGTACGGTCGAAGTACGGCGTCATCGTGGTGCCCGGCTGCAGGTAGTCGCGCAGGGTCGGGATCTGTGCCTTGACCCGGTCCACGGTCTCCACGATGTTGGCGCCGGCACGGGTGAACACGTACATCACCACCGCCGGCTTGTGGTCGAACCAGGCCGCCTGGTAGGCGTCCTGCTGGCCGTCGTAGACGTTGGCGATGTCCTTCAGGCGGATCACCCGGCCATCGCCCTGGGTCTTGACCACCAGGTCGGCGAAGTCGGCCGCACGCGCCACCGAATCATTGGCGATGATCGCGGTGGTGGTGTTGCCGTCGCTGAGGAAGCCGGTGGGCGAGGTCACATTGGCCGCGCGCACGGCGTTGCGCAGGTCATCGGCGGTCAGGCCGAGGGCGTTCATCAGGCGCAGGTTGACGTCCACGCGCACGGCCGGCGTCGAGGCACCGGCGATGTCGACCGAGGCGACGCCGCTGATCTGGCGGATGCGCTGCGCCAGCAGCGAGTCGGCAACGTTGTACAGCTCGTCGGCCGACTGCGTCTGCGAGGTCAGCGCGATGGCGATCACCGGGTCATCGTTGGGGTTCGCCTTCTGGTACATCGGCGAGCCCATGCCCGAGGGCAGGTCGGCCTGCGCCGAGTTGATCGCGGTCTGTACGTCCAGCGCCGCCGAATCGATGTTGTGACCGCTCTGGAAGATCATGAACACCAGCGAGCTGCCTTCCGAGCTCGACGAGCGCATGCGGTCGATGCCCGGCAGCTGGCCCAGGTGGCGCTCCAGCGGTGCGGTGACCGTGGTCGCCATGGTGGCTGCATCGGCGCCGGACTGGCTGGCGTGCACGAAGATCACCGGGATCTCGATGTTCGGCAGTGCCGACACGCCCAGGCGCAGGTAGCAGATCAGGCCGACCATGAACAGGCCGATGGCCAGCAGTGCGGTGCCGATCGGGCGGCGGATGAAGGGGCCGGACAGGTTCATCGTGCGGCCCCCCGCAGCAGCGGGGCGTGGATCATGCCTGCGGCTCCTGCAGCGAACCGTTGCGCGGCGCACGCTGTTCGCGGCGGCGGGCCAGCCACTCGGAGAAGCGCTCCATGTACAGGTAGATCACCGGCGTGGTGTACAGGGTCACCAGCTGCGACAGCAGCAGGCCGCCGACGATGGCGATGCCCAGCGGGCGGCGCAGTTCCGAGCCGATGCCGGTGCCCAGTGCCAGTGGCAGCGCGCCGAGCATGGCGGCGGCGGTGGTCATCATGATCGGGCGGAAGCGCAGCAGGCAGGCGCGACGGATCGCTTCATGCGCGTTGGCACCGGCCCGACGTGCCTCGATCGCGAAGTCAACCATCATGATGCCGTTCTTCTTGACGATGCCGATCAGCAGCACGATGCCGACGATGCCATCCACCGACAGGCTCAACCCGCACAGCATCAACGCAAGCAGCGCACCGACACCGGCCGGCGGCAGCGTGGAGATGATCGTGATCGGATGGATGTAGCTCTCGTACAGCACGCCCAGCACGATGTAGATCACCACCAGCGAGGCCAGCAGCAGCCACACCACATCGGTCTGGCTGCCGGTGAATTCGGCGGCCTTGCCGATGAACTCGGCATGCAGGTGGGTGGGCATGTCCAGGCTGTCCTTGGTCTCCTGGATCGCACGCACGGCCTCGGACAGCGAATAGCCCGGTGCCACGTTGAACGAGACGGTCACTGCCGGCAGCTGCTGCTGGTGGCTCACCACCAGCGGCGCGCTGCTCACCTTGCCTTCGGCCAACGCCGACAGCGGGATGATGTTGCCGGCGCCGACGGTGATGCCGGTGTTCTGCGCGCCGATGCCGGTGGCGGTGGATGAGTTGGACGAGGTGACCTGGCCGAAGCTGGTGGCATTGGTGCCGGTCAACGCGCCGGCACCGTTGGAGGCCACGGCCAGCTGTTCCATCAGCGCGGTGCTGGTGCGGAACTCCGGTGCCACTTCCAGCACCACGCGGTACTGGTTGAGCTCGGTGAAGATGGTCGAGATCTGGCGCTGGCCGAACGCATCGTAGAGCGTGTCATCGATGGTCTGCATCGGCACGCCCAGCACGCTGGCCTTGTCTCGGTCGATGTTCAGCTCAAGCGCGCGGCCCTGGTTGGACAGGTTGTTGTCGACGTCGGCCAGTTCCGGGCGCTGGCGCAGCGCTTCGGTCAGGCGCGTGGCCTGGGTGGCCACCGTCGCCGAATCCACGTCCGACAGCGAGTACTGGTACTCGGTGGCGGCCACACGGGTATCCAGGGTCACGTCCTGCACCGGCTTCAGGTACAGCGCCACGCCCGGAATACCGGCCACCGCCTTCTGCAGGCGCGGCAGGATCTCGTCCAGGCCATCGCGCTGGCTGCGTTCCTTCAGCACGATCGACAGCTGGCCCTGGTTGAGCGTGGGGTTCATGCTGCCGGCACCGATGAAGGCCGACACGCCGGTCACGTCCGGATCGTGGCGCAGCGCTTCGGCCACCTGCTTGGTGCGCTGCTCCATCTGCGGGAAGGCGATGTTCTGGTCGGCCTGCACCACGCCGGTGATCAGGCCGGTGTCCTGCTCGGGCAGCAGGCCCTTGGGAATCAGCACGTACAGCAGCACGGTCAGCACCAGCGCGCCGCCGGCCACGGCCAGGGTCAGGCGCTGGTGGCCCAGCACCCAGTCCAGGCTGTGCTCGTACAGGCCGACGGTGCGCGTCCACAGGTTCTGCTTGCCGGCGGCCGCTGCGCGCTCATGCGCGTCCTCGCCCTCGGGCAGGGCATCAGGCTTGAGCAGGTAGGCGCACATCATCGGGGTGAGCGTCAGCGAGATCAGCATCGACAGCACCACGGCGATGCTCAGCACCCACGCGAACTCATGGAACAGGCGTCCGGTGACGCCGGGCATCAGCAGCAGCGGCAGGAACACCGCCACCAGCGAGACGGTCAGCGACAGCACGGTGAAGCCGATCTGGCGCGCACCGATTTCGGCCGCTTCCTTGCCACTCTTGCCCTGCTCGATGTAGCGCACGATGTTCTCGATCATCACGATCGCATCGTCGACCACGAAGCCGGTGGCCACCACCAGCGCCATCAGCGAAAGGTTGTCCAGCGACATGCCGGCAAACGCCATTACCGCGAAGGTGCCGGCCAGCGACAGCGGCACCGCCACCGACGGGATGATCGTGGCCCACAACCTGCGCAGGAACACGAAGATCACCGCCACCACCAGGCCAATGGTGAGGATCAGGGTGAACTGCACTTCATGCACCGAGGCGCGGATGGTCTCGGTGCGGTCGTTGAAGATCTCCAGGTGCACGTCGGCCGGCAGCACGCCCTGCAGCTGCGGCAGGATCGCGCGGATGCGCTCGACGGTCTGCACGATGTTGGCGCCGGGCTGGCGGCGCACTTCCAGCAGTACCGCCGGCTTGCCATCGGCCCAGGCGGCCAGCTGGTCGTTCTCCACGCCATCGACCACGTCGGCCACGTCGGACAACCGCACCGGGCGGCCGTTCTTGTAACTGATGATGGTGTCGCGGTACTCGGCGGCACTGGCCAGCTGGTCGTTGGTGCCGATGCTGTAGGACTGGGTCTTGCCGTTCAACGAACCCTTGGGCGCGTTGACATTGGCCTGGGTCAGCGCGCTGCGCAGCTGTTCCAGGGTCAGGCCCATGTTCGACAGCTGCGCCGGGTTGACCTGGATGCGTACCGCCGGGCGCACGTTGCCGGCGATCGAGACCAGGCCCACGCCCTGCACCTGCGACAGGCGCTGGGCCAGGATCGAGTCGGCGTAGTTGTTGACGTCGCGCAGCGGGCGCGTGTCGGAGGTCAGCTTCAGGGTGACGATGGCCGCGTCGGCCGGGTTCACCCGGTTGTAGACCGGCTGGTAGGGCAGCGACGAGGGCAGGGTGGCCTGGCGGATCGCCGCCTGCACGTCCTGCGCGGCGATGTCGATGTCGCGGTCCATCGAGAACTGCAGGATGATCGTCGACAACCCGGCCGAGGAGTCGGAGGTCATCAGCTCCAGCCCGGAGATCTGCCCGAACTGGCGCTCCAGTGGCGTGGTGACCAGCGAAGCCATGGTGGTGGCATTGGCGCCGGGGTACTGGGTGGTAACCACCAGGCTGGGTGCATCGATTTCCGGCAGCGCCGACACCGGCAGCTTGCGGTAACCGAGGATGCCCAGCAGCAACAGCCCCGCCATCAACAGCGAGGTGGCGATGGGGCGGCGGATGAAGATCGTCGAAAAGCCCACGGACTGATCCTTGCTGGCACTTCATTGGCAGCGCCGGCGGGGATGCCGGCGCGGGAGAGGTCAGTGGCCTGCGCTCAGCGCGGGCCACCACCACGACGGCCACCGCCGCCACCGTTCTTCTGCTCGGCGGCCTTCAGTTCGGCCTCGGTCGGCGCGGCCGGCGTTTCGCCCGGCTTCAACGCGGTGACCTTGCTGCCCGGCTTGAGGCGGAACTGGCCTTCGCTGACCACGCGCTCGCCACCCTTCAGGCCTTCGGCGATCTGCACCTGGCTGTCGCCCACTTCCACGCCGCTGCGCACGGTCTGCATCTTTACCGTGTTGTCGCCCTGCACGATGTAGACGTACTCGCCATCCGGGCCACGCAGCACCGCCTGGGTCGGGATGACCACGCCGCCACCGATCGTACGCAGCTGCATGCGCACGTTGACGAACTGGCCCGGCCACAGCCCGTTGTCGGCGTTGTCGAAGATTGCGCGGGCCTTGAACGTGCCGCTGTCGGCGCTGATCAGGTTGTCGACCACGTCCAGCTTGCCGTCGCCGGAGAGCACATGCGAATCGGCGCGGTCCAGCGCGGCCACCGGCACGGTGCCGGCCGCCTGCGCCTGGCGCACGTCGCCGAGCTGGCGCTCGGGCAGGTTGAACAGCACGTGGATCGGATGGATCTGGGTCAGCGTGACCAGCGCGGTACCGGCGTTGACCACGTTGCCGGCGTCGACCGCGCGGATGCCGGCAATGCCGGAGATCGGTGCGGTGACCTTGGTGTACTGCAGCTGCACCTGTGCCGAGCGCATGCTGGCCTCGTTGGCGGCCACCGCGCTTTCGTACTGTGCCACTTGGTTTCGCTGTGTATCCAGATCGGTCTTGGCAACGTACTGGCGATACTCCGGCGCGTTCGAGCGCTGGAAGTTGGAGCGTGCGGTCGCCAGCAGGGCTTCGTTCTGGCGCTTGGCCGCCGCCGCCTGGTCATAGCTGGCCTGGGCGGTGCGCGGATCGATCACCGCCAGCACGTCACCCTGCTTCACTTCCTGGCCTTCGCGGAAATTGAGGCTCATCAGCTGGCCGCCCACCTGCGGGCTGACGGTGACCGTGTTCATCGCCGTCACCGTGCCCAGCGCGCTGGCGTACACCGGCACGTCCTGGCGCGTGGCGTCGACCACGGTCACCGGCACCGGACCGGCATCCGGGTCTTCGCCGCCCTGGCGTGCGCCCGCAGCGGGTTTTCCAGCCTTGTCCTTGCCTCCGCCGACGACGCGCAGGCCGACCACGGCCAGCACCAGTACCGCCACGACCAGCAGCACGATCTTCCAAACACGTGACATTACGAGGACTCCAAGAGGGCTGGACCGGGCGGGACCCCGGGGGCAATGCGCAAAGCATACCTGTGCCACATCACGTTTCCTGCATGACGGATGGGACGGGCGCTAAGACCGGATCCAGCCGCGGAGGTTCCCGTAGCGGCAGTGTTGCCCTACATTCAGCTGGAACCCCTTGCCGTGGAGATTGCGATGCGCCGTTCGCTGCTGTTGTCCGCCCTGTTGCTGGCCCTGCCGGCGCTTGCCCATGCCCAGGACGGGCAGCGCCCGGAAGTGACCGCCGCCGCACAGCGGCTGCAGGCCCGGGTGGTTGAATGGCGCCGCGATTTCCACCAGCACCCGGAGCTGTCCAACCGCGAGGCGCGCACCTCGGCCGAGGTCGCCAAGCGCCTGCGTGCGATGGGCCTGAAGCCGAAGACCGGCATCGCCCATCACGGCGTGGTGGCGATCATCGAAGGCGGCAAGCCGGGCCCGAAGATCGCGCTGCGTGCGGATATGGATGCGTTGCCGGTGACCGAGCAGACCGGCCTGCCGTTCGCCTCCAAGGCCACCGACCAGTACCGTGGCCAGACCGTGGGCGTGATGCATGCCTGCGGCCATGATGCGCACACCGCCACCCTGCTCGGCGTGGCCGAAGCGCTGGTGTCGATGAAGAAGGACCTGCCGGGCCAGGTGATGCTGATCTTCCAGCCGGCCGAGGAGGGCGCACCGCCGCCGGAAGAGGGCGGTGCGGCACTGATGTTGAAGGAAGGATTGTTTGCCGACTTCAAGCCGGAGGCGGTGTTCGGCCTGCATGTGTTCTCCAGTGTGCAGGCAGGGCAGATCGCAGTGCGCGGCGGCCCGCTGATGGCCGCCTCGGACCGTTTCGGGATCAAGGTGATCGGCCGCCAGACGCACGGTTCGGCACCGTGGAATGGCGTGGACCCGATCGTGGCCACCGCCGATCTGGTCGGCACCGCGCAGACCATCGTCAGCCGCCGCGCCAACCTGTCCAAGCAGCCGGCGGTGCTGACCTTCGGCGCGATCAACGGTGGCATCCGCTACAACATCATTCCCGATGAAGTAGAGATGGTGGGCACCATCCGCACCTTCGACGAAGGCATGCGCCAGCAGATCTTCGCCGACCTGCGCAACGTGGCCGAGCACACTGCTGCCGCGCACGGCGCGAAGGCAGTGACCGACATCTACGAGTCGGAAGGCAACCCGGCCACGGTGAACGACCCGGCGCTGACCGCGAAGATGCTGCCGAGCCTGCAGGCGGTGGTGGGCAAGGACAACGTGTACGAGCCGCCGCTGCAGATGGGCGCGGAAGACTTCTCGCTGTACGCGAAGGAAGTGCCGGGCATGTTCTTCTTCGTGGGTTCGACCAGCGTGGGCATCGACCCGGCGACGGCGCCGGCCAACCATTCGCCGAAGTTCCTGCTGGATGAGAAGGCGCTGGATGTCGGGCTGCGGGCGTTGCTGCAGGTGAGCCTGGACTACCTGCACGGTGCGGGCACTCCTGCGGGCTGAGGGTTTCCGGCAGGGCTTGCAGCCCTGGGTGCGCGACATCGCATGCGCGCTGTCGCTCCCACAGTTCGCTGCGCGAACCGTGGGCCCCCCTTACCAGCTTCCAGACCCCCGCCGCTTCGCGGCCGCCCCCTGACTCAGGGGGCTTTCCTCTAGACCCGATCCCGTGGCTTGCCGGTAGATCCACGCCATGCGTGGATGGCAGACATCCGGAATGTCTGAAGGATCGGCTTTTGATTTTGATTTTCCTGATCTTTCCCGTGGTGGCGCGGGAAACTGTCCGTGGCCGGGAGGGTGGGTTGACTGGGGGCGTGAGCCGCATGGATGCGGCGACCGAGCCTCCATGGACGGATTCACGGCGTCCCCCAGCCAACCCACCCTCCCGGCCAACCCGAGATCCTGCCCTGAACCACCACGGAGGGGCTCCGCCGTTGGCCGGCCCGGCCGAAGGCCCGCTTCTGGCGCGATACAATGACCCCCATGAACACCCCACAGGATTCCAGCCTCGGTCGCGAGGTCAGTTACCCGTCGCAGTACGATCCCGGCCTGCTGTTTCCCATCCCCCGCAGCGGCGCGCGCGCCGAGATCGGTCTCGATGATTCGGCGCTGCCATTCGTCGGTCACGACCGCTGGCACGCCTTCGAGCTGAGCTGGCTCGACCCGCGCGGCAAGCCGCAGGTCGCCGTCGCCACCGTGCAGGTGCCGTGCACCTCGCCGCGGCTGATCGAATCGAAGTCGTTCAAGCTGTACCTCAACTCCCTCAACAGCACCCGCATCGACACCGCCGAAGCACTGCGCGCACGCATCGTCGCCGACCTGTCGGCCTGTGCCGGTGCGCCGGTCCATGTGGCGTTCGGCCTGCCGGGCCTGCGCGAAACGCCGCTCGGCGAATCGATTGACGGGCTGGAGGTGGAGATCGACTGCTATGGCCCCCCGCAGGCGGACTTCCTCGCCGCTGATGCCGGCCAGGTGGTGGAAGAGACCCTGGTCTCGGCGCTGCTGAAGTCCAACTGCCCGGTCACCGGCCAGCCGGACTGGGCCACGGTCAGCCTGCGCTACCGCGGGCCGAAGATCGACCGCGCCGGCCTGCTGCGTTATCTGGTCAGCTACCGCGAGCACGCCGAGTTCCACGAGCAGTGCGTTGAGCGGATCTTCAGCGAGGTGTCCACGCGCTGCCAGCCGGAGTGGCTGGAAGTGGAAGCCCGCTATACCCGCCGTGGTGGCCTGGACATCAATCCCTGGCGGGCCAGCCCCGGCATCGCCGCCCCGGCCGCGACCTACCGCGAACTGCGCCAGTAACCCCCGAAGGCGGTTACTGGTAGTGCCGGCCGCCGGCCGGCACCTTGCAGGCACCCGCCTTCCCGATTGTTCAGCCGCCCCGGGGGGCGGCTTCACATCTGCACCATCCCCATTTAACAACCTCCATGGCAACGTGCGAACCACGTAGTCATGCAGACGGGAGTTGTGGATGAGTACCGAGAAGAAAGCCGATTTCTCCGGCGTCAGTGCCAGCGTCGACAGTACCGCCGAGCAGGTGCCGAAGGCGGACTTCTCCGGCGTCAGCGCTTCGGTGGACAGCACCGCCGAGGTTGTCAGCGGCGGCACCTACACCGTGCAGAAGGGAGATTCGCTGTCGAAGATCGCCAAGCAGCACCTGGGCGACGCCAATGCCTGGAAGAAGATCTTCGAAGCCAATCGCGATGTGCTCGACGACCCGGACAAGATCTTCCCGGGCCAGACCCTGAAGCTGCCGCCGAAGTAAGCCGGCGATCGAACGCCGTCCGACAATCCCCTGGGAGGAACCCCGAATGATCAAGACCACCCCGCTCCAGACCGCCCTGATCGCCGCCCTGCTGGGCAGCGTTGCCCTGGTCGGTTGCAAGAAGAAGGAAGAATCGACCGACAGCAACGCCGCACCGGCAGCAACCGCGCCGGCCGAACCTGCAGCGCCGGCGCCGATGACCGGCGCGCCGCCGCCGATGGCCGAAGCCGCTGCGGTCAGCGTCTCCACCGTTACCGTGGGCAAGACGGCCGCTGCCGACAAGTCGGTCGCACCGGCTGCACTGTTCGCACCGAAGGATGACGTCATCGTCTCGATCAAGACCGACGGCGCCGCCAACAATGTCAATGTCGGCGCCAAGCTGACCTACCAGGACGGCCAGGTGGCCGGCGAACAGACCGCGACCCTGAACGCCAGCGGCGCGGAAACCACCAACGTCACGTTCAAGAATGCAAAGGGCTGGCCGGCCGGCAAGTACCGCGCCGAGGTCATGGTCGATGGCAAGGCGGCCGGAACGCCGCAGGAGTTCGAGGTCAAGTAAGTCCTGCCGACTCTCTCCCGGCAGGACTCACGATGGACGCAGCCGCGAGGCTGCGTCCTTTTTTATTGGGCGATACTCGCTCGACATGGATCTTGGGTACCCTCAGCCGCATACGGACAGGTCGGGAGACAGGATGCTCAGCTGGATTGCACTCACCCTCGCAATCGCACCCGCTGATCTGTGGAGCTACAGCTGCGACCACTTTCTATACGGTGCCTGTCTTCGCGTGCCTACGGGCATGTCCGTGACCTATGAGGCACCTGTCGACTTCGGCCTGCACCGCGTCAGGCGAGATGGTCGGGAAGTCGCCTTGATCTACGAGGGCGATGCACCTGAGAAGCCTGCGTCCGGAAGCACGCCGGATATGCGCTTCACGGACAGCGGATATGCCGTGTCGGGGTACGCAAGCGCGGACGGAGGTTCCACCCGGTACGACGTCTACGTTCGACCCAGCGTGTCTGGCGCCGGTTCGCTGCACATCCGAGGTGCTGCAGCGACGGCAGATGAAGTCGCCAGCCTGGCCGCCGTCGTTGGAGGATTCCGCGTCTGCAGCTTCCGGCGAAGCAAACGCGCACAGACGTTGACCTGTCCGATGGGCGCCGAGTGGGGGCAGCGATTGTCGGAGTGGGTCGTGCGTGCCTCCACGAGCGAGAAGTCGAACTAGCCGACCAAGCCTCAGGTTCCAGGCGGGAAGCTAACCAGCCGCGCAACACAGTGGTGCAGTACCGCCGCGTATGGCGCGGCTTTGCCCCGCGCGGCTGAAAACGCGACAATGCAGGGGTTTCCCCACCGCGCGCCCACCCTGACGGCGGCAGGGAAAAGCGACACGGTTGCACGTGGCCCGGCGCTGGCGCCGGCCTTCCCCTGAGCACTGCTACAGAGTCCAAGTCCCCCATGTCCAAGATCCTCTACACGCTGACCGACGAAGCCCCGTTCCTGGCCACCCAGTCGCTGCTGCCGATCGTCGATGCCTACACCGCCACTGCCGGCATCGTGGTCGAAACCCGTGACATCTCGCTGTCCGGCCGCATCCTGTCGCAGTTCCCGGAACTGCTGTCGGATGCACAGAAGGTCAGTGACGACCTGGCCGAACTGGGCCAGCTGGCGACCACCCCGGACGCCAACATCATCAAGCTGCCGAACATTTCGGCGTCGGTGCCGCAGCTGAAGGCGGCCATCAAGGAACTGCAGGACCAGGGCTATCCGCTGCCGGACTACCCGGAAACCCCGGCCGACGACCAGCAGCGCGACTACAAGGCGCGCTATGACAAGGTCAAGGGCAGCGCAGTGAACCCGGTGCTGCGCGAAGGCAACTCCGACCGCCGCGCACCGCTGTCGGTGAAGAACTACGCGCGCAAGCATCCGCACCGCATGGGCGCCTGGGCCGCTGATTCGAAGTCGCACGTCGCGCACATGGCCGCCGGTGATTTCTACGGCAGCGAGAAGTCGGCCACCCTGGCCAACGCCGGTTCGCTGAAGATCACCTTCCACGGCAAGGACGGCAGCGCCGTCGTGCTGAAGGAAAAGACCGCGGTCAAGGCCGGCGAGATCGTCGATGCCGCGGTGATGAGCCGCAAGGCGCTGGCCGCGTTCATCGGCGAGCAGATCGCCGATGCCAAGGCCCAGGGCGTGCTGTTCTCGCTGCACCTGAAGGCGACCATGATGAAGGTCTCCGACCCGATCATGTTCGGCGTGGCGGTCAACGAGTTCTACAAGGACGTGCTGGCCAAGCACGCCGACGTGCTGAAGCAGGCCGGTTTCGATGCCAACAACGGCATCGGTGACCTGGCCGCGCGCCTGCCGTCGCTGCCCGAAGCCACCCGCGCCGCGATCGAAGCCGACCTGGCCGCCGAGTACGCACAGCGCCCGGGCGTGGCCATGGTCAACTCGGACAAGGGCATCACCAACCTGCACGTGCCGAGCGACGTGATCGTCGACGCCTCGATGCCGGCGATGATCCGCGACTCCGGCAAGATGTGGAACGCCGAAGGCAAGCTGCAGGACACCAAGGCGGTCATCCCGGACCGCTGCTACGCCGGCGTCTACCAGGCCGTCATCGACGACTGCAAGGCGCACGGCGCCTTCGACCCGGCCACCATGGGCTCGGTGCCGAACGTCGGCCTGATGGCGCAGAAGGCCGAAGAGTACGGCTCGCACGACAAGACCTTCCAGATCGCCGCCGATGGCGTGGTCAAGGTCACCGACGACGCCGGCAACGTGGTGTTCGAGCATGCCGTGGAAGCCGGTGACATCTGGCGCATGTGCCAGACCAAGGATGCGCCGATCCAGGACTGGGTGAAGCTGGCCGTCGAACGCGCCCGCCTGAGCAGCACCCCGGCCGTGTTCTGGCTGGACGCCGCCCGTGCCCACGACGCACAGGTCATCGCCAAGGTCGAAACCTATCTGAAGAACCACGACACCGCCGGCCTGGACATCCGCATCCTGCCGCCGGTGGAAGCCACCGCGTTCTCGCTGGACCGCATCCGCAAGGGTGAGGACACCATCTCGGTGACCGGCAACGTGCTGCGCGACTACCTGACCGACCTGTTCCCGATCATGGAGCTGGGCACCAGCGCCAAGATGCTGTCGATCGTGCCGCTGATGGCCGGTGGTGGCCTGTTCGAGACCGGCGCCGGTGGCTCGGCGCCGAAGCACGTGCAGCAGTTCGTCGAAGAGGACTACCTGCGCTGGGATTCGCTGGGTGAATTCCTGGCCCTGGCTGCGTCGCTGGAACACCTGGGCAACCGTTACGACAACGCTGCTGCCCGCGTGCTGGCCAAGGCCCTGGACGAGGCCAACGGCCAGTTCCTGGACAACGACAAGTCGCCGTCGCGCAAGCTGGGTGGCATCGACAATCGTGGCAGCCACTTCTACATCGCGCTGTACTGGGCCCAGGCCCTGGCCGCGCAGAATGAAGATGCCGCGCTGAAGGCACGCTTCGCCCCGCTGGCCAAGGCGCTGACCGACAACGAGCAGAAGATTGTCGACGAGCTGATCGCCGTGCAGGGCAAGGCCGTGGATATCGGCGGCTACTACCGCCCGGACGTGGCCAAGGCCAGCAAGGCGATGCGCCCGAGCGCGACCTTCAATGCCGCCCTGGAGCAGCTGCGCGGCTGATTCATCGCCGTCCCGTTGCGACCCCGGAACCCGCGCTTCGGCGCGGGTTTCTTTTTGCGCGGCCGGCCGCGTCCGACCTGCGGCCAGAACCGTGAAATCCGTCGGCTGTCGTAATGCCGTCAAGAGGGCATGAAACTTGCCCACGATGGTTGTCGCAGAAAGGAAAGGGCTGCGTTCGCGATCACTTCCAATCTGAGCAATCGATCACGACGGTCGCCGCAGGCGATGCCCTAGCCTTGGCGACGCGAGACCACCGGGGAGGTGGTCGCACGGGGAACACGGATGGCACGCGTGCTGGTAGTGGGAACCGACATCCAGGGCGAGCAGGCCCTGCTGCAACGGCTGCGCCTGGCCTCTGCACTGCCCGATGGGCAGGTGCGGCGCAGCCAGGACCTGGACGACTGCGACCTGCTGGTGATCCGAGATACCCCGGCGCTACGCAATGCGGCCCAGCGCATGCGCCAGCAACGCCCGCGACTGCAGTGCTGGATCGAGGACCTGGGAGGCCAGCTGCGTGATGGCGATGGCCATCAGGACGTACTGGATGACGGTGCCATCGGCCGCGCCTTGCGTGGCATGCAGGTGGCAGGGGAGTCCCTGGCCATGCACGCACCTGCTCCGATCCGCCTGGCCGATGGTGCGCACGCCATCACCCGACTGCTGCGCGAGCGGCTGCCGCTGCGCCAGGGCCAGGCCCTGTTGAGTGATGCGGGCGAGCCGTTGCTGCTGATGGATCTGGAGCACGATCAGGCGGTGGTGCTGCAGGAACCTTCCGCCGCACTGGTAGAGCGCCTGGCCGACGCCTTCGAGCGGCTGCAGCTGGATGCGCTGACACCGGCACGACTGCAGGCGTTGGCCGGCGACCGTGCACGCCAGCCACTGCGGCCGTTGCTGTGGCAGTGGGCACAGCGCAGCCGCCACTGGCAGGCGCTGGACGAACGCCTGCGCGGTGCATCGGTGAAGCTGCTGCGCTGGCCCGATTTCCGCGTGCTGGGCCACGATCACGATGGCTTCCGCCTGTGCTCGCTGCTGCTCAAGCGTGCCTGCACCGTGGACGAGTGCGCGATGCTGCTGGAACTGCCGGCAGCGGCGGTGCGCGACTTCATCCATGCCGCCTATCTGTGTGGCTATGCGCAGCTGCAGGCTCCACCGACGTCGTCGGTAGCGACGGCGCGCAGCGTGGGTGCCGATCATGGCCTGCTCGCCCGCCTGTGGCGGCACCTGCGCGGGAGCGAGCGCAATGCGTGAGCACAAGGTGGTGGTGCTGGGCGGGATGGGCAGTGGCAAGTCGACCCTGGTGCGCAGCATCGCGGCTGGCGCAGTGATCGATACGGATGTGGCCAACAGTGATCGCCTTGGCGCCGACAAGGCCTCCACCACCGTCGCGCTGGACTACGCCGACATCGACCTGCCCAACGGCGAACGACTGCGCCTGTACGGCACCCCGGGCCAGCAGCGCTTCGACTTCCTGTGGCCGATCCTGCTGCAGGGCGCGCGCGGTGCGGTGTTGCTGCTGGATGCGCGTCGCGCCGGCATGGCCGCCGAGCTGGAGGACTACCTGCAGGTGCTGCGGCCGTTCGCACCGGCGCTGGCGCTGGTGGTGGCGGTCACCCATCTCGACCAGGCACCCCATGCCGCGCTGGATGACTGGGCCACGCGCGCCTGCCTCGACGACCAGCCACTGCCGCTGCTGGCGGTCGATGCCCGCGACCGCGAACAGGGACTGCTGCTGATGGATGTGTTGATGGGCGAAATGGAAGCGCATGCACTGGTGGCCGCGCATGGCTGACGGGCAGGTGGCGGTCCTGCCCGATGCCGGACAGCGCGAGCGCCTGCAACCCCTGCTGCAGGACCTGCAGCAGCGTGTGGAAGGGGTGCGCACGGTCGTGCTGGCCAGCGTGGATGGTTTCGCGCTGGTCAGCGCCGGTGCCGACGGCCGCGGCGAACGGTTGGCGGCGATGACGAGCGCGATGCTGGCGCTGGCCGCGGCGGTGGGGCGCGAGCTGGTGCTGGGCGATCTGCAGACGCTGATGCTGGAAGCCGCGGGGGGCAAGGTGCTGATGCTGGCGATCCAGGCCGAAGGGCGCGCGCCGCTGCTGCTGATGGCAGCCTGCGACCAGCGCAGCGTGATCGGCCAGGTGCTGTGGCAGAGCAGGGAATGTGGCCAGGCGATCCTGGCCGAACTCAGCGGATCGTGAGCCCGGCCGCAGGGGAACAAGGGGCTCGAACCAACACTGACAAGGGGATACGACGTGGCTGGATTGACTGAATCGTTGAACGCACTGATGGGCATCGATGGCGCACAGGCGGTGGCGCTGGTCGATTATGAAAGCGGCATGCTGCTGGGCGAAGCCGGTGCCGGCATGGACATGGAAGTGGCCGCGGCCGGCAACACCGAAGTGATCCGCGCCAAGATGAAGACCGCCGCGTCGCTGAACCTCAACGACACCATCGAAGACATCCTGATCTCGCTGGGCAAGGCGTACCACATCATGCGTCCGGTGGCGAAGAAGAAGGGGCTGTTCTTCTACATCGTGCTGGACCGCACCAAGTCCAACCTGGCACTGGCGCGGCGCAAGGTGCAGGACGTGGAGGCCGAACTGGCGATCTGAGCCATTCGGCTCCTGTAGAGCCGAGCCATGCTCGGCTGCTTTCAGCCGAAGCAGCCGAGCACGTTCGGCGCTGCTTTCACTGCGGTGGAAGCAGCAGCGTGGTCACGAACGAAAGCGCTTTGCTGTCGCGCTTGGCGAAGTACGTGTGCGCCTTCTGGGGCAGCCAGACTTCGTTGAAATGGCGGCGGAAGTCCTCGTAGAACTCGTTGGGATACAGCTTGGCCTGCACCGTGCGGCCGTCCGGGTAGGTGTGGTCATACGTGGACAGTGCATCGGTGTTGACGCCGCGATGATCCCTCAGCCATTTGCAGAACAGGCGGCCTTCGGAGATG
The DNA here is from genome assembly GCF_059369755.1 of Stenotrophomonas sp. YJH_SMC_57. NCBI lineage: Bacteria > Pseudomonadati > Pseudomonadota > Gammaproteobacteria > Lysobacterales > Lysobacteraceae > Stenotrophomonas > Stenotrophomonas sp. YJH_SMC_57. The sequence goes on from NZ_JCAFSZ010000003.1 coordinate 163,898, forward strand.
TCCGGCACCAGCGCCTGCGGGAGCGTATAGCCCGCCTGCTCGAGTGGCGCGATCAGGTTCAGGGTCAGCTCGTTGAGCATCGAAAAGTGGGTATAGGGCACCTTTGCGCGGTTCTGCATGTAGCGGTCGATGTGCGCTGGCATCACCGCGTTGGCACGACCCTGCTGCCATTCCACCACCCACTGCGAGACCTTCACTGAGAACTTGCGCGACAGCCACTGGCCGAGCTGGATGGCGAGGTACGGGTGGATCCAGGTGCCCTGCATCGCCGGGTTTCCACCGGAGACCACGTGGATCAGCTCATTCTCGGACAGCTTCGTCTGCGCCGTGAGCTCCTGCAGGAACTCCTCCGTCGATTTCAGCGCCCGGTAATCGGACCAGCGCTTGCCGACGGACTGGCAGAGGGCGGTGGCGCTGATGTAGCCGTCGCGGGCGCGCTGCGGGATTACGTTGCCTTCCTCCACGCGCGGAATAAAGGTCATTTGCTGCATGCGTCACCTCGTGCCGTTGTTGGGCCTGAAAGGGTAGGCAGCAGGGAGGCATCGGGTCTGTAGGAATCGTTGCGTTTGTCGCGGTGCGCAGCGGCGCTACACAAGCCACCCCATGCCAGCGTATGGTGAAGCCGGTCCTCTCCGATGAGCCCTGCATGTCCGAGCCTGACATCGCCGCCGAGCTGGCGTCGCGCATCGCGGGCGCCATCCGTGATGGTTTCGAGCAGTATCACGCCCGCTTCGCGGCGATCACCGCGCGTGCGCGGCAGCGCTTCGAGCAGCGCGACTGGGCCGGCGCCCGCCAGGATGCCGTCGAGCGCATCGCCCTGTACGACCTGTGCATCGCCGAGCAGATGGATGCGCTGCGTCGCCTCGCCGGTGAGGCGATCGGCGCGCGCGCGCTGTGGCTGCAGGTGCACGCGCGCTACAGCACCCTGCTGCAGGGGCTGATCGATGCCGAGCTGTACAAGACCTTCTACAACACCTTGTCGCGGCGCCTGTTCGCCACCCGTGGCGTGGACCCGGCGCTGGAGTTCATCGCCTTCGACGTTGAACCTTCCGATGCCATCACCCATCCGGTCGCACGGCATACCTACGCGGTCTCGCCCACGCGGCCGGTGGAGGCGCTGCAGCGGGTGCTGGCCGATTACCGCTTCGACATTCCCTATGCCCACCAATTGCGCTGCGCGGCGGCGATCGCAGTGCGCCTGCAGGACGATCTGGCCCATTGGGGTGATACGCCGGTACGCAGCATCGAGCTGCTCGACACCGTGTTCTATCGCGAGCGCCGCGCCTATCTGGTCGGCCGCGTGTTCGGCGAGCATCGCTTCTCGCCGTGCGTGATCGCTCTGATCAACGATGAGCGCGGGCTGCGCGCCGATGCCGTGCTGACCCGGCGCCGCGATGTCGCCCACCTGTTTGGCGTGTCGCGCAGCTACTTCCAGGCCGACCTTGCCACGGTGGGGGATGCGGTGGTGTTCCTGCGCAGCCTGCTGCCGGGCAAGCCAATCGATGAGATCTACACCGTGCTGGGCCGCGCCAAGCAGGGCAAGACCGAGCGCTACCGCACCTTCTTCCGCCACTTCAACGAGCATCCGCAGGAACGGTTGGTGCCTGCCGAAGGCACGCCGGGCATGGTCATGGCGGTGTTCACCCTGCCCAGCTATCCGTTGGTGTTCAAGCTGATCCGCGACCGCTTTGCCTGGCCCAAGGCAATGTCGCGGCAGCAGGTGGAAGAGAAGTACGCGCTGGTGTTCAACCTCGACCGTGTCGGCCGCCTGCTCGACGCACAGCCGTATCGTCATCTGCGCTTCCCGCGTGACCGCTTCGCGCCGGCGCTGCTGGACGAGCTGCTGCAGCAGTGCGCGCAGAGCGTTCGCGTCGATGGCGACCAGGTGGAAGTCGCGCTGTGCTATGTGCAGCGTCGCTTCCGCCCGCTGAATCTGTACCTGCGCGAGCAGGGTGGCGAGGCGGTGCGGGCGGCGGTGCTCGACTATGCGCAGGCCATCACCGACATGGCGCGCAACAACATTTTTCCCGGTGACATGCTGCCGAAGAACTTCGGTGTGTCGCGGCATGGGCGTGCCGTGTTCTACGACTATGACGAGCTGTGCCTGGTCAGCGACTGCGTGTTCCGCGCCTGGCCGCAACCGCGCAGCCCGGAAGAGGCAATGGCCGATGAGCCGTGGTTCCATGTAGGCCCGCGCGATGTCTTCCCTGAGCGCTTCGGCCCGTTCATGGGCCTGCCAGCCGGTGAACTGGCCGCGGTGCGCGAGCATTTCCGGCACCTGTTCGATCCGCAGTGGTGGCAGCAGCTGCAGGACAGGTTCGCGCGTGGTGACTACCCCGACACCCCGCCGTACGCGGGCGCCCATCGGCTGGCGTGAACGGGCTGCCGTGATGGCCGCGACTGGGGTACGCTCGGCACTCATCACCAAGGATCCGGCAATGATGCGTTCCCCCCTGTTTCTCGCCCTCGCGCTGGCCGTAGGCTGCGGCGCCCCCTTGCTGGCCGGCGATGCCAGTGCACAGACCGCACGCGCCGTGCGCGCCACGGCGGAAATGAGCATGGTGCTTTCCGGCCATGTCGAGATCACCGCCGATGGTTCGGTCAGCACGCTGGTACTGGACCAGAAGTCGATGCTGTCTCCGAGCATCGCGTCCTTCGTCGAGGGCACCATTGCAGGTTGGCGCTTCGAGCCGACGCTGCGTGATGGCAAGGCGGTGGCGACACGTGCCCCCATGCACGTGCGCCTGCGCGGCAAGCCGATGGCGGAGGGCGGCTACGAAGTCAGCATGACCAGCGTCAACTTCAGCGAATACGATCCGAAGGCGACCGACTCGGTGACCGACCGACGCATTACGCCGCCGCGTTACCCGGAAGAGGTGTTTCGGAACGGTGGCCAGGGCGAGGTGCTGTTGATGGTCAAGGTGGCCCGCGACGGTACGGTGGCCGATGTCGTTGCCGAGCAGGTCAACATGGCCGTGGTCGGGCCCGAGCAGACCCTGGCCAGGATGCGCGACAGCCTGGCCAAGGCCAGCGTCAGCAGCGCGCGCAAATGGACCTTCACCCCGCCGACCACCGGCGAGGACAGCACCCGGGACAGCTGGACGGTACGCGTGCCGGTGACCTTCGCCCTGAACAACGACCGCAATGCCGGGCCGGAGCGTCTGGGGCGCTGGCGTGTCTTCATTCCGGGGCCGCGGCACGCCGTGCCGTGGCGCAGGGCGGACCCGATCGAGCAGGCCGGCAGTGACCTGCTGCAGGAGGGCGGCGTCTACATGGTGGATGGCGCCAGGCGCGGCGTGCGCCTGCTGACTCCGCTGGAACAGGGCTGAGCAGGATGGCGGAGCTGGCCGGGTCGGCTCCGCCTCAGTCGGCGTAGGGGTAGACCACGACCCGGTTGCGGCCCTGTTCCTTGGCCATGTACAGCGCCTTGTCGGCCAGCCGCAGCGCCTGCTCGGCATCGACATGGAAGCTCGGGAAGTGGGCCACGCCCAGCGACACGGTGATGGTGCCCACCGGCTCGAACGGGTGGCCGGCGATACGCTGGCGCAGGCGTTCGCCGGCCTGGCGTGCCGGCTCGGCGTTGATGCCCGGCATCAGCAGCAGGAATTCCTCGCCGCCGGCGCGGCAGAGGATGTCGCTGTCGCGCGAATAGCGGCGCATCTGATCAGCGATATGGACGATGGCGGCATCGCCGACGTCGTGGCCGTGGGCATCGTTGATCGATTTGAAGCGATCGATGTCCAGCGCCAGGATCGCGAATGGGATGCCCTGCACCTGCAGCGCATCCAGTGCCTGCTGCAGGCCACGACGGTTGAGCAGGCCGGTCAGCGGGTCGGTGCGGCTGGCCCGGTTGAGCGTGCCGATCCGGTCCTGCAGTGCGTTGAAGCTGTGCAGCACCGCGTGTTTCAGCTGTGCGACCTCGAAGTACCAGGCACGGATGCCGCTGACATGGTTGATTGCATTGCCGGTATCCTCGCCGCCCTGTACGTTGCGCGCCAGCTGCCACAGCGGCATCGAAATGCGGCGGGCGAACCACCAGGTGACCAGCAGCGACAGCAGGCCGAGCGGAATCGCGTTCCAGATCACTGCGGTCATCAACCGCGACAGCGGTTGCAGGGTGGCCTCGGTCGGACGCTGGGCGATGATGCCCCAGCCGGTCGCCGGCACCGGTGCATACCCGGCCAGCATCGACATGCCCAGGTTGTTGCGCACCTGCTGGGCACCGCGCTCGCCACGCACCACCGCCTTCACCGCCGGATTGCCGACCACGTAGTCACCCACCCGCTTGCCATCGGCGTGATAGAGCAGGCGACCATGACGGTCGACCACGTACAGGTAGGACCCGTCGCGGTAGTAGTGCTTGCCCAGCAGCGTATGCAGTGCGCTGCGCTGGCGCAGGTACAGGGTCCCGCTGACGTAGCCGCGGTAATGGCCCTGGCGGTTGAAGATCGGGTGCGACAGCGACACCAGCAGCTTGCCGGTGGCCGATTGGTACGGATCGCTGATCATCGGCTGGCGTGCCGCCAGAGCCGCGTTGTTGCCGACGCTGTGCAGCACCTCACCCTGCAGCTGCAGGGTCTGCGGCGAAGTGGCGATCACCAGGCCATCGGCGTCCACCACCAGCGAGGAATTGAAGCTGTTGGTCTGCAGCTGCAGGCGGCTGGCCTCATCCTGCGCCCGCTGCGGATCCAGATCGTCCTGGCCGAGCCGGGTGGCCGCATAGGCCAGCTCCTGCTGTGCGGCCAGCAGGAAGTTCTGGGTGGTCTCGGCCAGCTTGGTGGCATAGACGCGATTGGCTTCCAGGGTATTGCCGACCAGCTGGTCGCGCTGCACCCGGTAGCTGGCCAGCAGGGTATTGGCCAGCGCGATGATGGCGCTGAGCAGGGCCAGGGCAAGGATCAGCTTGCCCAGGTTGAGGCGGGGCGAAATCAGGCGCATGCGGGGCAAACGAGGGCAGAGGGCGCTCGGCGCGGTCAGGTACCGGCGGAGGCGGGGCTGCATTATCGCCACAAAAGGGCCGGGCGCGGGTGAAGCACGCGCCGGCCACAGGGCTCACCGTTGCAGTCGCTGGCGCAGGATCTGCCGTATCTGCGCGGCGCGGTCGGCGTGCAGCGGGGCCAGCACGCCACGCGCATGCGCAGGAATATGTGCGCTGGTCGACGCATCGGCGTCGAACACGTAGTGATCGAACATCGCGCGCCAGTGCGCGCGCTGGGGTTCGGGCAGGTCGCGCACCGCCAGGATCGCCAGCATCAGTGCGTTCATCGGGGAATCCATCCAGGCCGGCACCGGGCGCCACCAGCTGTTGATCAGCACGTTGAACGCGTCCAGTCCTTCCATGTGGTGCCACCAGAGCGAAGGAATGAAGACGGCATCGCCAGGCGCCAGCTCTGCCACCTGCGCCTGTGCCAGCGCCTCGCGGAAGCGTGGGAAGCGCTCGAAATCCGGTGCGTCGAAGTCAACCAGGCTGATCGCCTGGCCGGCCGGGGTGAAATCCAGCGGGCCGACGTAAAGATTGCGCACCTGATCGGGGGCGAACAGGGTGACCCGGCGGCGCCCCGCCGCCACGCAGGCAAGATTGTCCGGCACATCCTGGTGGGCGGCGATGCGCGAGCGGTTGCCGATCCAGATGCTGGTCAGCGGGTCGGCCATGCCCAGCTGCAGCGGATTCGCTTCGGCCAGGCCGGGCAGGAAGCTGTCCAGCGTGGTCGAGGCGACGTAGATCGACGGCGGCGACGGGTCGCGTGCGTACTTCAGCAGCGTAGCCAGCACGACGTTCAGCGGCACCTGTTCGCGGCGGAAGTTGAAGCCGCTCATATCCTCGTTGTAGAACAACCGCCCCTGCGTTTCGGGCGCTGCGGTGGTCGCGGTCACCGGCATCCGGCCAGGATCGAAGCTGGCCAGATGGGCGACTGCAGCGGCATCGGAGGTGCGTGCGGCGGCCACCAGCGGCCAATGCGAGACCAGCCCGCGGATCACCTTCGGCGTGGTCCATCCCGGCAGCTGCTGGTGCAGTTGCGCTGGGTCCAGGCCATGTATTTCATCGATCGGGCGGGGAGGCGGCAGCATGCGCGGATGTCCGGTGGGGTGTGTGGAGCCGGGCCTGCGCCCGGCTCCACGATACCGTGGCCGGTCAGAACTTGTAGCGTACGCCGAACATGTAGCGTGGGCCGGTCTGGGTGGCGTAGCGCAGCATGTTGGTATGGCGCGAGTAGGTGCGCATGGTCTCGTCGGTGAGGTTGATCGCTTCCAGGCTCAGGGTCAGCTGTTCGCTCACCGCGTAGCTGATGTTCAGATCGAGCTGGCCGTAGGCGGCGGTGTAGTTCGGGTTGGGACCCTGGCCGCCGATGCCGTTGAGGAACTTGTCGCGCCAGTTGTACGCCGCACGGATCTGCCAGGCGTTCTTGTCATAGAAGGCGACAACGTTGGCCGAGTCGCTCAGGCCGATCATCGGGTACTGGTCACCCAGGCTCAGGTTGTTGAAGGTCAGCCCCGACTTCACCTTGGTGTAGTTGGCCGCGACGCCGAAGCCGGACTGGCCGAACAGGTGCTGTACCGCCACTTCCCAGCCATCGAGATGGTCCGAGTGCTGGTTGGCGGGCACGGTGACGTCGAAGCCGGCGATTGGATCACCCGGCAGGCCGGTGATGGTGCCGGTCTTCTGCCCCGCCGAATTGGTGCCGGTGTAGGTCACGCCCGGATCGCCGGCATGGTTGGTGAAGATGTAGTCGCGGATGCAGGGCATGTCGGTGGTGCCGCAGCCGGAAGCCAGTGCCTCGTTCCAGTACGCGCCGCCCACCGGGGTGTGCAGCGTGCCGGTGTTCTCGCGCACGATCGTGTCGCTGATGAAGTTCTTGATGTTCTTGCGGAAGAAGCCGACCGAGGCATAGCTGGCCTCGCCGTAGTACCACTCCAGCGACAGGTCGAAGTTGTCCGAGATCAGCGGCTCCAGCCCCGGGTTGCCACGACTGGCGGTGCCGCCCTGGGTGCGCACGATGTCGGCCAGCGACTGGCCGCTCTGGATCTGGGTCCAGCTGGGGCGGCCCAGCGTGCGGCTGTAGCTGCCGCGCAGCGCCAGCGATTCGCTCAGGTCCAGCTTCAGGTCGACGTTGGGCAGCATGTAGTCGTACTTGCCACGGCCACCGATGAAACTGCTGTCGGCCGCGTAGACGATGTTCAGCTCGTTGGCCGAGCCCCAGCTGATGCCGGTGGGTACGCGCACCATCGCGTTGGATTCCACTTCGGTGCGCTCGTAGCGCACGCCGGCGGCCACGTGCAGCGGCATCGACCAGTCGAAGCTGGTGCGGTACTGCAGGTAGGCGCTGCGGGTCTTCTCGGTGGTGCGGATATCCTCTGAGTACTGGCTGGGCGCGTAGTAGCAGCTGGGGCAGGCCGGATCGGAGGCGCTGCCGACCTGCGCAGCGCGATCGATCAGGCGGTCGAAGTCGAAGACCAGGAACTGGCCGGTCAGGCGCGGATCGCTGTGGCCGGAGAATGCCTTGAAGTACTTGGCCATGTTGTCCGCATACCAGATGTCATCGGCGTAGTCGGACGGTGTTCCCAGGCCACCCCAGGTATTGCGCTGCATGATCGCCGACGCCGAACGGTTCTCCACCTGGGCATGGCCAATGCCGAAGTCCAGCGCCGAATAGTCGGCAAAGCGGAACGTACCGCGACCCTGGTATTGCTGCACTTTCGACTTGTTGTAGCTGTTCTGGAACACCGAACCGGTCACCAGCGCATCGGACGCCTGCACGCCGCCGGGCGGCAGCGCGATGTTGATGATCGGCAGGTCGCCGCTGTAGTCCACCGTGGTCTTGCCGCGCACGAAGGCGGCCACGCCCAGCACGCCGGCCGAACCATACGGACTGTCCGGCTTCGATTCGGCGGTGGAGTTGTGGGCATCGAACGAGAGGTCCAGCGCGTCGTTCACTTCCCAGTCCACGTTGAAGCCCAGCGAGTGCATGCCGGTCTTGGTGGCCAGCTTGGCGCCGCCCATCGACACGTCCGAATTGGTCATGTCCTCGCTGTAGATGATCGGCGCGGCCACCGGCCCGTTGGTCCAGGTGCTGTCGCCCGGTCCGTAGTTGAACCACACGGACAGTTCACTGCGTTGCTGCTGCACCTTGTTCTCGACATAGGTGTAGTCCAGCGTGGTCGTCACGTTGTCGGCTGGCTTCCACTGGAACGTGGCCTGCGCATTGGTGCGCTGGCGCTGCACGCCGTTGACGTTGTAGGCAGTGTTCTGCGGGCGTGCGTACACATCGTTCGGCCCGGGCCGGTTGGTGATGCGATCGGCATAGCCCTGGCCCGGCTGCGGCAGCGCGCGCCAATCGGTGGTGTTGTTGCCGTACAGCGTTGCCCAGCCTTCGGCCACCGTGGCCTGGTTGAAGCCCGAATCGCGTTCCTGATGGCTGGCACTGAGGGTCACGCCGAAGCGGTCATCGGCGTAGCGCTGGCTGAAGATGCCCGACAGCTCGCCGGTGATGTTCGAACCCTGCAGCGTGCGCGGCAGGTTGTCGTTGGACGAATCATTGACCGCCTTCAGGCCCAGGCTGATCACCGGCTCCGATTCCAGCGGGCGCATCGTCCTGATGTTGATGGTGGCGCCGATGCCGCCCGCCGGGTTGTCGGCACGGCTGGTCTTGTACACCTCCACCGCCGAAACCGATTCGGAGGCCAGGTTGGCGAAGTCGAACGAGCGCGAGCCGTTCAGGCCGCCGCCACCGTTGCCAAGGTTGGAGGCGGGCATCTGGCGACCGTTCAACAACACCAGGTTGTAGTCCGGGCCGATGCCGCGCACGGTCACCTTGGAGCCTTCGCCGCTGGAGGTACGGTCGATCGACACGCCGCTGATGCGCTGCAGCGATTCGGCCAGGTTGGTATCCGGGAATTTGCCGATGTCCTCGGCGACGATGCCATCGACCACGCCCTGGCTGTCGCGCTTGAGGTTCATTGAAGACTGCAGGCTGCCGCGGATACCGGTGACCTGCACGGTATCCAGCGTGGCCGGATCGGCCGGGCCGGCGGCGGGTGCGTCCTGTGCCCAGGCCGGTGCAGCCAGCGCTGCCAGCAGCGCGGAAGTGAGCATCGTCTTGCGAGGTACTGCCCTGTACGTCTTCATGCAAGCTCCCTCCCCAGGGAATCCGGTGGTGTCGTTGCGTTGTTCTGATCGCGGTTACTGCACGTGGCCGGATTGGAGCGACGGTTGACAGCGTTGTCAACAAACTGCCATCAAGTGCGCCTGACCAGCGGCCGTGCAGGTCGGGATGTAACCGTTGCCAGGAAGCCGCTCGCATCGGCGAATTGCCTTTATTGAAGGCCCTTGCAGCGGTTTTTCAGGGATGACAGCGCTGCCAATCCGGATGCGGAAAAGCGTTGTGCGGTGCAGAACGAAACTGCGCGGATGACGGTGCGGGGGCGTGCCGGGGAGGCTGTGCGACGCGTTGACAGCGCTGGACAATGCAGTTGGCCTTCGCGTGCCCCGCATGACCGATGGATGGCTTGAAACACTGACCGGGAGGACAGGCTTTGGACACAGCAACGACCGTCAGCGGACAACACGTGCAGGGCAATACCCGCGCGTTGGCCGTGGTGACCGCGATCTTCTTCATGTGGGGTTTTCTCACCTGCCTCAACGACATCCTCATTCCCCACCTGAAGGCCGCCTTCGCGCTCAGCTGGGTGCAGGCGATGCTGATCCAGTTCACCTTCTTCGGCGCCTATTTCCTGATGTCACTGCCGGCCGGAAGGCTGGTCGCGGCGCTCGGCTACAAGCGTGGCATCGTCGCCGGCCTGGCCATCGCCTGCGTGGGTGCGCTGATGTTCTGGCCGGCCGCTGCCGCGCATGTGTACGGCCTGTTCCTGGCGGCGCTGTTCGTGCTGGCCACCGGCATCACCGTGCTGCAGGTGGCGGCCAATCCCTATGTCGCGCTGCTCGGTGACGAGCGCACCAGCTCCAGCCGGCTGACCCTGGCGCAGGCGATGAACTCGCTGGGCACCACGCTGGCGCCGCTGTTTGGCGGCCTGCTGATCCTCTCGGCGAAGCCACGCAGCGAGGATGAGCTGGCCCTGCTGCCGCAGGCCGAAGCACTGGCCTATCGCGCGGCCGAAGCGCAGTCGGTGCAGCTGCCGTACTTCGGCCTGGCAGTCGCGCTGTTCCTGCTGGCCGTCGCGATCTGGATGTTCCGCCTGCCCACCATTCCGGGCGTGGAGGGGCGCGCCAGCAGCGAAGGCCGCGTATGGGACGTGCTGCGCCATCGCCACGTGCGCCTGGGCGTGCTGGCCATCTTCTGCTACGTCGGGGCCGAGGTGTCCATCGGCAGCGTGCTGGTCAATTTCCTGTCCTCGCCCGGCATCGGCCAGGGCCTGACCGAGCAGGAGGCCACCGGCTATGTTTCGCTGTACTGGGGCGGCGCGCTGGCCGGCCGCCTGGTGGGGGCGGCGCTGCTGGCGCGGCTGGACGCACGCCATCTGCTGGGCCTGTTCGCGGTGGCGGTGATGATCCTGCTGGGCATCACGGTCACCGCCAGCGGCGGCCTGGCCAAGTGGGCCGTGGTCAGCATCGGCCTGTTCAACTCCATCATGTTCCCGACCATCTTCGCCCTGGCCATCGCCCGCCTTGGTGCACTCACCGGAAAGGCGTCCAGCCTGCTGGTGATGGCCATCGTCGGTGGCGCGGTGATTCCGCTGGCAATGGGCTGGCTGGCCGACCGCCATGGCCTGCAGCTGTCCTTCCTGCTGCCGGTGCTGTGCTACGTCTACATCGCCTTCTATGCGTGGAAGGGCTCACGGCTGCCGGCGCCATGAGACCGGTTCCGCCGTCGTCAGCGCCGCCGGGGCGCGGCGGTCGACTCGCGATCCAGCACCGCATGCTCGACCGTGATCATGCGTCCTGCGGTCTCGGTGCGGATGTGCTTGATCAACTGCTCGGTCGCCAGCCGGCCCATGTGCGCGGTCGGCTGGCGCACCGTGGTCAGCGCCGGATAGATGTGCCCGGCGATCGGGGTATCGTCGAAGCCGCACACCGACAGATCGCGCGGGACACGCAGGCCACGTTCGCCGGCCACGCGGTATACCGCTGCGGCCATGTCATCGTTGGCCGCGAAGATCGCCGTCGGCGGATCGTCCAGGTCCAGCAGGATGTTTGCGGCATCCACGCCCGATTCGAACGAGAACTGGCCGTTGACCACCAGCTGCGGGTCGTAGGCGATACCGGCCCCGCGCAGCGCCTGGCGATATCCGGCGTGGCGCCACTGGCAGGCACCGTGTGCGCGGGGACCCTTGATGTGGCCGATGCGGCGATGGCCCTGCGCGACCAGGTGGCCGATCAGTTCGACCACCGCGGTGGTCTCGTCCATGCGCACGCCGATGCGGCCTTCCGGGTGGCGTGGCGCGATGCAGGCGAAAGGAATGTCCTGCTCTTCCAGGTAGGACAGCACCACATCATCGTCGGTCAGTGGTGGAATCAGCACGACGCCGTCCGGGCGCGAGTTCTCGAACAGCGCGGCCAGGTCGGGCAGGGTGCGGCGGCCGGTGCCGACCGGCCCCAGGATCAGGTTGTAGTGCTGCGCATGGCAGGCTTCCAGCATGCCGCTCTGGATTTCCATCAGGTAGTTGCGCGAAGGATTGTTGTAGACCAGCGCCAGTGCATACGAGCGCTGGCCGGCCAGGCTGCGCGCCGACAGGTTGGGCTTGTAGCCCAGCCGCGCCACTGCCGCCAGCACGCGTTCGCGCGTCTGCTCGCGCACGTTCGGCTCGTGGTTGAGTACGCGGGACACGGTCTTGATCGAAACCCCGGCGACGGCGGCGACATCCTCGATTCGACTGCGCATGGTGCGATGGATCCTCCTGGAAGGCGGCGGGCACGCGGCGATGGTAGAGCGTGCTGGCCGGGTCGATGTTGCCGAAGCAGGCGGATGTTGCCACGACCGGAGGCCCGCTGGCACGTCCGGATTCCTTGTCGCGATGCAGCACCCGGGCGTGGCTGCGGTGCGCCACAAGCGCGGCGGAGCCCGTCGTTGCGCGGCCATCACCACATTGCGCACGAACGACGATTGACAGCACGTGAGCGGCCTTATATGACAGCGCTGTCAGGAGCGGTGCGCAGGCACCCATGCCGGCGTGCCATCGCCGCCGCGCATGCCAGGAACTTCATCCACGGAGGTAGAGCCCAGTGAATCGCCCCACCCAGACCCTTCTTGCCAGCTGCCTGCTGGCCGCGCTGGCCGCAGCGGCCGGTGCCGCACAGGCCGAGGGCGAACGCCTGCAGGACTGGCCGCGCGTGCACAGCGCGATCGCCACCGACGCTGGCATCGAACGCCGCGTGCAGCAGATCCTTTCGCAGATGACGCTGGCGCAGAAGATCGGGCAGATGACCCAGGCCGAGATCAAGACGATCACGCCGGAACAGGTACGCCAGTACTACATCGGCTCGGTGCTCAACGGCGGCGGCTCCTGGCCGGGCATGGACAAGCACGCCAGCGTGCAGGCCTGGCTGAAGCTGGCCGATGCCTACCACGCGGCTTCATTGGCCACCGATGCGAAGACGCCGGTGCCGGTGATCTGGGGTACCGACGCGGTGCATGGCCACAACAATGTGCTGGGCGCCACGCTGTTCCCGCACAACATCGGCCTGGGCGCGGCCGGTGATGCCGAACTGATCGAGCGCATCGGCGAGGCGACCGCACGCTCGGTGCGTGCCACCGGCATCGGCTGGGTGTTCGCGCCCACCCTGGCCGTGGCCCACGACCCGCGCTGGGGCCGCACCTACGAAAGCTATTCGTCCGACCCGGCGGTGATCCGCAGCTTCGCCCACGCCTACGTCAAGGGCGCGCAGGGGGCGTTCAAGGATGACGGCAACGTGGTCACCACCGCCAAGCACTACCTGGGCGATGGCGCTACCGACAACGGCCGGGACCAGGGTGAGGCGCTGGTCGACAAGGCCACCATGATCAACGTCCACGCGCAGGGCTATTACGGCGCGCTGGCCGAAGGTGCGCAGACGGTGATGGCCTCGTTCAACAGCTGGAACGACCGCGCGGGTGGTGTCGACTACGGCAAGATGCACGGCAGCAAGGCACTGCTGACCGATGCGCTGAAAGACAGGATGGGTTTCGACGGCTTCGTCGTCTCCGACTGGAACGGCATCGCCCAGGTGCCAGGCTGCCGCAACGACAGCTGTGCGCAGGCCATCAACGCCGGCATCGACATGGTGATGGTGCCTGATGACTGGAAGGCCTTCATCGACAACACCACCACGCAGGTGCAGAAGGGCGAGATCCCGATGGCGCGCATCGACGATGCGGTGACGCGCATCCTGCGGGTGAAGCTGCGCGCCGGGCTGTTCGAACACAAGCCGTCCGACAGCCGCTACGCAGGTGATGCCAGCGCCGTACAACACCGCGAGCTTGCGCGCCGTGCGGTGCGCGAATCACTGGTGCTGCTGAAGAACGAAGGCAAGGTACTGCCGCTGCGCCGCGACGCGCGCGTGCTGGTGGTCGGCAAGAGCGCCGACAACATCGGCGACCAGTCCGGCGGTTGGTCGCTGACCTGGCAGGGCACCGAGAACAGCAATGCCGACTTCCCCAACGCCGACTCGGTGCTGGGCGCGTTGCGGGCCGAACTGGGTACGGACAAGATCAGCTTCAGCGCAGATGGCCAGCGAATCGACCCGAACACCTTCGATGTGGTGCTGGCGGTGATCGGGGAAACGCCGTATGCGGAGACCAACGGTGACATCCTTGCTTCGGACACGGTCAGCCACAGCCGCGCCTACCCGCAGGACCTGGCCGTGCTGAAGGCCGCCGCAGCGAGTGGCAAGCCGGTGGTGACGGTCTACCTGTCCGGTCGGCCGATGTACACCAACGACCTGCTCAACCTGTCCAGCGCGTTCGTTGCGGCCTGGCTGCCGGGCACCGAAGGCAAGGGCGTCACCGATGTGCTGGTGGCCGGCAAGGGTGGCAAGCCCGCGCACGACTTCCGCGGCCGCCTCAGCTTCCCGTGGCCGGGCGTGCCATGCCCGGCGCCGATCGACCAGCCCGATGCGAAGAAGCCGGCCCTGTTTGCGCGGGGTTATGGGCTGAGCTACGCCAAGGGCGGCACGCTGGCGCGGCTGGACGAGGCCAACCCGGACAGCTGCGGTGAAGTGACCGTGCTGCCGATCTTCAACCGCGCCGACACGCCGCCGTTCGCCCTGCACGTGGCCGCCGCTGGCGCAACGCAACCGCTGGGCAATGATCTGAATGCCACGCTGCGCTGGCCGGCTGCCAAGCCGGTGGTGCAGGTGCGCACCGTGCAGGTGAACACCCAGCAGGATGCCAGGGAAGTGACCTGGCTGGCCCCCGCGCAGCTGATCGCGCGCAGCACCTCGCGCCACAACCTGGGCGCCTTGGCGCGCAGCAACGGCGCGCTGCAGTTCGACGTGCAGCTGGTGAAGCGCCCGGCATCGCCGGTGAAGGTGACGATGCAGTGCGGCAGCGGCTGCGAGGGCGGGGTGGATATCGCCCCGCTGCTGGCCAAGCTCTCGCCCGGCCAGAAGCAGACGGTGACCGTACCGCTGGCGTGCTTCGCCAAGCAGGGCGTGGCATTGGGCGCGGTGGAAGCCCCGTTCGTGGTGGCTGCCGACACACCGTTCGCAGCAGCGTTCACCCAGGTCAAGCTGACCGCCAACACGGCCAATGCCGAAGGTGCGGTGGCCTGCCCGTAAGCCACGCGGTTGCGCCGGGCCATGCCCGGTGCGGCCAGCAGATCCACGCCATGCGTGGATGTGCCGTTCCCGACGGCAAAAAAAAGCCCCGCAATGCGGGGCTTTTCTCTTAGCGCTTCATGGAACCGAAGAATTCGTCGTTGGACTTGGTGTTCTTCATCTTGTCCAGCAGGAATTCCATCGCGGCCATTTCATCCATCGGATGCAGCAGCTTGCGCAGGATCCAGATCTTCTGCAGCAGTTCCGGCTCGATCAGCAGGTCTTCGCGGCGGGTGCCCGAACGGTTGATGTCGATGGCCGGGAACACGCGCTTTTCAGCAATGCGACGGCTCAGGTGCACTTCGCTGTTGCCGGTGCCCTTGAACTCTTCGTAGATCACCTCGTCCATCTTCGAGCCGGTGTCGACCAGCGCGGTGGCGATGATGGTCAGGCTGCCGCCTTCTTCCACGTTGCGCGCGGCACCGAAGAAGCGCTTCGGGCGGTGCAGGGCGTTGGCGTCGACACCACCGGTCAGCACCTTGCCCGAGCTCGGCACCACGTTGTTGTAGGCGCGGGCCAGGCGGGTGATCGAGTCGAGCAGGATCACCACGTCCTTCTTGTGCTCGACCAGGCGCTTGGCACGCTCGATGACCATTTCGGCCACCTGCACGTGGCGCGCGGCCGGCTCGTCGAAGGTCGAACTGATGACTTCGCCGCGCACGGTGCGCTGCATTTCGGTCACTTCTTCCGGGCGCTCGTCGATCAGCAGCACGATCAGGTGCACGTCCGGGTGGTTGGTGGTGATCGCGGTGGCGACCTGCTGCATCATCATCGTCTTGCCCGCCTTCGGCTGGGACACGATGAGCGAGCGCTGGCCCTTGCCCTGCGGTGCCATCAGGTCGAGGATGCGGCCGGTGATGTCTTCCGACGAACCGTTGCCACGCTCCAGGGTGAAGCGACGGCGCGGGAACAGCGCGGTCAGGTTCTCGAACAGCACCTTGTTCTTCGACGCTTCGATCGGCTCACCGTTGATGGTGTCGACGATGTTCAGCGCGAAGTAGCGCTCGCCATCCTTCGGGAAGCGGATGCGGCCGGAGATATGGTCGCCGGTACGCAGGTTGAAGCGGCGGATCTGGCTGGGCGAGATGTAGGTGTCGTCCGGGCCGGCCAGGTAGCTGGCTTCGGCCGCGCGCAGGAAGCCGAAGCCGTCCGGCAGGATTTCCAGCACGCCGTCGGCGGCGACGCCGTCACCGTGGCGGGTCAGCACCTTCAGCAGGGCAAAGATGACGTCCTGCTTGCGGGCGCGGGCGACGCCTTCGGAGATCTGCAGCTGCTCGGCGATTTCCAGCAGCTTCTGCGCCGGCATGCGCTTGAGGTCGCTCAGCGAGTAGACCGGGAAGCCCTCGGGCACGTTGGCATGCGGGCGCGGCACGAAGGGCTGCTGCTCGCCGCCGTCGTTGGGCATGCCATCGTCGCGGAAGCGGTTGTTGCGGTCACGGTCGCGGCGGTTGCGGAAGCGATCGCGGCGGTTGCCCTGACCCTGTCCCTGGCCCTGCTGGCCGTTCTGGTTGTACGGGTTCTGGCCCTGGTTCTGGCCACCCCCCTGGTGATTCTGCTGGCGCGGCTGGCCGGATTCGCGGCCCTCACCACCTTCGCCGCCGCCACTGCTGGCGGGGGCCTCGGCGGCGGGCGCGCTCGGCGCAGGGGCTGCCGGCGTCGGCGCTGGCGCTTCCGGCGCGGCGGCCAGCGGCAGGGTCGGCTGCGCCGGAGCGGCGCTGGTTTCGGCGGCGGCCGGAGCGGCAGCCTTGGCTACGCGGGGCTTGCGCACGCGCTTTTCGGCGGGCGCATCGGCGCTGCCGGTTTCGGAAGTGTTATCGGACAAGAGCGTTATTCCTCGCTTGAAGGTGCGAGCGCCCGGCTGGGGCGGCGAACGTTGGGAATGGGTCTGGAAGACACTGCGTCCAGAAGGTGCGGCACGCGAACGCGGCCGGATATGCCGACACTATCATCGGCCAGCGGCGCCGTGCAAGGGTCGCCGGGAACAGCATTCATCATGGGCGCGTGGCGCCCGCCGGCAGCCGCGGGCGGCGGCTGCCGGGGAACCGCAGGATCAGGCCAGGGCCTTGTCCAGCAGGCCGGCCAGCTGGGCCTTGCCGACCGCACCGATCTGCTCACCGACCTTCTCGCCGTCCTTGAACACGACCAGGTACGGAATCGAACGCACGTGGTACTTGGCGGCCAGCGCACGGTTGTGGTCGACGTTGACCTTGGCGATCTTGGCGCGGCCCTGGTAGGCATCGGCCAGCTCGTCCAGCGCCGGGGCGATCATCTTGCACGGGCCACACCACTCGGCCCAGAAATCGACCAGCACCGGTTCCTTGGAATTCAGCACTGCGCTATCAAAGTCGGCGTCGCCGACATGTACAACCTTGTCGCTCATCTTGGTTTCTCGTCTTGGATTGCACCCGGCCATGCCGGAGGTGGGTGAACTGGGCCATGCCCGGTGGCGCGACCCTCGTCGTTGCCTCGCGGCGCACTGCCGCGGTGCGTTCGGCGGAATGCCTGGACGCTCACGGCCGGCAGTGTACCCCTATCGCAGGGCAGGGACAGGCGCCGGCTGGAACCCAGCGTATCGTGATCGCTTCGATGCCTGGTATGTGTCGGATTTCACTGTCTTCCTGTACATGGGGCTGGCAGTGGGCGACACCAGCGACCCTGGCCAGGCCGTTCAAGTCCGGTGTGGCTGGGTGAAGGTTCTCCGTCTCTCGGCCTATTGAGACTGTTCATTCCGGTTTGCCCGCCCGAGTGCGTTAAACTGGGGCATTGTGCGGCGTGCGGACCGGGTGGTCCCAGCCTGCCAACCCGCCGCAGGGGCCGCAGTTTGCGACGGTGCCCCTAGACGCTGAAGTGCCAGCCGCCCCACGGGCCGGCGGCCATACCAAGACGGACACATGAGCGACAAACCGCTGACCGATTTGACCTTCTCCTCCTTCGAGCTGCATCCGGCCCTGCAGGCCGGTCTTGAAGGAGCCGGATTCACCCGCTGCACGCCGATCCAGGCGCTGACCCTGCCCGTCGCGCTGCCCGGTGGTGATGTCGCTGGCCAGGCCCAGACCGGCACCGGCAAGACGCTGGCCTTCCTGGTCGCTGTCGTGAACCGCCTGCTGACCCGCCCGGCCCTGGCCGACCGCAAGCCGGAAGATCCGCGCGCGCTGATCCTCGCCCCGACCCGTGAACTGGCCATCCAGATCCACAAGGATGCGGTGAAGTTCGGTTCCGACCTGGGCCTGCGCTTCGCGCTGGTCTACGGCGGCGTGGATTACGACAAGCAGCGCGAACTGCTGCAGCAGGGCGTGGACGTGATCATCGCCACCCCGGGCCGCCTGATCGATTACGTCAAGCAGCACAAGGTGGTTTCGCTGCACGCCTGCGAGATCTGCGTGCTGGACGAAGCCGACCGCATGTTCGACCTGGGCTTCATCAAGGACATCCGCTTCCTGCTGCGCCGCATGCCCGAGCGCACCATCCGGCAGACCCTGCTGTTCAGCGCCACCCTCAGCCACCGCGTGCTGGAGCTGGCCTACGAGCACATGAACGAGCCGCAGAAGCTGGTGGTCGAAGCCGAGACCATCACCGCCGCGCGCGTGCGCCAGCGCATCTACTTCCCGGCCGACGACGAGAAGATCCCGCTGCTGCTGGGCCTGCTGTCGCGCAGCGAAGGCGCGCGCACCATGGTGTTCGTCAATACCAAGGTGTTCGTCGAGCGCGTGGCGCGTTCGCTGGAGAAGGCCGGCTACCGTGTCGGCGTGCTGTCCGGTGACGTGCCGCAGAAGAAGCGCGAGAGCCTGCTCAACCGCTTCCAGAAGGGCCAGCTGGAAATCCTGGTGGCCACCGACGTGGCCGCCCGCGGCCTGCATATCGACGGCATCAAGTACGTCTACAACTACGACCTGCCGTTCGATGCCGAGGACTACGTGCACCGCATCGGCCGTACCGCGCGCCTGGGCGAAGAGGGTGATGCGATCAGCTTCGCCTGTGAGCGCTACGCCATGGGCCTGCCGGACATCGAGGCCTACATCGAGCAGAAGATTCCGTCCGAGCCGGTGACCAAGGAACTGTTGACCCCGCTGCCGCGTCCGGAACGCCCGGCCCCGGCCGCTGGCGAGGAAGGCGAGGAGAACGAGAGCGTCGGCCAGATCTTCCGTGAAGCGCGCGAAGCCCGCGCCGCCGAGGAAGAGCGTCGTGGTGGTGGCCGCAGTGGCGGCCGCTCCGGCGGTGGTCGTGGCGAGCGTCGCGACGGTGAGCGCAGCGGCGAGCGCCGTTCGCGTGGCCCGCGCAAGCCGCGCGTGGAAGGCGAGCAGACGGCAGCCGCGCCGGTTGACGGTGCCGAGGCCGCGGTTGCCCAGGCTCCGCGTCCGCCGCGCCCGCCGCGTGCCGAAGGCGCACCGGAAGGGGCGGTGGAGGGCGAGCGCAAGCCGCGCAAGCGCCGTCGTCGTCGCCACGGCCGTCCGGTCGAAGGCGCCGAGGGCGTGCAGAACACGGCCGGCAATGGCGCCAGCCCGGTCACCCCGGTACAGGTGGTGGCCAAGCCGGTGCGCACCGCCGCCGACACCGGCGATTCGTTCCTGACCCGCATCGGCCGCAAGATCCGCCGGATGCTGTCGGGCAGCTAAGCCGCTGATGGTGGGTGCGGACCTTGGTCCGCACTGCCCCATGGGGTGGGTAGCGCCGGCCGCTGGCCGGCAATCCACACAGGTGCCGGCCAGCGGCCGGCACGACCGATCATGTGGCCATCTCCACGTCGTCGCGCCGCTCCTGCATAATCGGGGCATGAGTGTCCTGCGCTTCGACAATGTCAGCAAACAGTACGCCGGTGGCCACGAGGCGCTGATCGATGTCAGCTTCGAGGTCGCGCCGGGCGAGATGCTGTTCGTCACCGGCCATTCCGGTGCGGGCAAGAGCACCCTGCTCAAGTTGATCCACCTCGACGAGCGGCCCAGCCGCGGCGCGGTGGTGTTCGACGAGCGCAACCTGCTGAAGGTGCGTGGCGGCGATGTGCCGCGCCACCGACGCGCGGTGGGGGCGGTCTACCAGGACCATCGCCTGCTGATGGACCGCTCGATCGCCGAGAACGTGGCGCTGCCGCTGATCCTGCGCGGTACCCGCCGCGGCGACATCAGCAAGCGCGTGCGCTCGGTGCTCGAACGGATGGGCCTGGGCCATCGCGAGAAGGCGCTGCCCTCGCAGCTGTCGGCCGGCGAGCAGCAGCGCGTCGGCATCGCCCGCGCCATCGTCGGCGAGCCCAAGCTGCTGGTGGCCGACGAGCCCACCGGCAACCTCGACCCGACCCTGGCGGCGGAGATCATGGCCCTGTTCGCCGAGCTGCCGTCGCGCGGCACCAGCGTGCTGGTGGTCAGCCATGACCTGCCGCTGCTGCGCCGCATGCGCAAGCGCGTGCTGATCCTCGACCACGGCCGGCTGGCGGACGACATCTCGCCGCAGGACCTGGCGGAGTAACGCATGGCGAAGAACGAAAACAGCGAAGCCGCCGCCCCCTCGCGGGTGGGCGTCTGGTTCCAGCACCACGTGCACAGCGTGGTGTTCAGCCTGGGCCGCGCCTGCCGCAAGCCGTGGGCGACGCTGCTGACGGTGATGGTCATGGCGCTGGCGCTGGCCCTGCCACTGGGCCTGTCGATCGCACTGGACAACCTCAAGCAGTTCGCCGGCAGCGTGCAGCAGTCGCGCGATATCAATGTGTTCCTGAAGGGCAATGTCGATGGCCCCGGCGCGCTGCGCCTGGCCGGCCAGCTGCGCGACCGCGACGACGTCGCCGAAGTGAACGTGCGCACGCCCGAACAGGGCCTGCAGGAACTGCGCGATGCCGGCCTGGGCGAGGCGATCGACGCGCTCAACGACAACCCGCTGCCCTCGCTGCTGGTGATCACCCCGGGCCAGGGCAAGGACGATGCGCGCCTGGCACGTGCGCTGGAAAGCCTGCCTGAGGCCGACCTGGTGCAGCACGATGCGCTGTGGCGCCAGCGCCTGGATGCCTGGCTGGCGTTCGGCGCACGGCTGGTACAGGTGCTGTCGGTGCTGCTCGGCGCCGGCGCCGCGCTGGTGGTCGGCAACACCGTGCGCCTGGATATCCAGGCCCGCCGCGAAGAGATCGGCGTGCTGCAGCTGCTTGGCGCCAGCGACGGCTTCATCCGCCGCCCGTTCCTGTACCTGGGCGCCTGGTACGGCCTCGGTGCCGGCGCGGTGGCGCTGGCCCTGATCGCCGCCGCCGGTGCCGCGCTGCGCGTGCCGCTGGCCGAACTCTCGCGCAGCTACGGCAGCCCGTTCGTGCTGCACGGCCTGGACCTGCTGCATGGGGGCTTGGTCCTGCTCGGCACGCTGCTGCTGGGCTGGCTGGGGGCCTGGCTGGTGACGGGCCACTTCCTCCGCCAGACCCGTCCGACCGACACCTGAGACCGGCATGCAACCGCAAGCGCTGAAGCACCTTGATGGGCCCGCGACGCGGGTGATGGTGGTCGATGGCTCGAAGCTGGTGCGCAAGCTGATTGCCGACGTCCTGACCCGTGAGCTGCCGGGCGTGGAGGTGATCGGCTGCGACAGCATCGAGGATGCGCAGCAGGCGCTGGCGCAGGGCCCGGTGGACCTGGTGACCACGTCGCTGACCCTCCGCGATGGAGATGGCCTGGCGCTGGCGCGGATGGTCCGCGATGCCGTGGGCCAGGCCTATGTGCCGGTGATCGTGGTGTCCGGCGACGCCCAGCAGCACCTGGAGCAGCGCCGCTTCACCGAATACGTCACCGACTATTTCGACAAGGCGCTGGGCCACGAGGCACTGGCGACCTTCATCCGCGGCTACGTGCAGCCGCAGACGATTCCCGGTGCGACCATCCTCTACATCGAGGACAGCCGCGTGGTGGCCGAGGCCACCAAGCGCATGCTCGAACGCCAGCAGTTGAACGTGCTGCACGTGGTCAGCGCCGAAGAGGCGTTCACCCTGCTCACCGCCGAGTCGCTGGGCCGCAGCCGCCACCGCATCGACCTGGTGCTGACCGACGTCACCCTCAAGGGTGAACTGAGTGGCCGCGACGTGGTGCAGCGCGTGCGCGTGGACTTCGGCTACGGCAAGCGCCGCCTGCCGGTGCTGGTGATGACCGGTGACGGCAATCCGCACAACCAGACCGGGCTGCTGCAGTCCGGCGCCAACGACCTGGTGCTCAAGCCGATCGAAGAACGGCTGCTGGTCACCAAGGTGCTGTTCCAGCTGCGCCTGGCCCGATTGAACGATGGACCCCTGATTCGATGATGGATGAAGTAGCCGACACCCCGACGATCCAGCTGGAACCGAGCTGGAAGCAGCACGTCGGTGATTACCTGCTGCAACCGCAGATGCGCGAGCTGTCCAGTTTCCTGCGCCAGCGCAAGGCGAGTGGTGCCGCGGTATTCCCGCCCGGCCCGCAGATCTTCGCCGCGTTCGACGCCACGCCGTTCGAGCAGGTGAAGGTGGTCATCCTCGGCCAGGACCCGTATCACGGCCGCGGCCAGGCCCATGGCCTGAGCTTCTCGGTGCCGCCGGGCGTGCCGGTGCCGCCGTCGCTGCTGAACATCTATAAGGAGATCGAGAGCGATCTCGGTATCCCGCGTCCGGACCACGGCTGCCTGATCCCGTGGGCGCAGCGCGGCGTGCTGCTGCTCAATGCGGTGCTGACGGTGGAAGAGGGCAAGGCCGGCGCGCACCAGGGGCGGGGCTGGGAAGGCTTCACCGATCATGTGGTGGACGTGCTCAACCTCGAACGCGAAGGCCTGGTGTTCATGCTCTGGGGCGCCTATGCGCAGCAGAAGGGCAAGGTCATCGACACTCGCCGCCATCGCGTGCTGAAGTCGCCGCATCCGTCGCCGTTGTCGGCCCACCGCGGCTTCCTCGGTTGCCGGCACTTCTCGATGGCCAACGAGTACCTGCAGCGCCGTGGCCAGGCCCCGATCGACTGGTCGCTGCCGCCCCGTTCGGCGCTTTGAGCGCCCGCGGGCGGCTGGGCCTGAACACCGGGCAACGTGCCCGGTCCTGAATGGGGCTCCGGGACGGCCCGTTCAGCTCCGCTTGACCGGAATCGGCCGGCTTCCGGTAGGTAATTACTTGAATTCCAAGGGATTGTGAATCCCGAAAAGCGCGCTCGCCACTGTAATCAAATCGCGCTACGGTAGGGCTCTGTTTGGGACCAGTGTTGCATCAATAGGATGCTGGAACTTTTTCCTCCTTTAGCAGTCCAAATCCCGGACTGCTAAGATGGGTGCCTATGAGCCAGAACACCTCTACTGCCCTTGTGGCAAACAATCTCCCGATTCCCAGTGCGCTCGGTTCGCTGGACGCCTACATCGGTGCCGTGCACCAGATCCCGGTGCTGTCGGTCGATGACGAACAGGACCTGGCCCGTCGCTTCCGCGACGGCAACGATCTGGACGCCGCCCGCGAGCTGGTGCATTCGCACCTGCGCTTCGTGGTGCACGTGGCCCGCGGTTACAACGGCTACGGCCTTGCGTTGGGCGACCTGATCCAGGAAGGCAACATCGGCCTGATGAAGGCGGTCAAGCGCTTCGACCCGGACATGGGCGTGCGCCTGGTGTCCTTCGCCGTGCACTGGATCCGTGCCGAGATGCACGAGTTCATCCTGAAGAACTGGCGCATCGTGAAGGTCGCCACGACCAAGGCGCAGCGCAAACTGTTCTTCAACCTGCGCAAGTCGAAGACGCGCCTGGGCTGGATGAACGCGGCTGAAGTCAGCGCCGTGGCCAAGGACCTGAACGTGTCCGAGCGTGAGGTCATGGAAATGGAATCGCGCCTGTCCGGTCGCGATATCGGTTTCGATGCACCGACCGACGAGGACAACGAGCACGCGCCGCCGTCGCCGGCCGCGTTCCTGGTTGCCAACGACGAAGACCCGTCGATGGCCTACGAACGTGCCGACAGCGAAGACAACCAGATGCAGCTGCTGCGCGAAGGGCTGGCCGAGCTGGATGCCCGCTCGCGCGACATCATCCGCCGCCGCTGGCTGGATGCCGACAGCAAGGTGACGCTGCAGGAACTGGCCGACGAGTACGGCGTGTCGGCCGAGCGCATCCGCCAGGTTGAAGCGAACGCGCTGAAGAAGATGAAGGCGCTGTTCACCGCGTAAAGCGCGGGTGGCGTTGGAATGGAGAAAGGCCCGGCACTGCCGGGCCTTTCACGTTTGTGGGGCTCATCCACGCCATGCGTGGATGCCCGACGCCAGGACGGTGATTGCGCCGACCGGGTCCTGCGCTGGATCCTGATGTTCACGCCGTACCACCAGGTGGCACGGTATGATCATGCCACGCGTTTTCCGCACCCGAAGTTTCAACCGCAGCATGCGCAGGACCGTGCTGCCTGACGCTGCCTTGTGTCAGTCGATAAGGGAAATGGAAGCGGGTCTGGTGGATGCAGATCTTGGCGGAGGCCTCTTCAAGAAGCGCGTCGCGTTGCCGGGACGAGGAAAGCGCGGAAGCGCTCGAACCATCGTCGCAACACAGCGAGGCGGGCATTGGTTCTTTCTTTTCGGGTATGAAAAGAACGAACGCGCCGCAATCACGAATGCGGAACGAGATGCACTGCAGTTGTATGCATCGGAGTTCCTGAAAATGAGTCCGGCACAGCTGAAGCGTGCCGTGGAGTACGGGGATCTACAGGAGATCTGCCATGGCAAAGGCCCCTGAGCGAAGGCGCGCAAAAAGTTTACTGCTTGAGGCGGTGCACGATGCGGCCGTGAGTCTGCATGCGCACGGCTTCATCGAC
Source organism: Stenotrophomonas sp. YJH_SMC_57 (assembly GCF_059369755.1). Taxonomy (NCBI): domain Bacteria; kingdom Pseudomonadati; phylum Pseudomonadota; class Gammaproteobacteria; order Lysobacterales; family Lysobacteraceae; genus Stenotrophomonas; species Stenotrophomonas sp. YJH_SMC_57. The sequence continues at coordinate 188,401 of NZ_JCAFSZ010000003.1, forward strand.
AAACGTCGGTTGAGCAGCTACGAGGCGCTGTGCCTTGAGCCTGTTCCCGAATACAGCAGTGCCCAGATCCGCGCGCTGCGTACATCGTTGCAGCTCAGCCAGCCAGTGTTTGCCGGGGTGCTGAACACAAGCGTCTCCACGGTGCGCAGTTGGGAGCAAGGCGAGAAGAAGCCCAGCGGGCCCTCACTGAAATTGTTGAACCTGATTGATCGGAAGGGACTCGAAGCAGTCCTGTAAAGCAAGGGCCCGGCATTGCCGGGCCCGTTCGTTTCGGCGCTATTCAATCCAGGCCATGCGTGGATGTCCCGATGCCGTGACTGCCTCAGCCCTCGCGTGCGATCGCGCGCCAGCCGATGTCGTTGCGGTGGAACTCGTTTGCCCACGTCACCTTGGCCACGCCGGCATAGGCGTTGGCCTGTGCGTCGCGCACGCTGTCGCCCAGCGCCGCCACGCACAGCACGCGACCGCCGGCACTGAGCACCTGGCCCTGCGCGTCCAGCGTGGTGCCGGCATGGAACACCTTGGCACTGGCCGGCACGTCGTCCAGGCCGGAAATCACATCACCGGTGATCGGCGATTCCGGGTACGGCCTGGCGGCCATCACAACGCCCAGCGACGGGCGCGCATCCCACTGTGCTTCGATCTGGTCCAGGCGGCCATCGATGGCCGCTTCCACCAGCTCCACCAGGTCCGACTGCAGGCGCAGCATCACCGGCTGGGTTTCCGGGTCGCCGAAGCGCACGTTGAATTCGATCACCTTCGGCGCGCCGCCGGCGTCGATCATCAGGCCGGCATAGAGGAAGCCGGTGAACGGGATGCCGTCGGCAATCATGCCCTGCACGGTCGGGTTCACCACCTCGCGCATCACGCGTGCGTGTACCTCCGGCGTGACCACCGGGGCCGGCGAATAGGCGCCCATGCCGCCGGTGTTCGGGCCGGTGTCGCCGTCGCCGACGCGCTTGTGGTCCTGCGAGGTGGCCATCGGCAGCGCATGCACGCCGTCCACCATCGAAATGAAGCTGGCCTCCTCGCCATCGAGGAATTCCTCGATGACCACACGTGCACCGGCATCGCCGAACGCATTGCCCGACAGCATGTCACGCACCGCGTCTTCGGCTTCGGCCAGCGTCATTGCCACGATCACGCCCTTGCCGGCGGCCAGGCCATCGGCCTTGACCACGATCGGTGCGCCCTTCTCACGGATGTAGGCCAGCGCCGCGTCCACCTCGGTGTGCACGGCATAGAACGCGGTGGGGATGTTGTGGCGGGCCAGGAAATCCTTGGCGTAGGCCTTGCTGCCTTCCAACTGCGCGGCGGCAGCGGTCGGCCCGAAGATGCGCAGGCCGGCGGCACGGAAGCGGTCAACCACGCCGGCCACCAGCGGCACTTCCGGGCCGACCACGGTCAGCGCCACGCCTTCAGCCTGGGCCAGCGCCAGCAGGCCATCAATATCGGTGACCTTCACCGCGACGTTGCGGCACTTGTCTTCGCTGGCGGTGCCGGCGTTGCCGGGCGCCACGATCACTTCGGTGACACGGGAGGACTGGGCCAGCTTCCATGCCAGGGCGTGTTCGCGGCCGCCAGAGCCGATGACAAGTACGTTCATCACGAGATTCCAGATTGCGTGGGAAGGGAAGATCGGTATCCCCGGCGGTGCGCGTGGTTCACTCGCAGCCTTCGCGTCGAAGCGCTTCGGGGAAGGAATAGGTCCAGGTCTTGCTGTCCAGGCTGAAGCGGTGCTGCTGCCGGACCGGTTTGCCGCCACAGGTGGTGCCGGCCTCCTCGATCAGCAGCGGCCAGGTGCGCGCGCTGCGGTCACTGTCGTCGAAACGCAGTGCGAAATCGATGCTGAAGCGGCGGCTGCGGCAGTCTTCCGCGGTTTCAGCATCGGCATTGGCGTCGACGGTGTCGCACTCGTACTGGGCGTCATTGTCGATATGGCTGCGTAGGCTGCCACTGGCGACCAGGCCGTTCGGGCCCGGCAGGACCAGCGATTGCGAGAGCAGCGAGAAGCCCTGGCCGAACCAGCCGTCCTCGACGCGGAAGCCATAGAAATCACTGCCGGCGCGGATGACGCTGGCGGTGCCGGGTTGACCGCCGCTGCCGAAGCGCCCGCCGGTCAGTTCGCTGGCCACTTCGAAGCCATCATCCTTCGGGCGCAGAACGAAGAAGTCGATGGTGCCCGGGTCGATGTGCGCACCGTCGGCCAGTGCGCCACAGACCGCCAGCAGCTGCTGCCAGTGGTCACCGCTGACCACCGGCTGCTCGGCACAGACCTGCCAGTCCATCGTATGGGTGTCGCCATCGTCGGTCCAGCTGCCGCGCCATTCACCGGAGAGCTTGGCGTTGCTGCCGTAACGCTGGACCAGGAAAGCCTGCAGTCGTGCGGTGCGGCTGACCTGCTGTGCCGGTGGGGCGGGGGCCACCGAAGGCGCATCCACCTTCGGCGCCACGCTGGGCTCGCCCGCAGGCTTGCAGCCCGCCAGTACGGCCGCACCCGCGAGGGCGAGGGCGGCCAGCGATGTCATCGAAACTGCGGACATCCGTGTCGCTCCAGTATCAATGACGGAAGTGGCGCACGCCGGTGAACACCATGGCCAGGCCATGTTCGTCGGCGGCGGCGATCACTTCGGCATCGCGCATCGAACCGCCCGGCTGGATGACCGCCTTGATGCCAGCGGCAGCGGCGGCGTCGATGCCGTCGCGGAACGGGAAGAACGCGTCGGAGGCCATCACCGAGCCCTCGACCACCAGGTTCGCATCGGCGGCCTTGATGCCGGCGATGCGCGCCGAGTACACACGGCTCATCTGGCCGGCACCCACGCCGATGGTGCGGTTGTCCTTGGCATAGACGATCGCGTTGGACTTCACGAACTTGGCCACCTTCCAGGCGAACAGCAGGTCGGTGAACTGCTTGTCGGTCGGCGCCAGTTTGCTGACCACCTTCAGTTCGTCACGGGTCATGCCGCGGTTGTCCGAGGACTGCAGCAACAGGCCCGAGCCGACGCGCTTGCTGTCGAAGTTGTTCAGGCCATCGCCGTGCGGGATGCGCAGCACGCGCACGTTGGCCTTCTTCTGCGCGTATTCCAGCGCGGCCGGCTCGTAGTCCGGGGCAATCAGCACTTCGACGAACTGGCGGTCCAGGATCACCTTGGCGGTGGCGGCGTCCAGTGGCTTGTTGAAGGCGATGATGCCGCCGAAGGCGCTGGTCGGGTCGGTGGCGTAGGCCAGCTCGTAGGCATCGCCGTTGCCGGCACCGACGGCCACGCCGCACGGGTTGGCGTGCTTGACGATGACACAGGCCGGCGCGTCGAACTGGCGCACGCATTCCCACGCCGCATCGGCATCGGCCAGGTTGTTGTAGCTCAGTTCCTTGCCCTGCAGCTGCTGGAACGTGGCCAGCGTGCCCGGTACCGGGTACAGGTCGCGGTAGAACGCGCCGCTCTGGTGCGGGTTTTCGCCGTAGCGCAGGTCCATCACCTTCACGAAAGTGGAGTTCATCTGCGCCGGGTACTCGGCACGCGCCGGTACCGCGGCGTCGGTGGCGGTGACCGCCGACAGGTAGTTGCTGATTGCCGCGTCGTACTGGGCGACGCGGTTGAAGGCGGCCACCGAGAACGCGAAGCGGGTGGCGGCGCTCAGCTGGCCGTCGTTGGCCTCCAGCGAGGCCAGCAGTTCGGCGTACTGCGACGGGTCGGTGGCCACCGCCACGCGGGCGAAGTTCTTGGCGGCCGAACGCAGCATCGCCGGGCCGCCGATGTCGATGTTCTCGACCGCGTCGGCCAGGGTGCAGTCGCCCTTGGCGGTGACCGACTCGAACGGATAGAGGTTCAGCACCAGCAGGTCGATGGCGCCGATGCCGTGCTCGGCCATCACCGCATCATCCAGGCCGGAACGGCCGAGCAGGCCGCCGTGCACCATCGGGTGCAGGGTCTTGACCCGGCCGTCCATCATCTCCGGGAAGCCAGTAACGTCGGCCACGTCCTTGACGGCCAGGCCCATGTCGCGAATGGCCTTGGCGGTGCCGCCGGTGGACAGCAGCTCCACGCCGCGTGCAGCCAGCGCAGTGGCCAGCTCGGCCAGGCCGGTCTTGTCGGAAACGGAGAGGAGGGCCCGACGGACGGGCAACAGATCAGCAGTCATGGGACAGAATCGGCAGCGGAGCGGGGCCGATATTGTAGGCGGTGGGGGCCGGTGGCGGGCGCTGGCGGGCAAAATCGGCTGGCGCCGACGGCCCTGCGGCCGCCTTCAGCACAGCCTGGCCGGGGCGGTCCGTAAGCATTTCGATGGGGGGCGCTGCCGCAATCGGGTAGGCTGTGCCGGAACTGCCAAGGATCAGCGGGTTCGGATCGTGTCGATCTATGCATTGAAGGGACGTTTCCAGGACCTGTTGCGTCCAGCCGTACGCGGCCTGTACCGCATGGGGGTCACTGCCAACGCGGTGACCGTGGCCGCCGCCGTGGTCTCGCTGCTGGTGGCCGCCGCGGTGTGGTGCTGCGCCCCGGCCCAGCCGCTGCTGTACCTGCTGCTGCCGCTGTGGATGCTGCTGCGCATGGCGCTCAACGCGGTGGACGGCATGCTGGCCCGCGAGTTCGGCCAGCAGTCGCGGCTGGGCGCCTATCTGAATGAGTTGTGCGACGTGATTGCCGATGCCGCGCTGTACCTGGGCCTGCTCAGCGTGCCGGGCGTGCGCCCGGAAGCGCTGTGGCTGCTGGCCTGGACGGCGGCGCTGAGCGAGTACGCCGGCGTGCTGGGGCTGATGGCCGGCGCCAGCCGCCGCTATGACGGGCCGATGGGCAAGAGCGACCGCGCGTTCGTGATCGGCGTGCTGGGCCTGCTGCTGGCGTTTGAGTGGGTTGGCGCGATGACGGTCACTGGCGTGGCTGCGGCCATGGCGGCGCTGTGCATGCTGACCATGATCAACCGCGTCCGTCGCGGACTGCGGGAAGCGGCGGTTTCGCCGAATTAATCAAGCAGATACAAAAAGACAATCAGGAGATTGCATGCGTCAGGCGCAGGAACGGGAATTCCACAGCTTCGACCAGGTACCGCTGTTCTACCGGTACTGGGCGGCCACCACCGCAACGCCGGCCAGCAAGGCCATCGTGCTGCTGCACCGCGGCCACGAGCACTCCGGCCGGGTCACCCACCTGGTCGACGAGCTGGACCTGCCCGATACCGCTTTCTTCGCCTGGGACGCGCGCGGTAACGGCCGCTCGCCGGGCGCGCGTGGCGATGCACCCGGCTTCCCGGCACTGGTACGCGACCTGGACAGCTTCATCGCCCACATCGGTGCCGAGCACGGCATCGCGGTGGAAGACATCGTGGTGATCGCGCAGAGCGTGGGCGCCGTGGTCGCCGCCACCTGGGTGCATGACTATGCGCCGCGCCTGCGTGCGCTGGTGATGGCCTCGCCGGCGTTCAAGGTGAAGCTGTACGTGCCGTTCGCACGCCCGGGCCTGGCGTTGATGCAGAAGCTGCGCGGCAACTTCTTCGTCAACAGCTACGTCAAGCCGCAGTGGCTGACCCACGACCCGGCGCGGGTGCAGAGCTACCGCACCGATCCGCTGATCACCCGGCCGATCTCGGTGCGCGTGCTGCTGGGCCTGTACGAGGCGGCCGACCGCATCGTGGCCGATGCACAGGCGATCAGCGTGCCGGTGCAGCTGCTGGTGTCCGGTTCGGATTTCGTCGTTCATCGCGGCCCGCAGGATCGCTTCTACGAGCGGCTGTCCAGCCCGGTCAAGGAGCGCGTGCACCTGCCGGGCTTCTTCCACGACACGCTGGGCGAGCGCGATCGGGCGCCTGCGCTGGCACGCATCCGCAGCTTCATCCAGGCGCGTTTCGCCGAGCCACTGCGCGAGCTGTCGCGACGCGATGCGCACCGCCATGGGCCGACCTTCGAGGAATCGGAAATCCTGGCGTGGCCGCCAGAGCGCAACAGCCTGGCCGACCTGCGCTGGCGCGTGGTGCGCGGTGGCCTGCGTTTCGGCGGCACGCTGTCCGAAGGCATCGCGCTGGGCCTGCAGACCGGTTTCGATTCGGGCAGCACGCTCGACTACATCTACCGCGACGAAGCCCGTGGCAAGGGCCCGCTGGGGCGCATGGTCGATCGCAACTATCTGGATGCGATCGGCTGGCGCGGCATCCGCGTGCGTGGCCAGCACCTGCAGGAACTGCTGCGCGATGCTGCGCAGCGCCTGCGCGGGCAGGGGGTGCCGGTACGTGTGCTGGACGTGGCCGCCGGCCACGGCCGCTATGTGCTGGAAGCGCTGGGCCAGGGCGAACAGCGCGCCGATCGCATCGTGCTGCGTGATTTCAGCGACCTGAATGTCACCCAGGGCCAGGCACTGATCGACCGCTTGGGGGCGGCCGACATCGCGCGCTTCGAGCAGGGCGATGCGTTCGATCCGGCGCAGCTGGCCAGGGTGGACCCGGCGCCGACGCTGGCGGTGGTGTCGGGCCTGTACGAACTGTTCCCCGACAACGATGCGGTACTGCGCTCGCTGCAGGGCATCGCCGCGACGGTGCCGGTGGGCGGCTACCTGGCCTACACCGGCCAGCCCTGGCACCCGCAGCTGGAGTTCATCGCCCGCGCGCTGACCAGCCACCGCGGTGGCGCAGCGTGGGTGATGCGGCGTCGTACCCAGCAGGAGATGGACGAGCTGGTACGCCTGGCCGGGTTCGAGAAGGTGGCGCAGCGCATTGATGACTTCGGCATCTTCACCGTGTCGCTGGCACGCCGGACTGCATGATGGCGACGCTTGCCGCCAGCCCGCTGGTTGCGGAGGGGCGCCCCTGGCGGCGCGCCCTGCTGTGGCTGGCCTTGCTGGGGCCGTTCTTCTTCGCCAGCTACGGCTTCGCCAACTGGATGGCTGGCCGCCATGCCGAACTGCCGGTGATGGCGTTCGGATGGGAAACGCAGATTCCGTTCGTGCCATGGACGATCGTGCCGTACTGGTCGATCGATCTGTTCTATGCGATCTCGTTCTTCCTGTGCCGGCGTCGGCTGGAACTGGACCGGCACGCGCTGCGGCTGTTCAGTGCGCAGGTCATCGCGGTCGCGTGTTTCCTGCTGTGGCCGTTGCGCTTCAGCTTTGAACGGCCGGAGATCGGCGGTGTGTTCGGCTGGCTGTTCGATGTGCTGCTGGGCTTCGACAAGCCCTTCAACCAGGCACCGTCGCTGCACATCGTGCTGCTGATCGTGCTGTGGGTGAAGTTCGCGCAGTACCTGCACGGTGCCTGGCGCTGGGTGCTGCATGGGTGGGCGCTGCTGATCGGCGTTTCGGTGCTGACCACGTTCCAGCACCATTTCATCGACATCCCTACCGGCGCACTGGCGGGCTGGCTGTGCGTCTGGCTGTGGCCGGAGCAGGGCACGCCGCCGCTGCGTGCCTGGTGCTCCGCACGCGACCGGAAACGCTGGCGATTGGCGGCGCTGTACCTGCTGGGGGCGGCGGCCCTGCTGGTGCCGGTGGTGCTGCTGCGCGGTGCAGTGCTGTGGCTGCTGTGGCCGGTGGTGTCGCTGCTGCTGGTGGCACTGGCCTACGCCGGGCTGGGCACGGCCGTGTTCCAGAAGCGCGCCGATGGACGCCTGACGATGGCGGCGCGCTGGTTGCTGGCGCCGTATCAGGGGGCGGCCTGGATCAACTCACGGGTGTGGACGCGCCGTGCGCCGCAGCCGGTCCTTGTGATGGACGGCGTATGGCTGGGCCGCATTCCCAGCGCCGCGTTGCCGCCGCCGATGCAGGGCGTGGTGGACGTCTGTGCCGAACTATCCTGCCGTGCGCCGGGTGCCGCATACACCCGCGTGCCGATGCTGGACCTGGTGGTGCCCACGCCGGTCCAGCTGCGCGAGGCGGCGGAGGCGATCGAGCGGCTGCGTGCGCAGGGGCCATTGCTCGTGTGCTGTGCGCTGGGCTATTCGCGTAGTGCCGCCAGCGTCGCGACCTGGCTGCTGCGCAGTGGTCGTGCCCCCAATGCCGACGCTGCGGTGGCGATCGTGCGCACCGCACGGCCGTCGATCGTCCTGCATGACAGTCATCTACAGGCCATCGCGGCCGCTGCCGCACCGGAGAGCACTGCATGAGCAACGCTGCCGATCTGCCGATGATGCACCTGCTGCTGCGCCAGGGCCGCCTGCCTGCCGTGCTGTCACTGGGCCTGCTGCTGGTGGCGCTGTTGTTGCTGGGGATTGAGCCGGGGCTGGCGATGATCGCCGCCGGCCTGCTGTTGCTGAGCGTGGCGATGGGCGTGGCGCAGGCGTACTACGCGGTGCGCGTGCAGCTTGATGCCAGCCTGCTGCAGCTGCTGCTGCGCGAACACCTGCAGGGGGATGCGGCCGCCGAACGGGTGGATGCCGCCCTCCACACCGCTGGCCTGCGTCGCCGCGATGCGCAGGCGCCGGTGCGTGGCTGGGACGCGCGCTGGATCGGCATGCGGCGCCTGCTGGTGCGCCAGTACGTGGCCACCCTGCTGCAGTTTTCGGTGCTGCTGCTGGCGGTGCTGTGGCCGCAGACGTGAACGGGAGGAACCGATGTTCGCCGAACTGATTGCCCGCGCCTGCAGTGGCGCGATCCATGTGGTAACCGGCGCACGTGCGCTGTGGATCGGCTGTGCACCATCCAGTGAGCACCGCGTCTATTACGGCAACCACGCCAGCCACGGTGATTTCGTGCTGATCTGGTCGTCGATGCCACCGGCCCTGCGCCGCCAGGTGCGCCCGGTGGCGGCGGCCGAGTACTGGCAGGGCGATGCCCTGCGCCGCTACCTGATCGATGCGGTGTTCAACGGCGTGCTGGTCGAGCGCGAGGCCGGGCATCGCCAGCAGGACCCGTTGCAGGTACTGCGCGAAGCGGTCGATGAAGGGTGTTCGCTGATCCTGTTCCCGGAAGGCACGCGCAATGTCGGCGACGAACCGCTGCTGCCGTTCAAGAGCGGTATCTACCACCTGGCGCGGCAGCGGCCGGAACTGGAGTTCGTACCGGTGTGGATCGACAACCTGAAGCGGGTGATGCCCAAGGGCCGGTTCCTGCCGTTGCCGCTGCTGTGTACGGCCACCTTCGGTGCGCCGCTGCGGCTGCAGGCCGATGAGGACAAGGCGGCGTTCCTGGCGCGCAGCCGGCAGGCGCTGCTGGACCTGGCACCCAATGGAGGCCGAGCATGAGTTTCGTGCTGGATGTCTCCGGCGATCTGGCAACGCAGAGCGTAGGCCAGCAGACCGGCCTGCTGTTCGCCGGCGTCGGCGCGGTGCTGGTGCTGGCCACACTGGTGGCCGAAACCCTGCGCTGGCGCCAGCGCGGGCAGCCCAGCGCGGTGATCGCCAACCTGGTCTCGCGCATCCGCGCGTGGTGGGTGATGGCGATCGTGGTGGGGTTGGCGCTGTTCTTCGGCCGTGCCGGGGTGATCGTGCTGTTCGCGATCATCTCGCTGTTCGCGCTGCGCGAGTTCATCACCCTGGCGCCGACCCGCTCGGGCGACTACTACGCGCTGCTGGCCGCGTTCTACATCGTGCTGCCCTGGCAGTACTACCTGGTGTGGATCGACTGGTACGGCATGTACACGCTGCTGATTCCGGTCTACGCGTTCCTGTTCCTGCCGATCCTGTCGACCATCGGCGGCGACACCACCCACTACCTGGAGCGCACGGCGAAGGTACAGTGGGGGTTGATGATCTGCGTGTTCTGCATTTCGCACGTTCCGCTGCTGCTGAACCTGCAGGTGCCGGGGCATGACCCGTCGCGCAACGTGCTGTTGTTTGCCTTCCTGGTGATCGTGGTGCAGTCCTCGGACGTGCTGCAGTACATCTGGGGCAAGCTGCTGGGCAGGCACCTGATCGCGCCGAAGCTGTCGCCGTCGAAGACGGTGGAGGGCTTCGTGGGGGGCGTGCTGAGTGCCAGTGCGCTGGGCGCGGCGCTGTGGTGGATTACCCCGTTCACGCCACTGCAGGCCTTCGGCCTGTCGCTGCTGATCAACCTGATGGGGTTCTGGGGTGGCCTGGTGATGTCGGCGATCAAGCGCGACCGCGGCATCAAGGACTGGGGCCACATGATCGAGGGCCACGGGGGCATGCTCGACCGGCTGGATTCGGTGTGCTTCGCCGCGCCGGTGTTCTTCCATGTGGTGCGGTACTACTGGAAGGCGGGCGGCGGCGGTTGATTTCGGGAGGGCGCCATCCACGCATGGCGTGGATCTACCGGTAGTGCCGGCCGCTGGCCGGCAACTGCAACATCCTGCCATCGTCCATGGGGTTGCCGGCCGGCGGCCGGCACTACCCCTGTGGCGCTTACGCGCTGATGCCGTATTCCTTCAGCTTCTTGCGCAGGGTGGCGCGGTGGATGCCCAGCATCGCTGCAGCGCGGCTCTGGTTGCCTTCGCAGTGGTTGAGCACTTCCACGAACAACGGGATCTCCATCTCGCGCAGCACGATCTCGTAGACATCGTCCGCGTCGCAGCCATCGAGATCACGCAGGTAGCGGCGCACGGACTGGGCGACGTGTTCACGCAGCGGTGGCCGGGGAGCGCCACGACTGTTGTCAGGACGAGAAAGGACAGCGTTCAAGGGGGTTCCCGATTCGGTTGGCCCGTGCGCGCGGAGCGCGCGGCCGGACGAGGTGGTGGCGGTCAGTCTAGCGCGAGCGTGCTCGACCTGCCACGGCTGGGCGTCTTCAGCCTGGTCAGAGGAAGTCGAAGGTGAATGCGACAGTGGATGCGGCGGGCTCCTGTACACGGAACGCGATGCGTGCGCTCTGGCCCGGCTCCAGCGGTGCCGTTCCGGGGGCCTCGCCCAGGTACTGCGCGGGGGTGAACACACCGCTGCCGATCACCCGGCCATCGGCATCGGACAGCGACAGGCGAAGGTCCGGCCAGGCCTGCGCCCAACGCGCATCGTTGCGGATGCTGGCCTGTACCTGCAGCACGCCGGCCTGTCCGGGCAGCGGGCGGATCTCGCGGCTGGTCATGGTGAACGCGGTGGGTTCATGCCAGAGCGGCAGGCTGCAGTGGAGAACGCCGCACAGGGGGCCCAGCCATGCGCGGTTGCCGGCGTCGGCGGCCAGGCGCGCGCGGTCGGCCAGCACGCTCTGCAGCACCAGCAGCAGTGCCAGCCCGGCCACCAGCAGCCAGTGCCAGCGCGGTGCCGGCAGGGCGCGCGGTCGGGAGTTGCCGAGGAAACCGGGGGCATCACCGGCAAGCGGTGTTGCCGGCACCGCAACCGGCGCCGGTTCGAAGGGCGTTGGGTCCTGCACGATGACACTGTCATCATCGTGCCGCCTCTCTGCCGCCGGCGGTTGCGCCGGTGCGATGGGCTCGGCCGGAGGTTGTACCGTGGGCGCTGCAGGCATGGCGTCGTCCTGCATGCGCGCATCGGTCGCAGGTGCGGCTTCACCCTCCGGCGCAGTGCGCAGGAAGGTCGCCAGGGGGCGGCGCGGCGGGTTCGGCTCGGACATGCTCAGGGCGCGGGCTCGGATCCAGCAGTCATTCAACCACGATCAGGCGCGGCGCACGCCGGTGATGCGCATCCAGTCGCCATCCTGGGTGGCCTGCAGGTCGTCGAACCACGCGGCGTAGCGCTGCAGCAGCTCGCCTTCCTGCCCATGCAGGATGCCGGACAGCGCGATCCGGCCGCCGGCGGCGACGCGCGTGGCCAGCAGTTCGGCCAGTGCATCCAGTGCCGAGGCGAGGATGTTGGCGACCACGATCGGATAGGTCGCGACCGGTTCGTCCTGCGGCAGGTAGACCTGCATGCGTGCCTGCTCGCCGTTGCGCTCGGCATTGTCGGCGGTGGCGACCAGTGCCTGCGGGTCGTTGTCCACGCCGATGGCCTCAGCAGCGCCCAGCTTCAGCGCAGCCAGCGCGAGGATGCCCGAGCCACAACCGAAGTCGAGCACGCGCTGGCCCTGCAGCTGGCCGTCCACAGCCAGCTGGTCCAGCCAGCGCAGGCACAGCGCGGTGGTCGGGTGGGTGCCCGAGCCGAACGCAAGGCCCGGGTCCAGCCGCACCACGGCGGCGTCGGCGGCCTGTGCGGCGTCCGGCAGCTCATGGTTCCACGGCACGATCCAGGTACGGTTGCCGAAATCCATCGGCTGGAACTGGTCCAGCCAGGCGCGTTCCCAGTCTTCATCCTCCACCGCGCGGAAGCTGCCGCCGCTCCAGTCCAGCTCCGGATCGAAGGCTTCCAGTGCGGCCAGCAGCATCAGCGCGTTGCTGTCGGCGGGGAACAGTGCGCTCAGTACCAGGGTGTCCCACAGCGGGGTCTCGCCCACGCCCGGTTCGAGGATGGCCTGCTCGTTGCTGGTATCGGCTTCGGCATCGAGCAGGGTGACAGCCAGTGCGCCGACATCTTCAAGCGCGTTTTCATAGCGGGGCTGTGTGGCTTCGGTGCAGCGCAGAGTCAGTTCCAGGAACGGCATGGCGGTGGGGGCAATCGCGGGAAAGAGCGCCATGCTAGACCATCAAGGCGTCTCCGTATGCCTTGAGATGAACGAAGCCGGTTCAGACAGGGCTGTCGGGCCTTGCTAAACTGTGTGCTTTCCTGTGCGCCCTGACGCCTCAACGCCGCCGATGGCCTTCGCTCCGACCCTGAAAACCTGGTTGCTCGTGCTGCCGGCGGTGGCCGTGCTGGGCGTGGTCGGGTATCGGGCCAGCGGCCATGTTTCCGCGGTGCCGATGCCGCCGGAGCTGCCGTCGGCGGTGTCGACGGACACCCCCAGCACGGCGATGCCGGTGGTGCCCGAGGCACTTGCGCGCCGCCTGTCGACCATTGAACGAGGCAACGCGCTGCCGTCGGGGCTGCCGCTGGATCTGCGCGCCGACTTCGAGGAGGCCACCGATCTGTACGCCTACGCGCAGCGTCTGCGCGTGCAGGCCGATGACGGCAATCATGAAGCGCGCTGGATGCTGAGCCGGGTCTACGACTACTGCGCGCAGTACGCACTTGATCCGGGTGGCTATCGCTTGGACAACAATGTGCTGGCCGGGCTGGGGCTGACCGCTGCGCCGGCGATGGTGCAGGCACGCGAACGTGTCGCGCAGCGCTGCGGTGGTTTCGTGCCGGGCGACAAGCTGGGCGCCGCGCGGGTGCTGGCCGAGCGGCGCAAGGCGGCTGCACAGGGCAACCTGGCCGCAGAGGCATCGTTGTTCGCCGAAGGGGAGCCGCTGCATGACAGCCCCGAATACCGCCGTGACCTGGTCGAGCGGGTGCGTGCGTCGCGCGACCCGGAGGCCTTCATGGCCATTGCGCCGGGGATGGGCACAAGGGCGGCGGGGGATCGCGCGATGGCCGACCAGGTGGCCGGTGAGCCGCTCAGTGAACTTGCATGGCGGGTTGCGGCCTGTGAACTCGGTCTACCGTGTGGTGCGGACAGCGTACTGGTGAACAGTTTTTGTGCGAACGGAGGGATCTGTTCGCAGGATGGAGCGCAGGATTTCCGGGATTTCGTGTATGACGCTGCGGTTTCGCGGCAAGGTTCGGGGAAGATGAAGCAGTGGATCAAGCGATTGGTTGGCAAGAAGAGAGGCGGGCAATGAACTATCGTCGACTCCTGCATGGGGCCAAATTCTGGTTCTGGGTGGCGTTGTTCGTGGCTTACTCGGCGGGTGCGGTCGGTCTGTTGATGATCGATACCTACGAGGATCGCTACCGGCATCTGTCAAAAGTGGAACTGACCACGGTAAAGGCGCAGGAAGACGTTCGCCGCGCCGGTGCCAGCCAGGTCGCCGCGGTCTATCGCGCGCAGAGCGGGATGCCGTTCGCCTCATTGCCGGCCGGCAGCACCTTCCAGGTGGTCTGGCCCGATGGTTCCACCGAAACCATGGTGATCGTCGATCCGAGTTCACCCAATGGCGTTCGCCCACTGGCGAACACGCAGATTCCGGCCGCAGTGGCTGACAAGCGCTGAGCCCGTTTGTGTAGAGCCGAGCCCTGCTGGGCCGCTCTTCGGCAGGCCGAGCGCGGGTTCGGCACTGCAGACAACAAAAAAGGGCGGGGAAATCCCCGCCCTTTTCATGTCCAGCGCCGGCTGCCGATCAGGTCAGCGCGATCGGCTTGTTCTTGCGCTCGGCCAGTCGCTTTTCCAGGTAATGGATGTTCTGGCCACCGGCCTGGAAGCCCTTGTCACGCATGATCCGCTGCTGCAGGGCGATGTTGGTCTTGATGCCGTCGACCACCATCTCGCTCAGCGCCACCCGCATGCGGGCGATGGCGGTTTCGCGGTCCGGGCCGTGCACGATCAGCTTGCCGATCATCGAGTCGTAGTTCGACGGCACGCGGTAGCCACTGTAGATGTGGGTGTCCACGCGCACGCCCGGGCCGCCCGGCGGATGGAAGCCGGTGATGGTGCCCGGGCTCGGCACGAAGGTTTCGGCGTCTTCGGCGTTGATGCGGCACTCGATGGCGTGGCCGGTGAGCACCACGTCGCTCTGCTTGATCGACAGCTTCTGGCCGGCGGCGATCTTCAGCTGCTCGGCCACCAGGTCGATGCCGGTGACCATTTCGGTGACCGGATGCTCCACCTGGATGCGGGTGTTCATTTCGATGAAGTAGAAGCGGCCGTCCTCGTACAGGAACTCGAACGTGCCGGCGCCGCGGTAGCCGATGCGCACGCACGCTTCGGTACACACCTTGCCGATCTGCTCGCGCTGTTCGGCGCTGATGCCCGGTGCCGGCGCTTCTTCCACCACCTTCTGGTGGCGACGCTGCATCGAGCAGTCGCGCTCACCCAGGTGGATGGCGTTGCCCTGGCCGTCGGCCAGCACCTGGATCTCCACGTGGCGCGGATTCTCCAGGAACTTCTCCATGTAGACCTCGCCATTGCCGAACGCGGCCTTGGCCTCGCTCTTGGTGGTTTCGATCGAGGTCTTCAGCGACGCTTCGGCGTGCACCACGCGCATGCCACGGCCACCGCCGCCGCCAGCCGCCTTGATGATGACCGGGTAGCCGATCTCACGGGCGATCTTGGTGTTGGCAACGATGTCTTCGCCCAGCGGGCCGCCCGAGCCGGGCACGCACGGCACGCCGGCCGACTTCATCGCGCGGATGGCTTCGACCTTGTCGCCCATCATGCGGATGGTGTCGGCCTTGGGGCCGATGAAGATGAAGCCCGACTCTTCCACGCGCTCGGCGAAGTCGGCGTTCTCCGACAGGAAGCCATAGCCCGGGTGGATGGCCTGGGCATCGGTGACTTCAGCGGCGGCGATCAGCGCCGGGATGTTGAGGTAGCTCTGCGGCGACGGCGCCGGGCCGATGCAGACCGACTCGTCGGCCATGGCCACGTGCTTGAGGTTGCGGTCGACCGTGGAATGCACGGCCACCGTGCGGATGCCCAGGGTATGGCACGCGCGCAGGATGCGCAGCGCGATCTCCCCTCGGTTGGCAATGACGACTTTGTCGAGCATGGCGTGCCCCTCAGCCGATCACGAACAGCGGCTGGTCGAACTCCACCGGCTGGCCGTTCTCGCCGAGGATGGCGACGATGGTGCCGGACTTGTCGGCTTCGATCGGGTTGAACATCTTCATCGCTTCGATGATGGCCAGGGTCTCGCCTTCCTTGACCTGCTGGCCGACGCTGACGAAGGCCGGCTTGTCCGGGGCGGACGAGGCGTAGAAGGTGCCAACCATCGGCGAGCGCAGCACGTGGCCTTCCGGCAGCGCCGGGCCCGGCTTGGCGGTGCCGCCGGTGGAGGCTTCGGTCGGCGACTGCATCGGCATCGCCTGCGCGGCCGGGGCAGCCGGGGCAGCCGGGGCGGCATACACCGGTGCCGGCATCGGTGCGGCGTAGCCGGCCACCGGGGCACGCGACAGGCGCACCGACTCTTCGCCTTCCTTGATTTCGATTTCAGCCAGGTTCGACTCTTCCAGCAGGTCGATCAGCTTCTTGATTTTGCGGAGATCCATGGTGGCCTCTTTGCTCTTGATGTCAGTGTGGTGGGGAGCGCGTCGCGCTCGGGTCAAAGCAATTCGTAGAGCCCGCGCAGCTGCCGCGTACGGTCGCGCGCGAGGGTGATCAGGCAGCGCATCTGTGCGCCGTTGCGTGCCGTGCCATCGGAATTGAGGGCATAGACCGCGTTGCAGTCATGGTCGCGCAGCTGCATCCAGGCGCGTTGGGCCAGCACCAGCTGCTGCTCGGCATCGCCGCAGTAGCTGCAACTACCGCCTTTGGCCGGCGTGCGCAGCTGTTGGCGCGCCAGGGCGTAGACGGCATTGAGTTCGGCGTCGGCAGCAGCGGCCACGTCCGAAGCGCACAGGTCGCTCTCCATCGTGGTGGCGGGATGCACGCAGTCAATGCCTTCGGCACTGCGGTCGCCCGCATGGACAACGCCACACAGGCCGGCGCACAGCGCAAGGCTGGCGAGCACGCGCGGCAGCATCTTCACGCGCCGACCGCCTGCACGCGCGCCAGCGCCGCGTCCATCGCGTAGCGGTAGCTGTCGGCACCGAAGCCGCACACCACGCCCACCGCCTTGTCACTGAAGTAGCTGTGCTGGCGGAACGGTTCGCGGGTATGCGGGTTGGACAGGTGGATCTCGATGAACGGCACCGCCACCGCCGCCAGCGCATCGCGCAGAGCGACCGAGGTGTGGGTGAAGGCGGCCGGGTTGATCAGGATGAAGGCGGTTCCGTCGCTGCGTGCGGCCTGCACGCGGTCCACCAGCACATGCTCGGCATTGGACTGCAGACTTTCCATGGCGTGCCCGGCGGCGGACGCCTGCGCGGCCAGCGCCTGGTCGATGTCGGCCAGCGTGGTGTGGCCGTAGACCTCCGGCTCGCGGGTGCCGAGCAGGTTGAGGTTGGGGCCGTGCAGGACCAGCAGCTTCGCCATGGGATCCGGAAGACGGGAAAGGGCGGCAGTCTGGCGGAAGCGGCGGATGCTGTCCAGTTCGGCGAAGTTTGCCGTGTTTCAATCGATTGTTTGAAATTCGCCGGAGTGCTTGCGGCTGTACGGCGGGAGCCGGATCAAGGCACGCTGAACGCCCGGCTTCCGGGGGATACGCGCACGTAGGCCGACGATGGCTACACGCCCACGGATCGGTAGATCCACGCCATGCGTGGATGAAGGAAGTTCGGTGCGCAGCAAGCTACGCACCCACCGAGGGGCAGCCCAAGGTGCGCTGCACGCCACCCACCGCCCCCGCCACGCACCCGCTCAGGTCTCCAGCGGTACTGTCGGCACCACGTTCGGGAAGACTTCCTCCAGCGGCTCCCGTTCGCCGGGCTTCGGTGCCGGCCAGTTGTAGGCATTCACCGGCTGCGCGCGGTTCACCCACAGCGCGTAATGCAGATGGTCGGCGCGGCCGTCGCCGGTATTGGGGTGGATCAGGATGGTCAGGCCCAGGCTGTTGAGCTGCAGCCAGGGCACCAGCACCGGCAGCAGGTCGTTGGTGAAGCCGAAGTAGAACGAAGGCGTGACGTGCGGCCCGCGCGGCTCCAGGTTCCAGTTGCCCAGTTCCACCGGGAAGCGTTCGGCGGCCCAGCGCCGCAGCAGGGCGGCCTTCTCGAAGCTGTCTTCATCGAAGTAGATGTGTGCGTGATAGCTCTTGATGTCGGTATACGCGCGTGGGGTGGCGGGCAGCGTGGCCTCGCCGGGACGCACGCTGGCCGGACGCGGGGTGGGTTCGCTGGCCGTGGCCTGGCCCCAAGGGCTGCTGCCCTTCGCCGCCGGCGGGACGATGGCGCGAAAGCCGGGCTTCCCGGGCTCGGTGGTGTTCACGGCACGGTCGTCGCGCGTGGCTGCCGCTGCCGTCGACGCGCTGGCCAGGCCGCCGGCGGCCAGCCCGGCCGAAGCGATCAGGCGCCGGCGGGCGGGCGACAGCAGGTCGGCCCACTGCGCGTCATCGTCGCCTGCGTCGACGTAGGTGTCAGCGGGGGAATCCAGGTCCGGGTGCATGAACGGCTCCGTGGCAGCATGAGGGGCAGGCAAGCACGCTCCGGCACGGCCCTCGGCCGCGTCCAATAAGCAGGCGGCATCACCTCATGCGCCTGCGCATGCCGCCATTGAGCGCAGGCGATGGCCGGGCTAGGGTGCCGCTGTACCGTACCGGAGCCCGCCATGACCTCGATCGACGCCGACTTCCCGCGCAGGCGCGCGGCCTTCCGCCAGCTGCATGCGCAGGGCTGCTTCGTGCTGCCCAATCCGTGGGACGTGGGCAGTGCGCGCTACCTGCAGCGGCAGGGATTCCTGGCCCTGGCGACCACCAGTGCCGGCTGCGCCTGGAGCGAGGGGCGGCCGGATGGTGCGGTTTCGCTGCAGGCCACGCTGGAGCATCTGCGCCTGATGGTGGGGGCGACGCCACTGCCGGTGAACGCCGACTTCGGGGATGGCTTCGGTGCCACGCCAACGGCGGTGGGAGAGTCGGTGGCCGCGGCGATCGATACCGGCGTCGCGGCATTGTCGATCGAGGATGCCAGCGGTGTGGCCGATGCACCGCTGCGCCCGATCGAACAGGCGGTCGAGCGCCTGCGTGCGGCCCGTGCGGCGATCGACCACGCCGGCGGCGATGTGCTGCTGGTGGGCCGCGCCGAGAACTTCTTCGTGGGGGTGCCGGACCTGCAGGACACCCTGCAGCGCCTGCGCGCCTATGCCGAGGCCGGTGCCGACGTACTGTACGCGCCGGGCATCAGCACGCCTGAGCAGATCAGCGCGGTGGTGGCCGCGGCAGGAGCGAAGCCGGTGAACCTGCTGGTGGGTGGACCGACGCCCATGCGCCTGCAGGACATCGCCGCACTCGGCGTGCGCCGGGTCAGCCTCGGTGGCGCACTGGCCCGCGCGGCGTGGGGTGGCTTGATGCAGGCGACCCAACCGATCGTGCAGGACGGGTGTTTCGATGGCCTGCAGCAGGCGGCCTCGGGCGCGGCGTTGAACGCGCTGTTCCGATGACGGAAATCCGGTGTGGGCGCGGTCCTGCGGAGCGGTCCGTGGATCCACACCGTGCCTGGAGGGACGCGCCAGCGACTACAGCGCTTCCATCCCGCCCTTCGGCACTAGCACCCCCGGTTCCAGGGCCGGCAGCAACTGCCGCAGCAGCGCGGGGTTGTCCAGCAGCGCGGCACCGTCCAGATAGCTCCACTGCGTCGTGCCTACCCGACGTACGGCGACCATGAACGAGGTGCTGCGCATCGGCGCGTCGCGCACGCGCAGCAGTGACTGGCGTGGCACGAAGCAGACTTCCTCGTCACCGGCGGCGTAGGTGCGCCCAGGCACGCCCGCCTCGTCGCTGAAGATGGTGACGCCCGCCTTGTGCAGTTGCTTCAGGGTGTCGCGCGTCATCCGCGCATAGGCCTCATCGCCACCGGCAGCCAGCTTCAGGCTGGGATGGGTGCGCGCGATGATCAGGTCGGTATCGCCGCGGGCGAAGGCGTCCATCATCGCCTGCACCTCCCTGCGCAGGGCGGCGGAATCTTCCGGACCGAGTTCACCGGCCACGGCGGATGGAACGGCCATCGTCATCAGCAGGGCCAGCAGCGGGGCAAGCAGGTGTCGGTGCATCGGCGGGCATCTCACGGGCGAGCGCCGCACTATACGGTGGATGCGGAAACAGCATCCCATCGATGGGGCTGGTGCGCCGGATTTCATTACTTACCATTGGTAGTTAGTGAATCCCGGAGCTCTCCCATGCACAGTCTCATCGTCATCGCCCATCCTGATCCTTCCTCGTTGACCCACGCCATCGCCGGGCGCATCGGCGGGGCCATCGGCGCAGCCGGTGCCGGCAACAGCGTGGCCCACGCCGATCTGATGGCCGAGGGCTTCGATCCGCGCTTCAGCCTGCAGGACCAGGCCCTGTTCCGCGGCACCGGCGCTGCGCCGGCCGATGTCGCCGCCGAGCAGGCGCGGCTGGATGCGGCCGACACGCTGGTGCTGGTCTACCCGCTGTACTGGTGGTCGTTCCCGGCGCTGCTGAAGGGCTGGATCGACCGTGTGTTCACCCAGGGCTGGGCCTACCAGGAGGGCGCCGACGGCAAGGTGCAGAAGAAGCTGCAGCGGCTGCGCGTGCACCTGGTCGGGGTGGGCGGGGCCGGCGCGGAGATGATCGAGCGGCGCGGCTATGGGGCGGCGATGAAAACCCAGATCGACATGGGCATCTTCGACTACTGCGGTGCGCGCGTGCTGTCGTCCGAGCTGCTGCTGGACGCCGATTCCGGCGCAGCCGGGGCGCATCTGCAGTCGGCAGCGGAGATCGGCCGTAAAATCGGTACTCCGATGCGCTGACCGCCGTGCCCTGCCGATGCCTGCCACGCCCGCTCCCCCGCGCCGCCGACTGACCCGCGAGCAACGCGCCCGCCAGTTGCTGGACGTGGCCTGGGCGCTGGTCGGCGAGGAAGGCACCGATGCACTGACGCTGGGACGCCTGGCCGAGGCGGCGGGCGTGACCAAGCCGGTGGCCTACGATCACTTCGTGACCCGCAATGGACTGCTGGCGGCGCTCTACGATGACTATGACGGCCGGCAGACCGTGGTCTTCCACGAGCGCATCGGCCGCGCCAGGGCGCAGCTGGCCGATCGCGCGGCGGCCATCGCCTCCGGCTACATCGACTGCATCCTCAGCCAGGGCAGTGAAGTGCAGGGCATCCTCGCGGCTCTGGTTGGTGCGCCGGAGTTGTACCAGGTGCGGCGGCGCTACCAGCAGGATTTCATCGACAACTGCCAGGTCTGGCTGGGCCCGTTCGCCGCCGAAGGGGGCCTGCCCCTGGCGCGGCGCTGGGCGATTCTGGGTGCGGCTGAAGCGCTGTCGGAAGCCGTGGCTGCCGGCGCGCTGGACAAGGGCGACGCCGAGGCCGAGCTGCAGCGCTTGATCGTGGCGACGGTCAAGCGAAGCTGAGCCGCTCAGGCGTCGGCGGTGTTGCCGGCCAGCGCCGCGAACCCCGCGGCCAGATGCTCGCGCACAAGAGCATCGCGAGCGTCGCGGCTTTCAGAACCCAGCACCACGGTGATCAGGCGTACCGGCTGCGCCCGCCCGGGCACCGTGCGGCACGCGGTGGCGGCCAGGCAGAAGCCTGCGGCCCGGGTGTAGCCGGTCTTCAATCCATCCACGCCGTGCTCGCCAAGCAGGGCGTTCTGGTTGTTGCGGCTGAAGCGGCCATGCGCGAACGCGCGCTGCGCGGTGATTGCCAGTATCTGCGGATGGTCATTCAACAGGCAGGCGGCGAGCACCGCCATGTCGCGCGCGCTGGAGGCATGGTGCGCGGTGGTGATGCCGGAGACGCTGGCAAACCAGGTGCTGCGCAGGCCAAGCTGGCGTGCATGCCGGTTCATGCGATCGAGGAATGCGGTCTGCGATCCGTCCAGGTGGCGCGCGATCGCCAATGCAGCGTCATTGCCGGAGACGATCATCAAGCCTTCCAGCAGGCGTGCCAGAGTAATTGTTTCGCCAGGCACCAGGCCCATGCGCGTTTCGTCATCGGCCACCGCATGCACATCGTCGTCGGTAATGGTGACCACTTCGTCCCATGCGCGCCCGCGTTCTTCGACGCATGCATACGCGGCGTAGGCGGTCATCAACTTGGTCAGTGATGCCGGTTGCCGCGCGGTTTCTGCGTTGTGCTGGTGGATCACCGCGAAGGTGGCCGCATCCAGGGTGATCAAGGACAGCGGCGCGCGTTCTGGAACGGGGAGGGACATGGAGGATGCGGTGGCAATGGAGAGCCGCAGGATAGTGCGCGGCGGCTGCATGAAGCTGCAACATTGAAACGATATAACGTATCGTCATTGTGGGCCGCCGCTGGCCCGACGAGATATCCGATGACTGCACACGCGCCATGCCGCTGGCTCCATTCCTCGTTGCTGATCACGCTGGCAGCGCTGGCGGGCTGCCAGCCCAACCTGCGCGCCGAGGCTGTGCCTTCCGCCGAAGCGCGACCGCACAACGTGATCGTGATGATCAACGACGGCGCCGGTTGGGGCACCTGGGATGCCGCCGCCTACTGGCAGTACGGCAGCCGAGAAGGTGCCCCCTATGCGGATTTCCTGCAGCGCCTGGCGGTGACCACGTTCCCGTTGAATTCCAGCAGCCAGCCGACCCGCGACAACGCGCAGACCCTCGGCTATGACGTGGGCAAGGCCTGGGATACCGAACCGGTGCCCGCGTCGGACCTGCCGTTCGTGGGCTACCAGTACCTGGCGGCGGTGGCTACCGATAGCGCGGCCGCGGGCACCGCGTTGTCCTCGGGCATCAAGACCTACAACAACGCCATCAACTACAACAACGACGGCAATCCGGTCGAGTTCAACACGCTGCGCGCCAAGCGCCTGGGCATGGCCACCGGCGTGGTCACCTCGGTGCCGTTCGCGCATGCCACGCCGGCAGCGTTCGCGGCGCAGAACGCATCGCGCAACAACTACCACGCCATCGCTCACCAGATGCTGGCACAGGGCCACATGGACCTGGTGATGGGCACCGGTGGCCCCGGCTACAGCGTGGATGGCCTGGCCTGTGGGCCGACCACGGATGATGCAGCGCCGGCCGAAGGCTGCGCGACTCCGTGGGAATGGGTGTCGCAGCAGGATTGGCTGCAGCTGGAAGCGGGCCGCACCATTGGCGGCAACCCGTTGGGGCCGTGGCGCCTGATCCGCGGCAAGGAGGAATTCGCCGCGCTGGCGCAGGGCCAGCTACCGGCCGACCGGCCGCTGATCGGCGTGCCACGCGTGGCCAACACGCTGCAGCAGGCACGCCAGCTGCAGGTGCTGGGCAAGGATGCGGCCATGCCCTCGGGCGTAAGGAAGATCGACAGCGTGCCGGATCTTGCGACCATGACCCGCGGTGCGCTGCGGGTCCTGCAGCAGCGCTCTTCGAACGGCCTGTTCCTGATGGTGGAAGGCGGCGCCACCGACTGGGCCGCGCACACCAGTGCCTGCGGCACCGAATGGCACTACGGCCAATGCAGCGACCAGCCGCAGTACGGCCGCCTGATCGAGGAGACCGTGGAGTTCAACGACGCGGTGGCGGCGGTGGTGGACTGGATCGAGCGCAACGGTGGTTGGGAGCGCAACCTGCTGATCGTCACCACCGACCACGACAACAGCATGCCGATGGGCCCCGATGCACAGAACGTCGCCTTCCAGCCGGTGCGCAACAACGGCCGCGGTCGCATGCCGGGGATGAGCTTCCGCCCCACCGGCAACCACTCCAATGCGCTGGTTCCGCTGTGGGCCAAGGGCGCGGGCGCGGAGCTGCTTGCAAAGCGCGTGCGTGGCGTCGATGCCGGCTACCGCCAGCACGTGGGCTGGAACGACGGCCGCTACATCGACAACACCGATGTGGCTGCGGCCGTGCAGGAGGCGCTGCAGCGCTAGGGGTGTGCCGGCCGCTGGCCAGCAGTTGCGGGATGCCCGGTCGGCGAGGTCGCCGGCCAGCAGCCGGTACCACCGGGAGTGCTGCTGGGCGGCGGGACCGGGCTGGCCAGCTGCCGGGCCAGCTCGGCGTTGGCCACGTGGCCGTGCAGGAACAACAGGCTGCCGAAGATGTTCATGAGCGTGCCTCCACTTGAGTGGAATGCACGATACGGGCAGCATGGACGGGCAAAAAGCGACATTTCCGCAAGCAGGCCTTGAGAGGAATTCAAGCCTTATGTCCCGTCCGCCTCTCCATGCCCTGCAGGGCTTCGTGGCCGCCGCCCGGCTCGGCAACCTGTCGCGTGCCGCCGCGTCGATGAACCTGACTGTCAGCGCACTCAGCCATCAGATGCGCCAGCTGGAAGAGCGCCTTGGCCAGCCGCTGCTGATCCGCCAGGCGCGAGGTGTCACCCTGACGCTGGAAGGGCAGCGCCTGCTTGAGCAGGTCGGCCCGCATCTGGATGCGATCAACGAGGCCTTCCAGCCCTATGCGGCGCGTGCCGAGCATGTGCTGACCATCAGCGCGGTGCCGTCGATGGCCTCGGCGTGGCTGGTGCCACGCCTGGGCCACTTCGTGGCCGCGCACCCGCAGATCGAGATCAACCTGCAGTCGAGCGAACGCCTGGTCGATTTCGAGCGGCAGCGGCAGTTCGACGCCGCGTTGCGGTTGGGCAGCGGGCAATGGCCGGGGCTGGTGGTGGAACCGCTGTTCGACGAGTGGCTGCTGCCGATGGCCAGCCCGGCGCTGATCGAACGCATGGGTGGCATCGACCGCGTGCCGCTGACGCAGTGGCCGCTGCTCGGTGATCCCGATGGCGCGTGGGGCGCGTGGTTCGCGTTGAGCGGGCAGAGCCCGCCGCCGCGCTTCGTGGCGGTACTGGATGATTCGGAGGCCCACCACCGTGCGGCGCTGGACGGGGTGGGCGTGGCGCTGGGACGGGTGACGCGGGCGCGCCTGTTGCTGGAATCCGGCCAGCTGGTCGCGCTGTCCAGCCAGCGCCTGAAGACGGCGTGGCCGCATTGGCTGGTGTACCCGCAGCGCTCGGCCCGCCATCGCGGCTTCCTCGCCTTCCGCGACTGGCTGCACGCGCAGGCCGCCGAACACGTGCGGCACATGGCAGACGCACATCTGTAACGTCGTGGCCGCTCGACCACCGCATCTGTGGCGTCGAGCCGTGCTTGAACCCGCAGCTGTAGAGTCGAGCTT
Source organism: Stenotrophomonas sp. YJH_SMC_57 (assembly GCF_059369755.1). NCBI lineage: Bacteria > Pseudomonadati > Pseudomonadota > Gammaproteobacteria > Lysobacterales > Lysobacteraceae > Stenotrophomonas > Stenotrophomonas sp. YJH_SMC_57. Next base: position 212,932 of record NZ_JCAFSZ010000003.1, read on the forward strand.
GCTCGACTGTCTTCGCGTACAGGCAGTCGAGCAGGCTCGACTCTACAGTCACCGCACCAGCGTGACCGCCTGCCCGGCGCGCGCGAACGCTTCAACCAGCAGCGGCCCGGCTTTGATCGCTTCCACCTCGTTGAAGAGCGCCCGCAACGCATCGGCCGGGCGCGACGCCGGCGCCGCGACCGCCTGCTGGATCGCGGTGAAGCGATCGGCCAGCACGCGGTGGCCGGGATGCGACCGCGCCCAGGCTTCCAGTGGCTGGCGCACGCCGGCGACAGCATCCAGCTGCTGTTGGTCGAACAGGTCAATGGCGGCCGCAGAGGTGTCGGCGCGTTCGATCCTGGCGTGGCGCAGCTCGCGGCTGAGGAACAGGTCGTAGGCCGCGCCCTGGCCGACCGCGATGCGCAGGCCGTCGCGGTCGAGGTCGGCCACCTGCTGCGCCGGGCTGTCCGCACGCACCAGGTAGGTGCCTTCGATTTCCACGTACGACGCGCTGAAGGCGATGCGGTCCGCCCGCGCCGGATCGATCGCCAGGAAGGCCAGATCCCAAGCGTCTTCGGCAGCCGCAGCAACCACCGAGGCTGCCGCATCGTGACAGGTGAAGCGGGCCTGCACCCCCATCCGTTGCGCCAATGCGGTGGCCAGTTCCAGCGAGGGGCCACGCGGCGAACGCGCGTCTCCCTGTGCCAGCACCGGATTGCCCAGGTTGATCGCCACGCGCAGGAATCCCTGCGGTGCCAGCGCGTTTCGATGGTCTGCCAGGGACATGCCGGGCTCCGCAGCAAGGGGAACCCCAGCATGCCAGCGCCGGTGTCCGCGCGGCGTGCACTCAGCCGCGCGCGGCGAACGTGCCATGGAAGCCCAGTGGCACCGCGTAGGGCAGCCACGCCTGTGCGATCGGGCCATCGTCCAGGTGGCGCGCATCGAGTACGGCCAGGCCACTGCGCGTGCTCACCGGATCGAGCAGCGTGCCGATCAGCCAGCCGTCGTCGGCGTTGCGGCTGCCCGGCCGCGGCACGAATACGTGTTCCTCGGCCATGATGTCCGGCCCGTAGTGCCATAGCTGGCGGCTTCCCCGTTCGATGTCGAATGCGGCCACGGCGTTGAAGTAGGGCGCGTTGGCCGGGCCATCGATGGTGGGTGCGTAAAGTCGTGCGCCACGGGTGCTGGCCGAGCGCGGATCGAACAGCGGAAACTCCACTGCGCTGATGCCCAGTGATTCCCAGCGCGCCTGGCCACGGCGCAGGTCCAGGTGCAGCTCGACCAGGCTGGCACCACTGTTGGCCGCATGTGCGCCATCACCGGCCATCGCCTCCTTCATCGGTGAGCGCGCCTCGTTGATGTCGTCATGGCGCACTGCGCGCAGCACGATGCTCCCATCGCGGGTGAAGGCATCGCCGAAGTGGTAGATCGCCGCGAACGGCGCCTCGAACCATTGCGCCTTGTCCGGCGCATCCTTGGTCACCACCGCGATGCGCGCCGCGCGCTGCGGTGCGAACTGCATGCGTTCGAAGAAGCTGCCGCCGGTTCCGGTGAAGTCGAACGGCATCAGCACGAAAACCAGATGCTGTTCGGTCATGGCGAAGGCATGCAGATAGCCATGCTCGGGCGTTTCGATCACGTTGGCGCTGCGCAGCTGGCCGTCCTTGCCGATGTGCCAGACCAGCAGGCCGTGGCCCCCCATCAGGCTGATCGAGCCGAAGTTCCACACGCTGCCATCGCGGTCGGGCAGGGGATGGGCGGAGAACGGCAGCGCGGCCAGGTCCGGGCGCCAGGTGACCGGGCCAAGGGTCTGCAGCGAATCGGGGTCCACCTCGAACGCCGAACCGGATTCGCACAGCGCGAACAGGCGGCCGTTGATCATCGTCACCGAGGTGTTGGCGACGTTGGCATCGTCGTTGTTGCGCACCGCCAGTGCACCGGGGACGCTGGTGCCCGCAGCGGGGTACTGGAAACGGCCGGCCTTCTGCTCACGGCTGAACTTCGGCGTGGCCACCATGCGCCCGTGATGGGTCAGGCTGCCATCGCCGTTGAAACGCCAGCCATGCACCATGCCGTCGCCGTCGAACCAGTGGTCATAGCGGAAGCCATCGCGCTCGGTCCAGGCCGGGCCATTGCGGTACAGCGTACCGGCCAGCCCGGCCGGCAGCCGGCCCTGCAGCTGCACGGTGGCCGGGCCGAGGCTTTCGCTGCTGACGCTGCGCCAGCCGAGCAGCCACGGGTGCTCCTGCAGGCCCTGCGCGAAGTGCGCGGGGTCGCCGGCGAAGGCGGGGGCGCTGCGCAGGGCGGTGGCGCCAAGCGTCAGGCAGGCACTGCTGCTGAGCAGGGTACGAAGGAAGCGGCGACGGTCCATGATGGCCTCGGGTCTGGATGCGGGAATCAGCGCAGGGTGATGTCGATGGCGGCACCGGCGGCCGGCACGTCGACGCGCGCTTCGTCGAAGGTCGGCTTGCGCATCACCTGCGGGTTGTTGCTGAAGCCGTAGCCTTCCACCGGCATGCCGACCAGGTTGGTGTCGAGCTTGCCGTTGTCGTTCTCGTCGTGGGTGAGCAGCACCGCGTAGCTGCCGGCCGCCACGTTCTTGAACACGAAGTGGGCACTGTCGCCGCTGGGCCTGGCCTGCTGCGCCTGCACGGGCGCAGCCTTGCCGTCCCAGGCGGTGGCGTTGTCGACCAGGGCAACGCGCAGCGTGCCGGTCTGCACGCGGACATCGTGTACGGTCACGGCCAGATCGGCGGCGTGGGCGCCGCCGGCCAGGGCCAGGGCGGTCAGGGCGGTGCTGAGCAGGGCGGTACGGATCATGGCAGTGGCTCCGGAAGTGGGCGGTGTGCTGCGGTGTGGGGCCAGTCTGCGCGGGGCGTGGGGCCGGTTTCAGGGCCAGTGGTCATCGATTCGACGTGCCAGAAGTCACTTTCTGCGCTGGACCCATTGCCGACGGCAGGCGCGGCCGTCAGCATCTGGCCATGCCCAGCCTGCTCCGCCACCTGTTGCGTCCGCTCAGCCTTGCCGGTCTGGTGACCGTGCTGGCGGTCGGCCTGTCATTCGCCGTGCAGCGCAGCGAGGCCGGCCCCAGCCTGCTGTTGCTTGCTGGGTTCCTGTTGCTGTTCGTGCTGCACGGCTGGGCGTCGATGCCGTCGCGCGTGCGCGCCGTCGCTGCCGTGCTGCAGGCGCTGCTGGCGGTTGCCCTGGTTGCGTTGCAGCCGCGTACCGGCACTGCCCCCGTGCTGCTGGTGGTGCTGGTCGCGCAGCTGGCCGAGCACTGGCCGCCGCGCTTCGTGCTGGGTGTCGCATTGCTGGCCAACCTGGCGATGTATGGGGTCCTACGCCAGAGTGGTTTCAGCCAGCCGGCGCTGGTGGTGCTGCTGTACGGCGGTTTCCAGGCGTTCGCTGCACTGACCGCACACTACGCACGCAGCACGGCACTGGCCCGCGATGACCTGGCCCGGGTCAATGCGGATCTTCTGGCCACACGTGCATTGCTGGCCGACAGCGCCCGCGATGCCGAGCGCCTGCGCCTGGCGCGCGAGCTGCACGACGTGGCGGGCCACAAGCTCACCGCGATGCGGTTGAACCTGCGCGCGCTGGCTGTAGACCCGGCGCTGGCCGGGCGCGACGGCCTGGTCCTGGCCGAGCAGCTGTCGGGCGAACTGCTGGCCGACATCCGCCAGGTGGTGCAGTCGATGCGCGATGATCGTGGCCTCGATCTGGCCACCGCGCTGCACGCGCTGGCCGCGCCCTTCCCACGGCCGAAGCTGCAACTGCGGATCGGCGAGGGCGTGCGCGTGACCGATCCGCTGATGGCCGAGACCGTGCTGCGGCTGGTGCAGGAAGCGCTGACCAATGCGGCCCGGCATGGCAACGCAGACACCGTATGGCTGACGATCAACGAAGAAGATTCCCGGTTGCGCATCGATATCCATGATGACGGCCAGCGTGCTGAACGCATCCGCGAAGGCAACGGCATTGCCGGCATGCGTGAGCGCCTGGCCACGGTGCATGGCCGACTGGAACTGGCGCGTACCGCACAGGGCGGCATGCTGCTGACCGCATGGGTGCCGGCATGAGTGTCGCCGCGATCCGCGTTGCCCTGGCCGACGACCAGGCGCTGGTCCGCGCCGGCCTGCGTGCGCTGCTGCAGGGCTTGGGCGTGGAGGTGGTGCTGGAGGCCGAAGACGGTCAGGCACTACTCGATGCGCTGCTCGCGCAGCCGGTGGACGTGGTGCTCAGTGATATCCGCATGCCGGGCCTGGATGGCATCGAAGCGCTTCGCCAGCTGCGCGCACGTGGCGATACCACGCCGCTGCTGCTGCTGACTACCTTCGACGAGAGCGACCTGCTGCTGCGGGCAAGCGAAACGGGAGCACAGGGCTTCCTGCTGAAGGACGCCGCGCCGGCCGACCTGTATGAGGCGATCGGGCGCGTCGCCGCCGGCGAGACGCTGCTGATGCCGGTCAGCACCGAGCCTGTGCGCGCGCGCTACCGCTTCCACGATGAAGCGCCGCCGACTGACACCTTCGGTGAACGCGAAGTGGCGATCCTGCGCTTGCTGGCCGGCGGCTACAGCAACAAGGAGATCGCGCGCAGCCTGTTCCTGGCCGAAGGCACGGTGAAGAACTATGTTTCCGCCATTCTCGACAAGCTTGGCACCCGCGATCGTACCCGCGCGGTACTGAAGGCGATTACCCTGCGCATCATCTGACTGCGCCGCGCGAGGAAAGCCCGTGAACCCGATCCTGCATGTCGAGATCCCCGCCAGTGACCTGGCCCGTGCCATCGCCTTCTATCAGCAATGGCTGCAGGTGGTGGTGGACGAACCGATCCTGCTGCATGACTGCCACATGGCCTACCTGCCGTTCTCGGATGACGCGACGGGTGCCAGCCTGTCGCTGGTGCACGGGGCGGACTATCAGCCCTCCGAACAGGGCGCGCGCCTCTATATCGGTGTCGATGATCTTGAGGCCAGCCTCGACCGTGCGCTGCAGGCCGGCGCCGAACTGCGCTTCGGCCCGGCCGATGCCGGCGACTGGCGCGTGGCCGAAATCCGCGACAGCGAAGGCAACCGCATCGCGCTGCAGGCGCGTGCGATTCTGTAGCGTCGAGCCATGCTCGACTGCTTTGGGTGCTGGGAACGCGCCAGTCGAGCATGGCTCGACTCTACAAAGGCGCCAGCCGAGCATGGGCTCGGCCCTACAAGATCGTGGCGCGCGAGCGCTGCAGCCAGTCATTGATCGCCGGGTCCAGCCGCGGGTCGTCCGGCAGCTGCACGCCGAAGCGCTGCTGCAGCACTTCGCGCACGTCGCCTACGTCATGCAGCGGACGCTTGTCAGGCGCCTGCCCCGGGCGGTACTCGGTGTAGTTGCCACTGCCGATGGTGCGGCGCCAGTCCGGCCCGGTCAGCGACGCGCGCAGCTGGCCCGGGAAACCGGAGTCGGGGTGGGTGCACACGTACCAGTTGCCCACCACGTTGTCGATCGGCGCAGGCGCCTGCAGGTCGAAGCGGTACATCGCCCGCCAGCCATCGCTGGATTCGGCTGACAGCACGAAATTGCCGTCATCGCCCAGCCGCTGCAGCAGGTAGCGCTCGTGCGGCGTGGCCTGCGGTGCGGTGTCGTGCAGGCGCAGCGGCACGGTCGGGGTCAGGCTGCCGAAGCCAGCATCGACCAGCCAGTCCTCGCCCTCCACATGCACGCGCAGCAGCAGATGGGTCCGTGCGGTCAGCTCGCCATCCTGTGCCGCCAGCAGCACGCGCGCGCTCAGCGGCTGGGCATCGAAGCCCAGCGCCTGCAGCAGCGCCAGCAGGCCGCCATTGAGTTCGAAGCAGTAACCGCCCCGGCGCTCGTCGAGCAGCTTGCGCTGCACGCTGTCCAGGTCGATCGGTACCGCGTCACGCAGCAGGCAGCTCAGGGTCTCGAACGGCAGCAGCGCGTTATGCCGTTGCTGCAGCAGGGTCAGGCCGGCCAGGGTCAGCGGGGGAGGTGCATCCAGCTGCAGGCGCTGCAGGTAGCGGGGGATATCGAGCGTCGTCATGCGCGCACCGGGCACGGGAGGGACATCCACTGTGCGCCCCCAACCGGGGTTGAGGTCAAGCGCAGCGCCGGTGTCATGCCCCCGTCGCCTGTGCCCGGTACAAAGGCCGCGTCCGCCCGCGAGCGTCGCAGTGGCACGAAAACGGGCCTAAAGTTGCCGGGAATCCAGCCGATACAGGTGCGTCCTTCCGCCTGGAGTCTGTCATGTCGGCCGTCGTTCCCCACCTCCGGTCCCTGCGCACGCATCTGGCCCGCCTGCGCGCGTCGTCGCCCGGCGTGCTGTCGTCGAGCGTGCTGTCGTCGAGCCTGCTGCTGTGGCTGCAGCCGCACCGGCTCAGCGTAGCCAACAAGCTCAAGGCAACCCTCTGGGTTTGTGGCCTGGGCCTGGTGGCGATCGCCGCGGTCTACGCCTGGACCGGCCACGCCAGTGCACAGGCCGCACGCAATCAGGCCAGTTACCAGCGCGGCAGCGACCTGGCGGCCAGCCTGGCCACGCGTGTGGCCGAAGCCCGGCGCCTGCAGACCCAGTATGCGCGCAGTTTCGACGATGCTGACCGCAACCAGTTGCTGTCCACGCAGAAAGCACTGCAGGCCGACCTGCAGGCGCTGCGCGCGATACCGATGGATGCCGGCCGGCGCAAGGCCCTGCAGGTGCTGACCGAAGCCGCGGACGCATTCTCCCAGGGCGTTGCGGCCCTGTTCGAACGGGTCGACGAGATGGGCCGGGGTGATGCCGGCCTTGCCGCGCAGCTGCAGCAGGCCGCCGACACCCTGCAGGCGCAGGTCGATGCGCTGCAGCGCCCCTTGCTGGCGCTGTCCCTGCAGAAGATGCGGCGGCAGGAAGCATTGCTGCTGCTCGACGGTGACTCTGCCCATGCCGACCGCGCCAGCGAAGAGAAGCTGCCGTTCGACCTCGCGCTGGCCGGCCTGTCCACCGATGTGCAGGATGCCCTGCGCAGCGGCATGGAGGCCTATCAGGTCGCCTTGCTGGGTTACACCGCCGCCCGCGTCGGCCTGGATGTGGAGGCGCAGTCGCTGCTGGACACCGCCGCCGGCGTGGCACCGGCACTGGCCGCCTTCCAGCAGGCCCAGGTGGCGGCGCTGGCCGAGGCCCAGGCGCGCCAGCAGACCGGCACGCGCACCATGAGCGTGCTGTTCGCGCTGACCCTGCTGCTGGTCGCGGGCGTGCTGATCACCAGCCTGGTGCTGGTCCTGCGCGCGGTGCGCCAGCCGATCCAGGACACCCTGCGCTTCGCCAGCGATATCGCCGACGACCGCCTGGACACCACGCTGCGCGTATACAACGCCAATGATGAGATCGGCCAGCTCGCCCAGCGCCTGGTCGACATGCAGCAGCGCCTGCGTGCGCGCATCGAGACCGAGCGCGCGGTGGCGCGCGGCAATACCCGCGTGCGCCAGGCGCTGGACAGCGCACAGACCGGCCTGATGGTGATCGATGCGGAAGGTCTGGTGGCCTACGCCAACCCGGCGCTGCTGCTGCAGCTGGACCTGCAGGTTGACGCGCTCGTGGGCAGCGATGCGGTGCGCCTGCATCCGGCGCTGGCCAGCCTGGCCGGCGTGCGCCAGCGCGAAGAACGCGAGATCGGCCACGACGGTGTTCGCTACCAGCTGATCGCCAACCCCATCACCGACGAGGGACAGTTCCTCGGTGTGGCGGTGGAATGGCGCAGCCGCGCACTGGAAACCCTGCTCGAAACCGAAGTGGCCGCACTGGTCGACGCCGCCGCACACGGTGACCTGCACGGTCGCATCGTACTGGACGGCAAGCAGGGCTTCGTGCGCACGCTGTCGACCAGCATCAACCGCCTGCTGGCGACCTTTGAAACCAATCTCGGCGACCTGCAGGCGCTGTTGGCCGCGCTGGCACGCGGCGACCTCAGCGTGCGCATGGACGGCGACCTGCAGGGCGTGTTCGCGCGCATGCGCGACGATGCCAACGCCACCGTCGCGCAGCTGTGCCGCATCGTCACCCGCATCCAGCAGGCCACCTCCAGCCTGGATACCGGCGTTGGCGAGATCGTCGCTGGCCACCACGACCTGTCGCAGCGTACCGAGCAGCAGGCGGCCAACCTGGAAGAAACCGCAGCGTCGATGCATGAGCTGACCGACACCGTGGGCCGCAATGCCGACGCAGCCGGTCGCGCCGATGCGCTGGTCAAGGGTGCGGCAGCGGTGGCCCAGCGCGGCGGCGACGCCGTGGGCCAGGTGGTGGCGACCATGCACGGCATCAGCGAAGCCTCGCGGCGGATCGGTGACATCACCCAGCTGATCGATGGCATCGCCTTCCAGACCAACATCCTTGCACTGAACGCAGCGGTGGAAGCGGCACGTGCCGGCGAACAGGGCCGCAGCTTTGCGGTGGTGGCTGCGGAAGTGCGCCTGCTGGCCCAGCGCAGTGCCGAGGCGGCCAAGCAGATCAAGGGATTGATCGAGGATTCGGTGGCGCGTGTCGAGCAGGGCAACCAGCAGGCCGAGCAGGCCGGCACCACGATGGGCGAGATCGTCGGCAGCGTGCAGCAGCTGGCGGACCTGCTGGCGGGCATCCGCAGCGCATCGCAGGAGCAGCATGCCGGCATCGCACAGGTGAACCAGACCATCGTGCAGATGGAAGCCAGTACCCAGCGCAATGCCAGCCTGGTGGAAGAGGCCGGTGCCTCGACTGCGCAGATGCAGGCGCAGGTGCATGCCCTGGCCGAAGCGGTGGGAGCCTTCCGCCTGCAGCCGGCGCGGCAGGCCCGCGCCGCGGCCTGATCCTGCCCCGGTAGTGCCGGCCGCTGGGCCGGCACTCCTCCTGTGACTCAGTACACGTCGCGGCGGTAGCGCCCGTTCTCCAGCAGCGTTTCCACCGCGTCATCGCCCAGTGCGGCGCGCAGCACCTGGTCCACGCCTTCGGCCATGCCCTGCAGCGAGCCGCAGACGTGGATCACCGCGCCACGCTGCATCCAGTCGCGCAGCACATCGGCGGCGGCGTGCAGGCGATCCTGCACATAGCCACCTCCGCCATCGCGCGAGAACGCCAGGTCCACCCGCGCCAGATGGCCCTGCGCCTGCCAGGCCTCGATCTCGTCGGCAAACAGCAGGTCGTGCGCGCGCTGGCGCTCGCCAAACAGCAGCCAGTGCCCGTGCTCGCCTGCATGCGCGGACTCGCGCAGCAGGCTGCGCAGGCCGGCGATGCCGGTGCCGTTGCCGACCAGCACCATCGGCGCGGCAGGCACGCGATGGAAACCGGGATTGCGATGCACGCGGGCCACGACGCTGGCGCCGATCGGCGCATGCAGCGACAACCAGCCCGAGCCCAGCCCGACGCGACCGGCGGCATCATGCACCAGCCTGACCACCAGCTCCACCTCGCCGTCGTTCGCGGCGGAGGCGATCGAGTACTCGCGGCCGGGCAGCATCGGCAGCCCGGACAGCCACAGGCAGGCATCCTGCACGGGCAACGCGGCATCGGCCTCCGGCAGCTCGCGTTCGCTGGCCAGCGCCAGCAGCGTGCGTGGCGCGCCGTCAACCAGCAGCGGCTGCAGCGGATCCAGTCCATGCGCTTTCAGCACTGCACCCGCATGCCGCGCATTGTGGCGGGGCGCGATATGCAGGATGTCACCGGCCTGCCACTGCACATCGGCCGGGGCGGCAAGACGGATACGCCAGATCGCGCCGCCGACGCTGCCCGGGTTGAGGCGGTCGCGGCCGAGCAGGCGCCAGTCGTGCATCCGCGTCGCCGGCGGCAGCACACTGTCATCGGTGGCGATGCCGGTCAGTGCGCCCAGCTGCAGCTGCCACTGGCGCAGGGCCGGCACCGAGGCGGCATCGACGTCGATACGCGCGAACAGTGCGCGTGCACCGTTGCCGGTCAGCCAGCCATCGACCTGGCGGCCGAAGCCGCAGTAGTGCGGATACTGGCGATCCCCCAGCGCGAGCAGGCCGAACTGCAGTCCCGACAGGTCCGGTGCCTGCGCGAGCAACAGGCGTGCTGCGCGCCGGGCCGCATCCGGCGGTTCACCGTCGCCGAAGGTGCTCAACACGAGCAGGGCCTGCGAGGTGGCCTGCAGCTTCGCGGCATCGATGCGCGACAACGGCAGCACCTGTACCGCGTAACCGGCCGCCTGCAGCTGCGCGGCCGCACGCCATGCGAGCTGTTCGGCCAGGCCGCTCTGGCTGGCATGCACTACCAGCCACGGTGCGCCATGGCCTTCGGTGGCGGCCGGCATCGGCAGCGACTGGCGCAGCCCGCGTGCCGCGCGTTGGCTGCGTCGGCGATCCAGGTACAGCATCCAGCCGGTGATGAAGAACAGGCTCATGCCCAGGCTGCTGAGCATCACCACCACGCGCCCGGGCAGGCCGAAGTAGCTGCCCGAGTGCAGCGCGAACACGCTGGTGGCCAGCTGGCCGCCAGCGCCCTGGCGATCGTAGGGGCGGGAATCGAGCACCGCGCCACTGGCCGGGTCCAGCTGCAGCAGATCGTGGGCGCGATCGTGGTGACCACCACGCTGCGCTGGATCACCGGCCATCACCCGCACGTTCAGCGCCTGGCCCGGTTTTTCCGGCAAGCGCAGGTCGATGAAACCGCTGCGCACGCCAGGCAACGCATACAACGTGGCTTCGACGCGTTGCAGGTCCAGCGGCGCATCGATGGCCACCGTGTGCTTGGCCGCCGGCGCGACGCCCAACACGCTGTTGGCAGCGCTGCGGTACCAGTCGAACGACCACCACAGCCCAGTCAATGCGCTCATCAGGTAGATCAACAGCACCCAGGTGCCGACCACCGAATGCAGGCTCCACAGGAAACCGCGGCCGCTGCGTTTCCACTCCACCGCCAGCCAGCTGCGCCAGTGCCACCAGCGCCGTGGCCAGCGCAGGTAGAGCCCGGACAGGGTGAAGAACAGCAGCGCGATCGCACAGCTGCCGGTGATCCACTTGCCGCGTTCGCCGGCAGCGAGATGGCGATGCAGGTCTTCGACGAAATCGAAGAACGCCTGGCCGCGCAGGGCACTGAAGCGCTCACCGCTGTACGGGCCGAAATACACCCAGTGCTGCTTGCCGCCGGCAAAGCGCGCGACCGATGGCCGCTGCCCGGTGGCGTCGACGCGCAGGCGTTGCAACGGGCGTTCGCTGCCGGCCTGCAGCCGCGGCACCAGCTCGCTGAGCGCGAGCGGAAGCTGGCTGTCGGCGTGGTGTTCGGCGATGGCCGCAAAACCGGGGTTGGCCGCACGCAGCAGTTCGTCCTCGAAGGACAGCACGGCACCACTGAGGCCCATCACGGCCAGGATGGCACCGGCGGTAATGCCCAGCAGCCAGTGCACTTGGAACAGGATGTTCTTGAACATCGAAGGAGGAGGGCCTGGAAGGCTGCCGCCCGCATCCTGCGTAACAGCAAATGAGAATTAGTCGCGGAATTTTCCGTGGCCCCCTGGCTGCGGTCAAGCGGGGGGTATCGGCCGGGCTGCGCCCGGCACCTGCCGAGGCAACGTCAACGTCAACGTCAAAAGCGGGCTATCCGTGGGATGGCGGGGTGGGTCCGGTTGCGGGGGACGCCGTAAATACGTCCCTGTAGGCTCGGTCGCGCCATCCATGGCGCTCACGCCCCCGCAACCGGACCCACCCCGCCTTCGACAGATTCTCGCGACCTGCCGTAGATCCACGCCATGCGTGGATGCTGTTCGTTCAATTGTCGAAATATTTGATTTCGATGGAGATTCATCCCCAACAGCCGCCGGAATCTGTTAGAGGTGGGGCGGTGTCGGAGTGCGGGGTGTCAGCCGCATGGATGCGGCTGCCAAGCTTACAGAGACGTACTTGCAGCGTCCCCGCACTCCGACACCGCCCCGCCATCCCACGGAAAGCCCGCTCTTGCTGTTGAGGTTGCCGGCCAGCGGCCGGCACTACCGCGGGTGCAGGGTGCAACCCTGCTGAACCCTCACTTCACCCAGCCGTCGATCTCGCCGCGGGCGAACGGCCCCAGCTTCGCCTTGACCATCCGCCCCTGTGCATCGAACAGCACGCTGTAGGGCAGCAGGCCCTGCGCATTGCCCAGCTGTACGCTGGCATCGCGCGGGCCCGGGGTCTCGATCACGATCGGGTAGTCCACCGGCACCCGCTGCAGGAAACCACGCACGTCGTCCGGGGTGTCCAGCGCCAGGCCCAGCACCTGCACGCCGCTGTCGCCCTGGGTTCCGGCGAAGCGGCCCAGCTCGGGCATTTCCTCGATGCAGGGCGCGCACCAGCTGGCCCACACGTTGATCAGCAACGGGCGGCCGGCGAAGTGCCGGCGCAGATCCAGTGCGTGCCCTTCAAGGTCGGGCAGCGACAGCGCGGGCATCGGATCGCCCGCCCGCAGGGACGGTTTCGCGGCCGCCGCCGGTGGCGCGATCGATGTCGCCGGGCCCGGCGACAGTCGATGTCCGGCCCACAGGCCCAGGCCGGCGGCCAGCACCGCTGTCCACAGCAGCGCCGGCCGTTGCCACTTCATCGCGCGGTGCGCAGCAGCGCTTCCTCGACCACTGCCTGGGTCAGCAGGGTCGGCAGCACGGTCGGCGGTGCGCCGGGGCCGTACACCACGTACAGCGGCACGCCCACCGCCTTGTGCTCTTCCAGGAACGAGGTGATCTGCGGGTCCACGTTGGTGTAGTCGCCGCGCATGTACACCGCGTTGGTGCGCTTGAGCAGGTCCTTGAACTCCGGTCGCGACAGCACCGCGCGCTCATTGGCCTTGCAGCTCACGCACCAGTCGGCGGTCATGTTGACGAACACCACGCGGTTGTCGGCGCGCAGGCGGTCCAGCAGCTGCGGCGAATACTCGACCACGTTCTCGCTGGCCGCCTGTGCGGCACGCGTCGGTGCTGCCAGCTGGGTCACGCCCCAGGCCGGCACCAGTGCGCCGATGGCCAGCAGCACGCCCAGCAGGGTCACCGCGCGCGAGCCGGTCCAACGGTTACGCTCGAACAGCCACAGGCCGAAGGCGAGCAGCAGCAGGCCACCCAGCACCAGCGCCATGCCGTCCACGCCGCGCTGCTTGCCCAGCACCCACAGCAGCCACAGCGCGGTGGCATACATCGGGAAGGCCAGCACGTGCTTGAGCGTTTCCATCCACGGGCCCGGCTTGGGCAGGCGGCGCGCCAGTGCCGGCACGAAGCCGATCAGCAGGAACGGCAGGGCCAGGCCCAGGCCGAGGAACAGGAACACGGTCATCGCCTTCAAGGGCGGGGCAATGAAGGCGTAGGCAATGGCACCGCCCATGAACGGGCCGACGCAGGCGCTGCCGACCACGCAGGCCAGCGCACCGGTGAAGAAATCACCGGCCGGACCGCTGCGGCTGGCCAGCGACTGGCCGAGGTTGCCGATGCCGCCACCCAGGGTGAATACACCGGACAGGCTCAGGCCCACCGCGAACATGATGTAGGCCAGCGCCGCCACCACGCCCGGATGCTGCAGCTGGAAGCCGATGCCGACCGCGTTGCCGATCGCGCGCAGGCCCACCATCAGCGCGCCGATCACCGCGAACGCGACCAGCACGCCCAGCGTGTACCAGAGCGCATGGCTGCGCGCGCGCTGCGGGCTTTCGCCACTCTGCGCCAGGCTCAGCACCTTCAGCGACAGGATCGGTAGCACGCACGGCATCAGGTTCAGCACCAGGCCACCGGCCAGCGCCAGCAACAGCACCCAGACGAATGAACGGTCCGGGTTCGGCGTGGTCGCAGGCGGGCGCGTGCGCAGCGCGTTGTCACCCTGCGCATCGGTGGCGAATTCATTGCCTGCGCCCTCAGCGCCTGCGGCGGCCGGGCGGGCGGCTTCGTCGTTGGGCACGGTCGGCAGCAGGCGCAGCGGTGCGCCGTTGGCCGCTTCGCGCGGGGCGCCGTTGCCAGCGGCCAGCGGGCTGATCACCTCGTTGCGTGGCGGTGCCTGGTCGGCGCTGGCGTTGGCCTTGCCGGCCGGAATCGACAGCTTCACCCGGCGCGTCATCGGCGGGTAGCAGATGCCATCGGTCTGGCAGCCCTGGAAAGTCACCACCAGGGTGCTGTCGACTGCCTCGCTGACGGTACGGCGCAGCGGCAGCGGCACTTCCACCTGGTTGAAGTACACCGAGACATCGCCGAAATGTTCATCGCGATGCGACTGCGCGGCTGGCCAACGCGGCTTGTCGGCCAGCACGCCCGCGCTGCCTTCCAGCTTCAGCGAGGTGCGGTCGCGATACAGGTAGTAGCCCGGCGCCGGACTGAAGCGCAGCAGCAGGGTGTTGCCATCGCTGGCAATGGCATCGAAGCCGAAGGCCTGTTCCGACGGCAGTGGCAGCGCCTGGCTGTTGCTGGCCGCACCCGGCAGGCGCAGGCCGCCCGTGCTGCCGGCGCCGGCCAACGGATTGTTGAACGGGTTGCCGGCACTGGTACGCGCCGCGGGTGCCGCAGCCTGCGCACCGCCACCCGGCAGGGTGACCTGCACCACGCGCTTCTGCGGCGGGTAGCAGACACCGGCATCGGCGCAACCCTGGTAGCGCACTTCCACGCTGATGGTGCCGGCCGCATCGGTGGGTGTGCCGGGCAGGGTGGCCTGCAGGCGCTCGCGATAGGTCTCGACCTCGCCGAAGAAATCGTCGTGGTGCCTGTCGCCCTTGGGCATCTGCAGCGCGCCGGCGTTGAACGCCGGGTCGGCCTTGACGCTGGTACGGTGGCGATACAGGTAATAGCCCGGTGCGATCTTGAACTGCAGCTGCACCTGGCCACGTTCGGGGGCGGTGGCGGTCAGCGCGAACGCCTGGTCCACCGGCAGCAGGTCCTTCTCATCCAGCGCGAAGGCCGGCAACGAGAGCCACAACAGGGCGCACAAGGCGGCGCCACGCGCAAACAGAGTCTTCAATCAGTGTCCTCCCGGGTCTGTGCCCGGATCCAGTCCAGATACGCCGGCAGGCCGGCCCGGGTTTCGACCGCGATGCACTCCGGGAGTTCATACGGATGCAGTTCGACGATCCGGGCAATCGCATCATCGACGCGGCTCGCGGTGGTTTTCACCAGCAGCTGCAGCTCGCTGTCGGTGGTCACCTCGCCCTGCCAGCGGTAGGTCGACTGCGCGCCATCGAGTCGGGTCACGCACGCGGCCAGGCGCTCGCCGACCAGCGCGTGCGCGATGCGCTCGGCACTGGCCCGGTCCGGGCAGGTGGTCAACAGCAGCAGGACGGGATCGACGGTCGACATGACCGTCGAGTATAGGGCCGCCGCCGGGCCAGGGCCCGGCGGCGGCAGTGGACCGCTGCGTTGCGCGGTCAGTTGGCCAGCTGGCAGGTGGCCGGCTTGGCCGAGGTGAACAGGGCCGGGGTGGCCCACTCGGGGTGGTCGATGAACGGGTTGCGGTTGCCCTGGAACGAGTAGATCACGTCATTGCGCGAGCGCTCGGCATCATCCGGCGGGTCGGACAGGTGCCAATCGATCAGCGTCGACAGCAGGCCCATATAGGCCGGCGAGCTGCTGGTCTTGACGATCTTGCTGCGGTCATCGGTCAGTTCCAGGTCCGGCTCGGACTGGCCGGTGGCCGCATCCTTGCCGCCCTCGTAGCGGATCGCCATGTACATCACCGCACGCGCCATGTCGCCCTTGCGCTTGCCCCACACCTCGAACGTGCCGGCGTTGCCGTCCGGCGTGCGCACCCAGTTGGAATTGCCCGGGTAGCCGCCGCTGCCACCGCCCTGGCCGTTGTTGGCCTCGGTGGCGCGCTCGCCGCAGTTGGCATCGCACTTGGCGAACGGCTTGTTGCCACGGTCGGCGTTCCACTGCGCGTCGGTCAGGTACAGCATGTGGGTGTCGGTGTAGGGCGCGTATGGCAGGCCCTTGTCACCGGTGGTGCTGGCAAAGCCCAGCGAGTTCGGCCAGGTGTGCTCGCGGTTGTACTTCAGGCCACTGCCGCTGCCGGCGCGATCGGTCACCTTGGCGTAGCTGCGGTTGCGGTACGCGTCCAAGATCCTGCCGCTGTTGTTCGGATCCTCGTCGGCGATCTCCAGGATGGTCCAGGTGCTGGTGCCCGAGCCGCTGTACGGGTAAGCGGTATGGCCCTTGATGGTGGCATGCAGCGAGCAGCGCAGCTGGCTGGGGCTGGAGGTGTTCACCTTCGAGTAGTAGCCCGCCGGCACGCCCGGGTTGCCCGGGTCGGGATTGCCGCCGGGGCTGGCCACGGTGAAGGCGATGCGGCTGTCGGCGGCCGGGCGCGCGCCCTGCAGGTCGGTGATGCGTGCGGCGCGGATGTCGAAGCGGCACGCTTCACCGGCCAACAGCGCGGTGTTGGTGGACAGCTTCACGCTGCGGCCGCTGGCCGGGAAGGTCAGCGGAACACTGCCGGAGGTGCCGCAGCTCAGCGCGAAAGCGCCGCTGGCCAGGTTCACCGTCTCGCTGAACACCACTTCCAGATCGGCGGCGGCCGGGAAGGTGGTGCTGCCCTGCGCCGGGGTGGTGGTGGACACCGATGGCGGCGTGTTCGGGCCCGGCGTGCCACCGCCGCTGAAGGTCTGGCCGTTGTTGCAGCTGCCGAACGTCTGTCTGGCCGACTCGGCCCAGGTGAAGTGCGCGTACTGGCTGCCACTGCCGGTCAGCTGCAGCGAGGTGCCCGGCGCCGTGCTGTTGGTCTCGGCCACCGGAATGTTCTGGCTGGTCATGCCAGCGGCGGGGCCACCGGAAGCGGTGATGGCGCCCTCGTAGCTGAGGAACTGGACCACCTTGCCGCTGGCGTCGACCAGGGCGATGCCGTCGTTCGGGCCGTTCTGGAGGCCGTTGGTCGGGTAATTGACCACCGCGATGGTGGCGCTGCCGCAGCCGGCGGCGGTGCCGGCCGGCACCGGGTTGTTGGCGTAGACCACCGCGGCCGAGGCGTTGGCGCCGTTGTACAGGTACAGGCGGTAGCCGGACAGGTCCTCGCCGGCGGTGGCCACGACCTCGATCGCTTCGCCGACGTCACCGGCCGGGGTGCTGTCGTCGTAGTGCAGTTCGTTGATGAAGACCTCGGCCTGGGCCGGCGCGGCGGCCAGCGCCAGCAGGCAGGCGGCGGCAAGCGGGGACAGCAATCGCATCGACTACTCCTTGTGATTGGGAATGCGCGGCCGAGCCTAAGGCCGATCCAGTGACACTTTGTCGTAAATGAACGTCAGATATCTGACAGTGCGACGCGGATCACCAAATGTCGAGGATTCCCCGGTGGCGATGCGGCACCGCACGCGATGCGGGATCTTCACGCGGACGTTGATGTCCGGCTCCGGCGCGATGAAATTTTTTCCGGAGGCGGCCTTGAAAGGTCCTGGGCCAGCTCCATCTCTGTCCTGCTCCCGATTCATCGGGCTTTTTCGCGAGCAATGCTGGCAGTCACCTGGGGTGAGTGCTAACATCGCCAGACTTTTTCAGACCAATCAATAACTTAAGAGGTCTCTCATGAGCATCAAGCCGCTGCACGACCGCGTTGTGGTCAAGCCGATCGAAGCCGACGAAATCTCCGCCGGTGGCATCGTCATTCCGGATTCGGCCAAGGAAAAGTCCACCAAGGGTGAAGTCGTGGCCGTCGGCCCGGGCAAGCCGCTGGACAACGGCAGCGTGCGCGCGCCGTCGCTGAAGGTCGGCGACAAGGTCATCTACGGCCAGTACGCCGGCAGCTCGTACAAGAGCGAAGGCGTCGAGTACAAGGTCCTGCGCGAAGACGACGTGCTCGCCGTCATCGGCTGAGCCTCGGCGCGACCTGCTTTCCTGTAAGACATCCCCTTTCGTCGCCGGGCCCGGCCCGGCGCAAACATCGAGGTAATCGCAATGGCTGCCAAGGATATTCGTTTCGGTGAAGACGCCCGTTCGCGCATGGTGCGCGGCGTCAACGTTCTCGCCAATGCCGTCAAGGCCACCCTGGGCCCGAAGGGCCGCAACGTCGTGCTGGAAAAGAGCTTCGGCGCTCCGACCATCACCAAGGACGGCGTCTCCGTCGCCAAGGAAATCGAACTGGCTGACAAGTTCGAGAACATGGGCGCGCAGATGGTGAAGGAAGTTGCTTCGCGCACCAACGACGACGCTGGCGACGGCACCACCACCGCCACCGTGCTGGCCCAGGCCCTGATCCGCGAAGGCGCCAAGGCTGTGGCCGCCGGCATGAACCCGATGGACCTCAAGCGCGGTATCGACAAGGCCGTCGTGGCCGCTGTTGCCGAGCTGAAGAACATCTCCAAGCCGACCGCCGACGACAAGGCGATCGCCCAGGTCGGTACCATCTCGGCCAACTCGGACGAGTCGATCGGCCAGATCATCGCTGACGCGATGAAGGAAGTCGGCAAGGAAGGCGTGATCACCGTTGAAGAAGGCTCGGGCCTGGACAACGAGCTGGACGTGGTCAAGGGCATGCAGTTCGACCGCGGCTACCTGTCCCCGTACTTCATCAACAACCAGCAGTCGCAGACCGCTGACCTGGATGACCCGTTCATCCTGCTGCACGACAAGAAGATCTCCAACGTCCGTGACCTGCTGCCGGTGCTGGAAGGCGTCGCCAAGGCCGGCAAGCCGCTGCTGATCGTTGCCGAAGAAGTCGAAGGCGAAGCGCTGGCGACCCTGGTGGTCAACACCATCCGTGGCATCGTCAAGGTCGTGGCCGTCAAGGCTCCGGGCTTCGGCGACCGTCGCAAGGCGATGCTGGAAGACATGGCCGTGCTGACCGGCGGCACCGTGATCTCCGAAGAAGTGGGCCTGTCGCTGGAAAAGGCCACCATCAAGGACCTCGGCCGCGCCAAGAAGGTGCAGGTTTCCAAGGAAAACACCACCATCATCGATGGCGTGGGTGACAAGGCTGCCGTCGACGCACGCGTCGGCCAGATCAAGACCCAGATCCAGGACACCTCCTCGGATTACGACCGCGAGAAGCTGCAGGAACGCGTTGCCAAGCTGGCCGGCGGCGTTGCCGTGATCAAGGTCGGTGCCTCGACCGAAATCGAAATGAAGGAAAAGAAGGATCGCGTCGACGACGCCCTGCACGCTACCCGTGCAGCCGTTGAAGAAGGCGTGGTCCCGGGCGGCGGCGTTGCCCTGGTCCGTGCGGTCACCTCGCTGGCTGGCCTGAAGGGTGCCAACGAAGACCAGAACCACGGCATCCAGATCGCCCTGCGTGCGATGGAAGCTCCGCTGCGCGAGATCGTCGCCAACGCCGGTGAAGAACCGTCGGTCATCATCAACAAGGTCAAGGAAGGCACCGGCAGCTTCGGCTACAACGCCGCCACCGGCGAGTTCGGCGACATGCTGCAGTTCGGCATCCTGGACCCGACCAAGGTGACCCGTTCGGCGCTGCAGAACGCTGCCTCGATCGCTGGCCTGATGATCACCACCGAAGCCATGGTTGCCGAAGCTCCGAAGAAGGACGAGCCGGCCATGGGTGGCGCCGGTGGCATGGGCGGCATGGGTGGCATGGGCGGCATGGACTTCTAAGTCCACGCGCTCCCGAAGCAATGAAGAACCCCGCCGCAAGGCGGGGTTTTTTTGTGGGCCGCATCGGGTGGACGCCGCCGCTGCGCCTGGCCTCCACCCACGCCCAGAGGCGTCAGCGGCACAGGGCGCGGCGATCCAGCCAGATCCTGGCGATGAAGAAGGTCGGCACGCCGCCGTACAGCAGGCCCTTTACCCACGGCAGGCCCGACTGGCCTGCGATCAATGCACCTGCGGCCATGCCGATCAGTCCGATGGCTGCCGCTTTGCGCTGGCGCTTCAACTGCTGCGCCTGCGCCTGCTGCTGCGCGGCGATCTCGGCGCGCCGGTCGTCCGGCTGCATGACGGCGCTGGCAATGGTTTCCGCTTGCGAAGGGGTCATGCTGGGATCCAGAAAGAGACTGATGTGGTTCTTATAGTGGGCCGACCGCCAAGATCACGTAAACGCTCTGGCATCGCAGGTGGCTTGGCAGGCGGCTTGACCCGATCCCATTCATTCGATTTATGATTAGGCGCCTAATCATCAGGGTTTGAAGCATGTTCGAAGCCAAGCATGATGCCTTGCTGGACGAAGCGCAGCGCCGCGGCCACAGCAACGTCGCGCAGCTGCGCCTGTGCTTCCAGCTGCTGTCGCTGTCCTCGGCGATCGACCACGACTGCGCCACCCGGTTGGCCCCGCATGGACTCAGCGAAGGGCGCTTCATCGTGCTGTTCCTGCTGCATGGGGCGGGTGGCACGCTGCCGCCGCATGCGCTGGCCGAGCGCGCGGGGGTCGCCCGCGCCACCATCAGCGGCCTGCTTGATGGCCTGCAGCGCGAAGGCCTGCTGCAGCGTCGCAGTGATGCCGAGGATGGCCGCCGCCTGCAGATCGTACTGACCGCAAAGGGCACGCGCCTGGCGGAAACCCTGTTCGAACGGCATACGCAGTGGATCGGTGGCCTGTTCGATGGCCTGGATGCGTCCGAGCAGCAGCAGCTTTCGCAGCTGCTGCACAAGGTCTGGCTGCACACCGACGCCGGGCGCGGGAGCAGGGCATGAGCGCGATGACCACGCAACGCCTGCACGCGCTCAACAGCGGCCGCGTTGCGACGACCCATCTGGCCGAGTGCCTGGCGGTGGACTTCGGTGAGTTGCTGCGGTGCGTGGCGCCGTCGCTTGAACCGGCAGCGCTGCAGCGCATGTGCGACGCTGCAGGCAAGGGCATCACCCAGCGCATGGCCCTGGCCGCGCAACTGCTGCGTGAGGCGGGGCAGGGCGCGCCTGCGCTCTGGCAGCATCACAACTCCGATACCGTGCGCGGCTGGGCCTGCTACCTGATCGGCAGTGATGCCCGTGCAACCTTGGCAGAGAAGCTGCAGCAGATGCGCACGCTGGCCGATGACCCGCACTTCGGCGTGCGCGAATGGGCGTGGCTGGCGTTGCGCGCGGACATCGTTGCTGCGCCGTTGCAGGCGCTTGAGCACCTGCGCCCTTGGACGCAGGAAGCATCGCCGTACCTGCGCCGGTTCGCCTGCGAAGCACTGCGCCCGCGCGGTGTCTGGGCCACGCATGTCGCGCTGTTCAAGCAGCATCCGCAACAGGCATTGCCGCTGCTGGAGGCACTCGCCGACGACCCCGAACGCTACGTGCAGGACTCGGTCGGCAATTGGCTCAACGATGCCGGCAAGACGCAGCCGCAATGGTTGCGTGACCTGTGCGTGCGCTGGCAGCACGAGCACCCCAATGCTGCCAACGCCTACATCCGCAAACGCGCATCGCGCTCGCTGCGGTAGCGCCGGCCACTGGCCGGCTACCCCGGACCATTCAAGCGGGCATGGCACATGCGCCTGTCACCCAGACACGGTAAACAGTGCATTGCCCATGTCCGTCCGCAGGGAAGTTGATCATGCAGAGCACGCTCCAGGTCACGCTGTTCGGTCCTCTGGGTGAAACCCCGGCGTTGCAGCTGCCGGAACACGAGGGGCCGTCGGTGGCCATTCCCGAAGCGGTGCTGCGGCGGCTGGTCTCCGATCTCTACACCGCGCGCTCGCTGCTCAACCCCGAGCAGCTGGATGAGGCCAGGCAGGAGCTGGGTCGGGTGCTGGAGCGCTGGGCCGACATCCATGAAGGCCTGCTGCTGGATGTGGAAGTGCATGGCAGATGAGCGACTTCGTGTGGTTGCCGCCGCACGGGCCGGGCCGGCGCGCACCTCGCTGAACCGCGTCCCCAGTTGCGGATGAAACATTTTGCACTGCGCAAAAGCTGTGCTATCAATACACCCCATGAACGCAGCCGCCACCCGCTTTTACTGGTATTACTTTCCGAAGCCTCTGGCGGAGGAAGGACTGCGCTCACCCTGAAGAAAGCTTCAGACGCATTCCCGAAAGCCGCCAGCGAACCTGGCGGCTTTTTTCATGCCGCCACGCTGGGGACCCCCAACGTTCCGGAGAACCCCCGCAATGCCCCCGCACACCGACGACCTGCGTATCCGCACCATCGAACCGCTGACACCGCCTGCCCAGCTGCTGGCGATGCTGCCGTGTGACGATGAAGCCTCCGACACCGTCAGCGCCTCGCGCGCGGCCCTGCACCAGATCCTGCATGGCCGCGACGATCGCCTGGCCGTGGTGGTCGGCCCGTGCTCGATCCACGATCCGCACGCTGCCATCGAGTACGCCCAGCGCCTGAAGCCACTGCGCGATGCGCTGGCCGGCGAACTGGAAATCGTCATGCGCGTGTACTTCGAGAAGCCGCGTACCACGGTGGGCTGGAAGGGTCTGATCAACGACCCGGACCTGGACGGCAGCTTCAGGATCGACAAGGGCCTGCGCATCGCCCGCGGCCTGCTGCGCGACATCAACAAGCTTGGCCTGCCGGCCGGTGTCGAATTCCTCGATGTGATCTCGCCGCAGTACATCGCCGACCTGGTGGCCTGGGGCGCGATCGGTGCACGCACCACCGAAAGCCAGGTGCATCGTGAGCTGGCGTCCGGGCTGTCGTGTCCGGTCGGCTTCAAGAACGGCACCGATGGCAACGTCAAGATCGCTGCTGACGCGGTGGGGGCTGCCTCCAATCCGCATCATTTCCTGTCGGTCACCAAGCAGGGCGGCACCGCCATCGTGTCGACCACCGGCAATCCGGATTGCCATGTGATCCTGCGCGGCGGCACGCAGCCGAACTACGACGCAGGCAGCGTCGCCGAGGCCTGCCAGGCGCTGGCCAAGGCCAAACTGCCGACCCGCCTGATGATCGACGCCAGCCACGCCAACAGCCTGAAGAACCCGGACAACCAGCCGAAGGTGATCGACGACATCGCCGTTCAGCTGGAAGACGGCGAACAGCGCATCGTTGGCGTGATGATCGAGAGCCATCTGGTCGGTGGCCGCCAGGAACTGGTGGAAGGCCAGCCGCTGGTCTACGGGCAGAGCATCACCGATGGCTGCCTCGACTGGGATACCACCGTGACGGTGCTGGAGCGACTGGCTGCGGCCGTGCGCGCCCGTCGTGAAGTGAAGGTGTCCGAAGCCGCCTGATGGAAGCCGCTTGAGTGCGGCACGTGTGTGGATGGTGGCCAGCGCCTGCGGGGGTGCGGCCGCGATCAGGGCCGGTCGGAGTTGGAGGCCGGCCCATCTGCACCGGCGATGCGCCTGGCGCTGCGCATGAGCGACAGCGCCAGGTACATCGCCGGGGTGGCAGGATCCACCGCCTGCGTGGATGCCGCCCTTTGTAGCGTCGAGCCATGCTCGACCATCGCGCGAAGCGCGGGCGATGCAGTAGATCCACGCCATGCATGGATATCGACAAGCCATGCGACAGGATTTCGGAAAAGTTGTATGGAGTCTCTCTGCGGGTTGGGCCGAAGATCAAGGTCCCACCCGCACTGGACGCCATCAATGCATGTCTTCCCTGACGACAGTCCGCAGAGCGTGAAGTCCCGCTCGATCTCCCGTGAGGCGGCCGTGGCGCTTGTACGCTCGAGGGGAGGTGGGATTGCCGAGAGGATGGTGTCGGTCATCGAGGACTGGTTTGAGCCCTCTTCTGCTTCGAAGACGGCTGACCTGCTTGCGGAGCTTGATGAAAGAATCGAAAGCTATCGCCACCAGGGAGATCAGACGCTTCTGCGTACTACCCTCAAAGCACGGGCGATGATCGCGGCATCTGCCGACAGAGAGCCGGATGAGCGCGAATCCGTGTTCAAGGTGGTTCCCGCCGCCTCCCTCGTCGGCAATTGGAAGTCGGACTGCAGAACGCACTGCGTGATCGTCGATGGCGATCTGTGCGTGGAGGGAGTGCTGGCGCTCAACGATGTGAATGAGGCACTTTGTATGATCATTCTTGGAAACCTCAAGACCCGGAATCTTGAGTGTGGTGGCTGGCTGTTTGTACGGGACGATCTCGACTGTGAGCATCTCCACGCTTGCTCGCTCAACGATGGAATACTGGCCGTCGGCGGAAACGTCAGCGTGCGGACCTTTCTCGAGGCAGGCACCTATACGCATGTGGAGGGCGATCTCCGGGCGCTGTTCCTTTCCACCGTTCGGAACGAGATCGTTGTTGAAGGCCAGATCCACTCCCCGGAATTCAATAGAAGATCAGAGCCTGACTACCTGTCTGGATGGGTTGATCCCGGGTTGCTTGAAGAGATCGAAGTCGATTGCAGCAACGGTGGGATCCCATGGAATGTCTATCCGTCAGAGGCCTACCGGCGGCGCATCCTGGCAGGGGAGAGCCCGATGAGTGTCAACCTGCAGGGTTGAACCACGAGGCCCCACGCCTGGTACACAGCATTCAATGCACCTCGTCGTGGTACACGAACTTCGGCATTTCCCAGCGGTAGTGGATCGCCAGCAGGCGCAGCGCGAAGCCGCCGCCGAGGCAGCACAGGATCGCGGTCGCGTCGGCCACGCCCCAGTGCAGCAGCAACAGGTACACCGCGCCGGTCAGCAGCGAAATGATCGCGTACAGCTCCTTCTGGAAAATCAGCGGCACCTCGTTGCAGAGGATGTCGCGCAGCACGCCGCCGAACGCGCCGGTCAGCATGCCGGCGATCAGCACGATGGGCGTGGCGTGGCCGGCCTCGCGCGCGATCGAGCAGCCGATCAGGGTGAAGGCGATCAGGCCCAGCCCGTCGAGCACCAGGAAGGTGCGGCGGAAGTGGTGCATCCAGCGCGCCACCCAGGTGGCGATCAGCGCCGCGCACACGGTGAAGGCGAGATACTCGGGATGCTTCACCCAGCCCAGCGGATAGTGGCCGAGCAGGATGTCGCGCAGCGAGCCGCCGCCGAGGGCGGTGACGCAGGCGATCATGACCACGCCGAACAGGTCCATGCGGCGGCGGCCGGCGGACAGCGCGCCGGTCATGGCTTCGGCGGAAATGGCGATCAGGTAGATGATGGACAACAGCATGGGGCAGGCTCCGGGCGCGGTGGGGCCGGCCATGCGCGACTACCGCCACTGCCTGCGCAATGACGGGATGACGATGACCGGTGCCGCTCCCGCTGTCCTTTTGCCTGAGAGTTCAGCGGCGTTGGCCGCGTGCCCCTTCGGCGGATCGTCCCGGGCGTGCCCGGTGACCTCTCTCCAGCTCGGCGAGTCGAATGCATGGTTGGTGGGATTCCAGCCCACCGGCCTGAGCGATCATGGGAGCCTGCGCCTTCGGCGGGCGCCAGCGCGGCGCCTCTCTCCTGCATTCGGGCGCCAGTATATCCGCTGCAGTGCAGCACGGCATAATCCGGCCATGGCCCCGTCCCTCCGCCCGTGGTTCCTGTACCTGCTCGAATGCCGCGATGGCAGCTATTACGCCGGGATCAGCACCGACGTGGAGGCACGCTTCGCTGCCCACCAGGCCGGCAAGGGCGCGCGCTACACCCGGGCCCGCCCGCCGCTGCGCGTGCTGGCCGTGCGCGAGTACCCCGACCGGGCCGCCGCCTCGCGCGCCGAATGGCAGCTCAAGCAGCAGCCGCGCGAACGCAAGCTGGCCTGGCTGCTGGCACCCGCCGGAACGCTGCTGTAGATCCACGCCCACGCTCGGTTCCGGCCTGCCGGCATCGCCGGACCAATAGATCCACGCCATGCGTGGATGGGCTACCCGGCCCATGCGATGATCGCCCCGCGCCCAGAGCTGGAGACCCGGATGTCCACGATTGCCCTGCTGTTCGCTCTTTCCGCATCATCAAGTCCCGCCGCCGACCCGGCCACGATCGCGGCCATCGAAGCCACCTGCCACGACTACGTCGACGGCCAGCTGGAAGCCGATCCGCAGCGCGTCGCCCGTTCCCTGCATCCGGACCTGGCCAAGCGTGCCGTGCTCGGCGATACACCCGACGAACGCCTGGGCCTGCGCCGCATGTCGAAGGAAGAGCTGGTCTCGCTGACGAAGCAGGGCGCGCTGAAGACCCCGAAGGATCAATGGGACCGCCGCTGCACGGTGCTGGACGTAACCGGCAATGCAGCCTCGGTACGACTGGAAACCCCGTGGTTCGTCGACTACTTCCACATGGGGCGCTTCGACCAGCGCTGGGTCATCGTCAATGCGTTGTGGTACCCGAAGCCGAAGGCGCAGTAGAGCCGAGCCTACGCTCGGCTTCTACACTCCGCGCGAAGTGCAGCCGAGCATGGCTCGGCTCCACAGGAACATGCACGCGGCCCTACCGCCTTGGCCGTCGGTCTTCCTGGTCATCACCGAAGATGATGCGTGCGCTGCGCTGGTAGCTCCAGTACGCCACCGCCCAGTTCAGCAGCACCACGATGCGGTTGCGGAAGCCGATCAGGAAGAACACGTGCGCGGCCAGCCAGAACCACCAGGCCAGGATGCCCGACAGCTGCAGCCGGCCCAGGTGCACGATCGCGGCCATGCGGCCGATGGTGGCCAGGTTGCCGTAGTCGGCGTACTTGAACGGACCGGGTTCGGCCTTGCCATGCAGGCGCGCGCGGATCACCTCGGCCACGTACTTGCCCATCTGCTTGGCGGCAGGGGCCACGCCGGGCACCGGCTTGCCATTGGCCTGGTTCAGTGCGGCCAGGTCACCGGCCACGAACAGTTCCGGATGATCGGGCAGCGTCAGGTCCGGTTGCACCTGCACGCGTCCGGCGCGGTCCAGCGGCACGTCCAGCGTGCGCGCCAGCGGCGAGGCGGCCACACCGGCAGCCCACACCACGGTGCGGGCCGGCACGAACTGCTCGCCCAGCTTGAAGCCCTGGCTGTCGATGTCGCTCACCGGGGTGCCGGTCAATACTTCCACGCCCAGCTTTTCCAGCTGCCGGCGCGCCTTCAGCGAAAGCACTTCAGGGAACGAGGACAGCACGCGCGGGCCGGCCTCGACCAACCGCACCTTGGCGCTGGCCGGGTCGATGTGGCGGAATTCGTTGCGCAGCGTATGCCGCGCGATCTCGGCCAGCGTGCCGGCCAGTTCGACACCGGTGGGGCCGCCACCGACGATGGCGAAACTCAGCCACGCGGCCTTTTTCGCCGGGTCCGGTTCGGCCTCGGCGCGCTCGAACGCCAGCAGCAGTTTGCGGCGCAGTGCGATGGCATCGTCCAGGGTTTTCAGGCCGGGCGCATCATCGGCCCATTGGTCGTTGCCGAAGTAGGCGTGGGTGGCGCCGGTGGCCAGCAGCAGGCTGTCGTAGTCCAGCGTGCTGCCATCGGCCATGCGGATCTGCCGGGCCTGCTTGTCGATGGCCACTACTTCGCCGAGGCGGACTTCCACATTGCGCTGGTGGCCGAGGATATGGCGCAGCGGTGCCGCGATGTCCGGCGCGGACAGGCCGGCGGTGGCCACCTGGTACAGCAGCGGCTGGAACAGGTGATGGTTGCGGCGGTCGACCAGGGTGATGCGTATGCGCTCGCGGGCCAGGGCACGTGTGGCCCAGAGACCGGCAAAACCACCGCCGACAACGACCAGGTGGGGGACGCGCTCACGACTCATCGACTCACTCCAGTGGGGGCATTGGGGGAAGCGCCTGGCATCTTCGCACGGCGGCCGCCTGTCACGTCAGCGCCCGCGTGGATCGGCGATACTCGGGTTCAGGCAACGTCCCGTGAGGAGCCCATGAGCGAACCGGAAAAGCGCATCGCCCTGTTGATCGACGCCGACAACGCGCCGGCCTCGAAGATCGACGAGGTGCTGGCCGAAGTGGCCCGCTACGGCGTGGCCAACGTGCGCCGCGCCTATGGCAACTGGAAGAGCCCGCGGCTGAAGGGCTGGGAAGCGGTGCTGCACGAGTATGCGATCCGCCCAATCCAGCAGTTCGCCTACAGCAAGGGCAAGAATGCCTCGGACATGGCGATGGTGATCGATGCCATGGACCTGCTGTACGCGCGCAACCTCGATGGATTCGCCATCGTCTCCAGCGATGCCGATTTCACCCCGATGGTGATGCGGCTGCTGACCGATGGCGTGAAGGTGTACGGCTTCGGCGAGAAGAAGACACCCGAACCGTTCGTCAACGCGTGCTCGAAATTCACTTATCTGGAGGCGCTGGGCCAGACCCACGCCAGTGTGCCGGATGCCGAACAGGCCTCCAGCGAACAGGCCTCCAACGAACCGGTCACCAACGACGATGCACGGCCGCGCAAGAGCGGTGCGGAAATGCGCAGTGACACCCGGCTGGTGAAGATGCTGCGTCGTGCGGTGTCGGCGGCCGAGGGTGAGGATGGCTGGTCGCACCTGGGCCCGGTCGGCAGCCAGATCGGCAACCAGGCGTCGTTCGATCCGCGCAACTATGGCTACGGCAAGCTGAGCGATCTGTTGGCGGCGATCGGCCTGTTCGAACTGAAGAAGGACGGCAAATCCTCCTACGTACGCGCGCTGCCCAAAAAGAACAGGTAGTGCCGGCCGCTGGCCGGCAGCGTCCAGATGCCAGATCCCGCATCCGGCACGCACACACCCACACCGATCAGGCGTATCGTTGCCGCTCGCATTGCCAGCAGGGAATACCCGCATGTTGAAGATCTGGGGCCGTCGCAATTCCAGCAACGTCCGCAAGGTGCTGTGGTGTGCCGAGGAGATCGGCCTGCCGTACGAGTCCATCGAAGTCGGTGGCAGCCACGGTGGCACGCAGACGCCGGAGTACCTGGCGATGAATCCCAACAGCCTGGTGCCGGTGATCGAAGATCACGGCCTGCCGCTGTGGGAATCCAACGCGATCGTGCGCTACCTGAGCGCGCGCTACGCGCTGGGCACGCTGTACGCCGAAGACCCGATGCAGCGCGCCCAGGCCGAGAAGTGGATGGACTGGAGCACCTCGCGGATGGCGCCGATCTACAGTGACCTGATCTGGGGCATCATGCGCACCGCGCCGGCCGATCGTGACGAAGCGCGGATCAATGCCGCCATCGTGCGTGCCGGTGACTACCTGGCGATGGCCGATGCCACCCTGGCCCGGCAGCCGTGGCTGTCCGGTGATACGTTCGCGATGGGCGACATCCCGCTGGGCTCGCTGATCTATGCCTGGTACGAACTGCCGATCCAGCGCCCGGAACTGCCGCACCTGGCGGCCTGGTATGCGCGCCTGCGCGAACGGCCGGCCTACCAGCGCGGCGTGATGTCACCGCTGACGTAAGCGGTGGCGTTGGGCGTAGCGTCGAGCTTGCTCGACTGCGTCTGGCGCACGGCAGTCGAGCAAGCTCGACGCTACGCAGTACCGGTTGCCAGACCTCAATACAGATCGGTCGGATCCACATCCAGCGACCAGCGCACCTTGCGCGCTTCCGGCAGCGCATACAGCTGCGGCACCAGCTGTGCCAGCACGCCGTGCAGTGGCGGCCGCTGCAGTGCCGACAGCAGCAGCTGCGTGCGCTGGTAACCGGCACGGCGCGGCATCGGTGCCGGCATCGGCCCGTAGGCCTCCACCACGTTCTGCTCGCCCAGCAGCTGCCGCGCCGCCAGCAGGAAGGCGTTGGCGTGCTCGACCTGCTGCGCTTCCGCGCGCATCAACGCCAGGTGCGCGAAGGGCGGGAAACCGGCGGCCTGGCGCTGGTTCAACTCGGCCTGCGCGAACGGGTGGTAACCACCGTTCACCAGGGTCTCCAGCAGCGGATGCCCGGGATGATGGGTCTGCAGCCAGACTTCGCCCGGGTCGCGTGCACGGCCGGCACGGCCGGCCACCTGGATCAACTGCTGCGCCAGTTTCTCACTGGCACGGAAGTCGGCCGAGAACAGGCCCTCATCGATGCCCACCACCACCACCAGGGTCAGCTTGGGCAGGTCGTGGCCCTTGGCCAGGATCTGCGTGCCGACCAGGATGCCGGGCCGGTCGCCCAGCTTCGCCAGCTGCTGCTCCAATGCATCGCGGCGCGAGGTCGTGCCACGGTCGATGCGCACCACCGGGAAATCGCCGAAGGCCGCAGTGAGATGTTCTTCCAGGCGTTCGGTGCCGATACCCTGCGGTTGCAGCGCCAGGCTGCCGCAGGCCGGGCATGCCAACGGTGCCGGCTGCCGTGCACCGCAGTGATGGCACTGCAGGCGCCGGCCACCGCCATGCACGGTCATCGGTGCATCGCAGCGGTTGCACGGTGCGGTCCAGCCACAGTCGTGGCACAGCAGCACCGGCGCATAGCCGCGGCGGTTCTTGAACACCAGCACCTGCTGGCCACGCTGCAGGTGCTCGCCGATGCCCGCCAGCACATCGGCCGAGAGACCGTCATGCAGCGGCCGCTTGCGCACATCCAGAATGCGTACGCGAGGTGGCCGTGCATCGCCGGCGCGCTGTTTCAGGCGCAGGTGGGTGTAGCGCCCGGCATAGGCGTTGTGCAGCGTTTCCAGCGAGGGCGTGGCGCTGCCCAGCAACACCGGAATGCCCAGTGCCTTGGCCCGCACCAGGGCGAAATCGCGCGCGTGGTAGCGGATGCCGTCCTGCTGCTTGTAGCTGCCGTCGTGTTCCTCGTCGACGATCAGCAGGCCGGCCTGCGGCAGTGGCGTGAACACCGCCGAACGCGTGCCGACGATGACCCGTGCCTCGCCGCGCGCAGCGGCGGCCCAGACGCGCGCGCGCTCGTTGTCGTTCAAACCCGAATGCAGTGCGTGCACGGCGATGCCGAGGCGGCCGCGAAACCGCGCCAGGGTCTGCGGGGTCAGGCCGATTTCCGGCACCAGCACCAGCGCCTGCCGGCCCTGGGCCAGGCACTGGATGATCGCCTGCAGATAGACCTCGGTCTTGCCGCTGCCGGTCACGCCATCCAGCAGGAACGGCTGGAAGCCTTCGGCGGCGTTGATCGCGGCCACGGCCTCGGCCTGGTCCGGATTGAGCGTGGGGCCGGGCAGCGGCTGCGCGTGCTGCGGCGCCACGCTCAGCGCAACGCGCTCGGCCAGCTCGCGCTTGGCCAGGCTGCGCGCGGCAGTGCGCCAGTCCTGCATGCGCTCGCCCAGCACGTCCTCATCCACCACGGCCTCGGCCAGCAGCTCAGCCAACTGGCGCGGGCGGCTGCCGGCGCGCAGCTTTTCACGCTGGGCGCGACCTTCGTGGGTCAGCTGCCAACCCCAGTGATGGGTCTCGGGCAGGGCCTCGCCATGGCGCAGCGGGCCGGGCAGGGCAGTGCTGAGGACCTCGCCCAGCGGTGCGTGGGTGTAGCGCGCCAGCCATTGCAGGCTCTGCCACAGCTCGCCCTGCAGCAGCGCTTGCGGGTCACACCAGGCCAGCGCCTGGCGCAGTCCCTGGCCGTCGTCGGCCTGGCCGTGGCCAACCACCACGCCGACCAGCTCGCGGTTGCCGAACGGCACCTTCACGCGGCAGCCGACCACCACCGCAGGGGCGTCGCCCTCCGGCGACAGGTAGTCGAACAGGCGCGGCAGCGGGACGGGCAGGGCGACCTGCAGGGTCGGAATCGGTGAAAGCATCGGGCCAGTGTAACGGGCCATGCGCGCACGAATGGCACGGCCGGGGGCGCCGGAGCGACGGCGGTTGAATCATAAATGTCACCTAAATATCGGTGTCCATTGGAGATTCAGTCTTATCCACATGTTCTGTGGATAACGTTGTGCGTTACCGGTCGACGGGCGCGCAGGAGGCCGATGGCGACGGCCTCACGCTTGGGTTGGTCAAAAAATCGCCACATGAGAAAATCAATATAAATCAATAAGTTGAGTGTGAAACATTGCTGAAACAGAGTGGATTCAGCTGGATGCCCCAGTTTTGCCCGAGGGGGGCGTGGTGCTGTGCACAACCTGCAGCACGAAGTGCAAGCGGGCGCAAGTCCTACGGGCGTCGATGGCCTGCCGCTATCATGCCGGCAGACCTTTGGAGTGACCGATGACGGCTGTGCCCGCCCCTGTTTCCTCGACCG
The DNA here is from genome assembly GCF_059369755.1 of Stenotrophomonas sp. YJH_SMC_57. Lineage (NCBI taxonomy): Bacteria > Pseudomonadati > Pseudomonadota > Gammaproteobacteria > Lysobacterales > Lysobacteraceae > Stenotrophomonas > Stenotrophomonas sp. YJH_SMC_57. The sequence goes on from NZ_JCAFSZ010000003.1 coordinate 244,650, forward strand.
CGGCCGGCGCGCTGTCGGCGTTCCTGCGTGGTGTTGAACGCCGTGCCCTGGTGGTGGCTGAACTGCAGTGCGGTGATGCCGCCCGCGCCGAGCAGACCCTGGTGGCGGTGATGCGCGCCTTTGCCGCGGTGGCCAGCGACCTGCCGATGGCGCAGTGGCCGACCCGCTTCTGGACCCTGCTGGGCCAGCGCCAGGCACTGCGTGAACCGATGGGCGGCCAGTGGGCGCCGCCGCTGGCCGCGCTGGGCGGCATGGACCCGCTGCCGCGCCTGGCATTGTTGCTGCGGGTAGGCGGCAGCCTGGACGAAGGCATCGCCATGCGCGTGCTCGACCAGGACGAAGCGGGCTACCAGCACCTGCTGGCCGATGCCTGCCCGCGCGATGCACACGGCCAGCCCGATGCGTCGGCCTGGCGCCAACTGGCCGAACAGGTGCAGCTGCGCATCCGCGACCTGCCGGCCAAGCGCCTGCAGCAGCTGCAGCAGCCGGCCGCACCAGCCGCCCACAATGAACCCGCAACTTCCAGCTGGCGCGCACCGCCGCAGGAAGGGCGTACCGCCGCCAACGGCAAGCGCCGCCGCCCGACTGCCAAGCCGCGCTGGCGCGGTCCGCTGATCCTGCTGCTGACCGTAGCCGTGCTGCTGGCAGCGGCGCTGGGCTGGCGCTACCTGCAGGGCCATTCGTTCGGTGCCGCGGCACCGTTGCCGGAAGGCGTGGTCGGCGAGGCGGGCCCGGTCACGGTGGAGGCGTTGCCGCCGAGCACGGTCAATGCCGCGCCGGATACGACGCCGTCCCAGGCCGCAGACGACGCCACGATGCTGGCCGACCGCGACTACCCGCTGCTGGCCGATGCCGATCTGTATGCGTGGACCGCCGCAGGCGGTCCGTTGCCGGTGGACGAATCGCAATCCAGGCCGAGCCGGCCCGAGCCGGCCAGTGCCACGCTGGAAACCACCGCTGCCGATGAATAAGACCCTGTTCGCCAGCGCGCTGCTGGCCCTGCCGCTGTCGCTGTCCGCCGCACCGCAGACCTTGAATGTGCCCCTGCCTGCGCCGGCGCCCGGCGTTGAGGCGACAGCACCGGCCCCGGCCGCTGCGCCGTCGGCCTTCGCGCAGCTGGATGCAGCGCAGCAGCGCCAGCGACGTGCCGACTACGCCGCGTGGCGGGCGCTTCCGGAAGGCGAGCGTGAGCGCATCCGCCAGGCCGCGACGCGATTCAACGCGTTGCCGGCCGACCAGCAGCAGCGCCTGCGCCAGCAGTTCCAGGCGCAGGACCAAGCCTTCCGCGAAGGCTGGCGACTGGGCCCGCAGCTGGGCCTGGTGTTCCCCAAGCTGCATGGCCTGTTCGGTTATGTGCCGCCGCAACAGCGCGAGGCCGCGCTGGCCGTGCTGCGCCAGCTCAGCCCGGCCCAGCTGGCACAGCTGGCCCTGGTCGCACAGCGCACGCCGCCGCAGGAACGCGACACGGTGCGCAGCGCCTTCCTCGCCGTGCCCGCCACCGAGCGTGACAGCTGGCTCAAGCGCCAGGCCGGACAGTAAAAAAGGGGACGGAGGGGATTAAGTCGTATTCGGGACAATTAGGTCTGAAACGACTTACTCCCCTCCGTCCCCTTTTTGTGGCTGGAACCCAGCATTCACGCCGTGTCATGGGAATGCGCGCGCTGCGCGCGTAAGATGACCGGCCGCAACCCGGTGCCTGTGCCCTTCGCGCGCAACCGTAGTTCGCGTCAAGCACCTTATGTCTACTGCAACCTCCACGCCGCGCTTCAGCAAGGAAGTCGGCGCCACCGGTCTGCTCGCCCTGCCGCTTGTGCTGGGCCATGTGTCCACCGGTCTGATCTCCTTCGTCGACAACGTGATTGCCGGTCACCACGCGACTGCGACCCTGGCCGCGGTGACCATCGGCACCGCCCTGCTGTGGCTGCCGATGCTGATCCCGATCGGCACGCTGATCTCGCTCACCGCCTCGGTGTCACAGCTGCACGGCGCTGGCCGCGAGCGCGAGATCGGCCCGCTGTTCCGCCAGGCACTGTGGCTGGCGCTGGGCCTGGGCCTGATCATGTTCACCTTCCTCACCGTGGTGCCGCCGCTGCTGCCGGCCTTCGGCATCGCCCCGGACATCGTGCCCGGCGCGACCGCGTTCCTGCATGCGGTGCGCTGGGGCGGCCCGGCGCTGACCCTGTACTTCTGCATGCGCTACCTGAGCGAGGGCATGCACTGGACGCTGCCGACCATGCTGCTCGGCTTCGGCGGCCTGCTGGTGCTGGCGCCGATGGGCTATGTGCTGGCCAACGGCAAGCTCGGTTTCCCGGAAATGGGAGCTGAAGGCCTCGGCATCGCTTCGGCGGTGATGATGTGGCTGCAGGCGATCGCCTTCGCTACCTACCTGTGGTTCACCAAGCGCTTCGCCCACCTGCAGCTGTTCTCGCACTTCGAAGGGCCGCGCTGGAAGGCGATCTGGGAACTGCTGCGCACCGGCCTGCCGATCGGCATCACCGTGCTGATGGAAGGTGGCCTGTTCATCGTCACCGCGCTGCTGATCGGCCGCCTGGGCGCCAACGAGGCGGCCGCGCACCAGATCGCGATCAACGTCGCGCAGCTGTGCTTCATGATCCCGATGGGCGTGGCCGAGGCCACTACCGTGCGCGTCGGCCATGCCGTCGGCCGTGGTGATGGCTTCGGTGTGCGGCGTGCGGCGTGGGCGGGTTACGCGATCATCATGGGCACGCAGACGTTGTCGGCGGCGGTGCTGCTGTTCGGCCACGATGCCATCGTCGGGGTGTACACCAACGATCTGGCGGTGGCCGGCCTGGCTTCGACCCTGCTGCTGTACGCGGCCACCTTCCAGTTCCCGGATGGCATCCAGGTGCTGTCGGCCGGCGCGCTGCGCGGTCTGAAGGACACCCGCGTACCGATGTTCATCGCCATGTTCGCGTACTGGGGCCTGGGCATGCCGCTCGGCGCCGGGCTCGGCCTGGGCCTGGGCATGGGCCCGCAGGGCATGTGGATCGGCCTGATCGTAGGCCTGACCGCGGCCGCCATCCTGATGGGCTGGCGCCTGCGCCGCAGCAGCCTGCGCATCGGCCAGTCCACCCTGTCCTGATCCTTCCTGCCCGCCACGCTGACCCGTGGCGGGCGATCCCCTGACTTGTGTCCGATGCCGCATCACACGGCACCGGCTATGCTGGTACCACGGCAAGAAGCCATCCGGAGCGTTCCATGAATCAACCCGTGCCCCCGCTGCCCCCGGCGCGTCGCAATCCCGTCGCCAGCTTCTTCATCGGGCTGTGGGACGTCATGAACTTCACCCGCCGGTTGATCCTCAACCTGGTGTTCTTCGGCCTGCTGTTCCTGCTGCTGGTGATGTTCGTCATCGCCGCCGGAATGGGCGCCGGTGCCAGCAAATCGCTGCAGGACCGCACCACCCTGGTGATCGCACCGGAAGGCCGCCTGGTCGAGCAGTTCAGCGCCGATCCGGTCAGCCGCGCGCTGGCCAAGGCGGTGGGCGACAACGGCGCCGAGGAGATCCAGCTGCGTGACCTGCTGCGGGTGATCGAGTCGGCCAAGGAAGACAAGAAGATCGAGCGCGTGGTGCTGGAGCTGGACAAGCTGCAGCCATCGGGCTTCGCCTCGCTGCGCGAAGTGGCGTCGGCGCTGCAGGACCTGCGCGCGTCCGGCAAGCAGCTGGTGGCCTACAGCGAGAGCATGGGGCAGTCGCAGTACCTGCTGGCCGCACAGGCCGACGAGGTCTACCTGGACCCGATGGGGTCGGTGGTGCTTGAGGGCCTGGGCCGCTATCGCCAGTACTTCCGCACCGGCCTGCAGGACAAGCTGGGCGTGGACGTGCATCTGTTCAAGGTGGGCGAATACAAGTCCGCCGCCGAGCCGTACGTGCTCGACGCCGCCTCGCCGGCCTCCAAGGAAGCCGACCTGTTCTGGATGAACGACGTGTGGCAGCGCTACCTGGGCGACATCGCCAAGGCCCGTCGCCTGGACCCGGCGCAGTTGGCTGCCGGCATCGACACGCTGCCGGAAGGTATCGCCGCCGCCGGTGGTGATCTGGCCAAGTTCGCGCTGCAGCAGAAACTGGTGACCGCGCTGAAGACCCGCGAGGAATTCGAGGATCTGATGATCGAGCGTGGCGTGGCCGATGACGATGCCGACGGCGGTTTCCGCAACGTCGACTTCGGGCGCTACCTGGCGCTGCTCGACGCTCGCCGCAACCCGGTGGACTCGCGTCCGCAGGTGGCGGTGGTGGTGGCCGCAGGCGAGATCAGCGGTGGCGACCTGCCGGCCGGCCGTATTGGTGGCGAGTCGACCTCGGCGCTGCTGCGCGCCGCGCGCGACGACGAGAACGTCAAGGCCGTGGTGCTGCGCGTCGATTCGCCGGGCGGTGAAGTGTTCGCCTCCGAGCAGATCCGCCGCGAAGTGGTGGCCCTGCAGGCCGCCGGCAAGCCGGTGGTGGTGTCGATGGGCGATCTGGCGGCGTCCGGTGGTTACTGGATCAGCATGAATGCCGACCGCATCTACGCCGATCCGTCGACCATCACCGGTTCGATCGGCATCTTCGGCATGGTGCCGAACTTCAGCCGCGCGCTGGACAAGATCGGCGTGCACACCGATGGCGTCGGCACCACCCGCTTTGCCGGTGCCTTCGACGTCACCCGTCCGATGGACCCGGCCGTTGGCCAGGTCATCCAGACGGTGATCAACAAGGGCTATGCCGACTTCACCGGTCGCGTCGCCGATGCGCGCAAGAAGCCGGTCGAGGCCGTCGACGAAGTGGCCCGTGGCCGCGTGTGGAGCGGTGCGCAGGCCAAGGAACGTGGCCTGGTCGATGCCTTCGGTGGCCTGAAGGATGCCGTGGCCGACGCCGCCAGCCGCGCCAAGCTGGGCAAGGCCGATGCCTACCGCGTGCGCTACATCGAGAAGGCGGCGACGCCGTTCGCGCAGTTCGTCAGCGGTTTTGCCGGCAGCCGCGCCGGTGCCTGGATGCTGTCCGACTCGGGCATGGCGCGGATGATGCTGGCCCGCACGATGCCGGAAGTGGACACGCAGTTGCGCTTCGTCGAGAACGCGGCACGCGAGAAGGGCAACGGTGCGCCGGTGAAGGCGCTGGCCTACTGCTTCTGCGGGTTCTGATCCGAGCGCCTATCCGCGCAGGGCGTGGATCTACTGGAAACGCCCGGCTTCGGCCGGGCGTTTTCGTTTGCCGGGTTACTGCGTCGCCTCGGCTTCGGCCTTGCGCTCACGCGCGGCGGCATCGTCCACGGTTTTCTGCACGCCCTTGGCGCGGTCCAGCGGCTCGTTGATCGCGCGCGACATCGCCCGGGGCACCGGTGGCTTTTCCGGGTTCGGCGCCGGTGGGCGCTGGCAGCCCGCCAGCAGCACGGTGGCCAGCAGGGACGAGGACAGGATCAACATGCGCATGGCGGCTCTCCGCGGTGGGCGTACGGGCAGTGTCGCACCCCCGGCAGGCAGCCGCCGTGAGCGCGTATCCTTGCGCCATCGAAATACAGCGGGCGCGGCCCCGGAGGACACATGACCCAGCAACGGTGGCGCCTGGATGGCCAGACCGCCCTGATCACCGGCGCCAGCGCCGGTATCGGCCTGGCCATCGCACATGAACTGGCCGGCCTCGGTGCCGACCTGATGATCGTCGGCCGCGATATCGACATGCTGGAGACGGCGCGCGACGAACTGCTGGACGTGTATCCGCAGCACCAGGTGCACGCGCTGGCGGCCGATGTCTCCGATGACGAGGACCGCCGCCAGATCCTGGACTGGGTGGAAGACCACAGCGATGGCCTGCATATCCTGGTCAACAATGCCGGTGGCAACGTTACCAAGGCGGCCACGGAATATTCCGAGGACGAATGGCGCCAGATCTTCGAGACCAACCTGTTCTCTGCGTTCGAGCTGTCGCGCTACGCGCATCCGCTGCTGGCCCGGCACGCGTCGTCGTCGATCGTCAATGTCGGCAGCGTGTCCGGCCTGACCCATGTGCGCAGTGGCGTGGTGTACGGCATGAGCAAGGCGGCGATGCACCAGATGACCCGCAACCTGGCCGTCGAGTGGGCCGAGGATGGCATCCGGGTCAATGCGGTGGCGCCGTGGTACATCCGTACGCGGCGCACGTCCGGTCCGCTGTCGGACCCGGACTACTACGAGGAAGTGATCAACCGCACGCCGATGCGCCGCATTGGCGAGCCCGAGGAAGTGGCCGCGGCCGTGGGCTTCCTGTGTCTGCCGGCAGCCAGCTATGTCACCGGCGAGTGCATCGCGGTGGATGGCGGTTTCCTGCGCTACGGATTCTGATCGTTCGATGGCAGTGCCGGCCGCTGGCCGGCAACCTCAGGATCTTCAGATGATTGCAGTTGCCGGCCAGCGGCCGGCACTACCGGTGGCTGTCACCCAGGCACCGGGCAGTTGCTGGCCTCCAGCACACCCTGCAGCCGCTCGCGTTCACCGCGTGCGGCATCGCGGTTCTCCGGAGCGGCGAAACGCTCACGGCCGCGTGCATCGCGGAAGCGTTGCTGCCAGCTGCCGCAGCGCTGCGCCTCGGGCAGCGCCTCGCAGCGGTCACGCACCACTTCGCAGCCTGCTGCATTCACCGGCGTGGCGCCGCCCAGCCCCTGCACGGTCATCAGTTCGCAGCGCCCGGGGGCGGCCTCGTACTCATGCAGGTAGCCACCGCCCTGGCTGTCGGTGCACTGGAAGATTGGTGGCAACGGCGGTTTCGGTGGTCCGTCGCCGGATGCGGCGCGGGCCTCGGCTTCGCGTCGCAGCGTCGCGCTGTCGAGAATCTGGTCGCCGCCTTCGCGTTCAACCATGCCTGCTTCCATGATCGTGCGCCCCTGGTCCGCGCGTCGTGGCGCCGCAGGCGTTGCAGGCACTGCAGCGGGTTCGCCGGCCTGGGGAACCGGTGGCGGAACTGGAGCCAGCGCCAGTGGGGGTTCAACCACGGCTGGTTGCGGGCTGGAGGGCGCCGGCACGCGCACGACCTGCTGCGTGCTGCCGGCCGGGCAGGGCGTGCGCTGCAGGGTAGGGATGTCACTGCTGCTGGACGTGCAGCGGTAGATCACGCCCTCGTCAGCCAATGCAGGGCCGGGCAGCAGGGCCAGGGCCAGCCAGGTCAATCTGTTCATGCGTACAGCGTACAGGCTGCGCTGGGACGCCGCGCTCAGCGCTGGCAATCGCGCGACAGGCGCGCATCGATGCCGCGTTGCTCGTTGCTGATGGCGGTACGTTCGCTCTGCAGCGCGCTGTTGTAGCGCCGGTCCAGTTCCCAGCGGCGGTCGCGCAGGCGCGCGCAGACTTCCTGCGGCGGCAGCGCGTTGCAGCTGTCGCGGACCAGCACGTTGCCGGCCGGGACCTGCACGCCTACCCCCACCGCAGGCGGGCGATACCCCGCGCCTTCGCCAATGGGCGTACCGACCGGCGTGACGATGGCCGGTCGCGGCCCGGGATAGACCAGGCCGTGATGCCCACGCGGAAGCCAGACACTGGTCCACAGTGGGACCCAGCGCGGATTGCCTTCGTTGTTGTCGCTGGTGTAACGCCGGCCATCGTCACTCACGCACTCGTACATCGGCTGCGGTGGCTGGATGTAGACGTGGCGGACTTCGCGCTCGCGGATGACCGGCGTTTCGCTGGGCGGCGGCGGCGCGGCATCGCTGCGGACCACGCGAGGGGCGGGATCGCGCGGACGCTGCAGGTCGCGTACTTCCTGGCGGCCACTGTTGCATGGCCGGTCCTGCAGGGCGACAGCGCCGTTGCTGGCAACGCAGCGGTACACGCGCACGTCCTCGGCCTCGGCGGCGCTGGCCGTCCACGGCAGCAGCAGGCTCAGGCTCAGGCTCAGGGCGGCGCGCAGCAGGGTCATGGCGGCAGGGTGCGCGATTGTCCGGCGCAGTGCAATCGGTCGCTCAGGAGCGCAGGACGTTGCCGCTGAGTGCGTCGCGGATCGGGGTGGGCTGGGCCAGGCCGCCGGTCTGTCCATCGAGGATGCCGTCGAGCAGGCGCAGCAGGCGTGGGTCCAGCTCTTCGCGGCTGCGTGCTGGCGGTTCCCCGGCCAGGTTGGCGCTGGTGGAGACCAGCGGGCCTCCCCAGGCACGGCAGAGTGCGGCCACCAGCGGGTGGGCGCTGATGCGCACCGCGATGCCGCTGTGCTCGCCGGTGACCCAGGGCTGCGCACGCGGGCCGGCCGGCAGGATCCAGGTGTTGGCACCGGGCCAGCTGGCCAGCACCGCGCGCTGGCGGGCGTCGGGCAGTGCCTGCAGCCGTACCCAGCCTTCCAGCTGGGCCAGATCGGCAGCGACCAGGATCATGCCTTTCTCGATCGGGCGCTGTTTCAGCCGCAGCACCATGTGCACCGCCGCCTCGTGCGAAGGATCGCAGCCCAGGCCCCAGACCGCTTCGGTCGGATAAGCGATCACGCCGCCCGCACGAAGCGTGGCGACAGCGGAGTCGAGGGTGAGTTCTTTCATGGCGGCGACCGGCCCGGCGTGGGGCTTCATTATCCCCCTGCTGCGTGCAGAAGGGGTGGAACGGTGCCGCCCGGTGCTGCCGGCCGCTGGCCGGCATCGTTGGTGGGTGCGGACCGTGGTGGGTGCGGACCGTTGGTCCGCACACCCCTCACCCACGCATGGCGTGGATCTACTTGGCCGCCTTCTTTACGGCCTTCTTGGCCGGCGCCTTCTTCGCAGCGGCCTTCTTCACCGCGGCCTTCTTCACCGCTTTCTTGGCCGGAGCCTTCTTGGCGGCGGCCTTCTTCGGCGCCGCCTCCTTCTTCACCGCCGCCTTCTTGGCCGGTGCCTTCTTCGCAGCGGCCTTCTTGGCACCGAAGCCCTTGCGCACCGGCTTGCCGGTTTCTTCCATCAGCTGCTGCACTTCGGCCAGGGTCAACGAGGCCGGCTCGCGATCCTTGGGGATCTTGCCGTTCATCCTGCCGTCGCTGATGTACGGGCCGAAGCGGCCGTTCAGCACCTGGATGTCGCTGCCCTCGAATTCCTTGATGATCCGGTTGCGCGCGATCTCTTCCTTCTCTTCGATCAGGAACACGGCGCGGGCCAGGTCGATGGTGTACGGGTCGTCTTCCTTCTTCAGCGAGGCATAGGTGCTGCCACGCTTGGCGAACGGACCGAAACGACCGATGCCGACGCTGACCGGTTCGCCGTTGTCCTCACCCAGCGCACGCGGCATCAGGAACAGTTCCAGCGCGTCTTCCAGGGAGATGGTGTGCATCGACTGGCCGGGGCGCAGCGAGGCGAACTTGGGCTTTTCCTCGGCGTCCTCGGCGGTGCTGCCGATGGCCGCGTACGGCCCGAAGCGGCCCAGCCGCACGCTGACCGGCTTGCCGGTCTTCGGGTCGGTGCCGAGCTCGCGGGCGCCACTGGCCTCGGCACGGTCGACCGATTCCTTCTTGTCTTCCACCAGCTCCTTGAACGGCTCCCAGAAGCGGGCCATCAGCGGGATCCACTCCTCCTCGCCACGCGAGACGGCGTCGAGCTCGTCCTCGAGCTTGGCGGTGAAGTCGTAGTCCACATACCGGGTGAAGTGGCTGGACAGGAACTTGGACACCGCACGGCCGACGTCGGACGGGCGGAAGCTGCGGCCTTCCATTTCCACGTACTTGCGGAACAGCAGGGTCTGGATGATCGAGGCGTAGGTCGAGGGACGGCCGATGCCGTACTCTTCCAGCGCCTTCACCAGCGCCGCTTCGGTGTAGCGCGGCGGCGGCTGGGTGAAATGCTGCTCGGCCTGGATGCGCTCCAGCGGCACGCGGTCGCCGGGCTTCATCGCCGGCAGCTTGCGGCCTTCGTCTTCGTCCTCGGCGCTCTTGCTGTCCTTGCCTTCCTCGTACACGGCCAGGAAGCCGGGCACGACCACGGTGGTGCCGCTGGCGCGGAACACGTGCTCGCTGCCGGCCGACAGATCGACGCTGACCGTGTTGAGCGTGGCCGGAATCATCTGGCAGGCCACCGCACGCTTCCAGATCAGCTCGTACAGGCGGCGCTCGTCGTCGGTCAGGAACCGCGCGACCTGGGCCGGGGTACGCAGCGCCGAGGTCGGGCGTACGGCTTCGTGCGCTTCCTGGGCGTTCTTCGACTTGGTCTGGTAGGTGTTCGGCTGGTCTGGCAGCGAGGCGATGCCGTAATCGCGGGCGATCACGTCGCGGATCTCGGCCAACGCATCCTGCGACAGGTTCACCGAGTCGGTACGCATGTACGAGATCAGGCCGACGGTGCCTTCGTCACCGATCGCCACGCCTTCGTACAGCTTCTGCGCGACCTGCATGGTCTTGCGGGTGGTGAAACCGAGCTTGCGCGAGGCTTCCTGCTGCAGGGTGGAGGTGGTGAACGGCGGCGCCGGGCGGCGCTTGCGCTCCTTGCTGGCCACGTCGGTGACATGCAGCGAGCCCTGCGCCGCCTGCTGGATGCGCATGCGGGCGGCTTCGGCAGTGTCACCGTCGGTGATGGTGAACTGCTCGAACTTCTGCCCGTCCAGCTTGATCAGCTTGGCGTTGAAGTGCTGCGAGGGATGCGCGCACTCGGCGGCGATCGACCAGTATTCGCGGGCGATGAAGGCTTCGATCTCTTCCTCGCGCTCGACGATCATGCGCAGCGCCGGGCTCTGCACGCGGCCGGCGGACAGGCCGCGCTGGACCTTGCGCCACAGCACCGGCGACAGGTTGAAACCGACCAGGTAGTCCAGCGCGCGGCGCGCCTGCTGGGCATCGACCAGGTCACTGGCGATCTCGCGCGGCTGGCTGATCGCCTCCTTGATCGCGCGCGGGGTGATCTCGGTGAACACCACGCGCTGCATCGGCTTGTCCTTGACCAGCCCGCGTTCCTTCAGGATCTCGGCGATGTGCCAGCTGATCGCTTCACCCTCGCGATCCGGGTCGGTCGCCAGCAGGATGTCGTCGGCGCCCTTGGCGGCCTTGGCGATCGCATCGACGTGCTTCTCGTTCTTGTCGATCACGTCGTAGTGCATGGCGAACCCGTTGTCCGGGTCGACCGCGCCTTCCTTCGGAATCAGGTCACGCACATGCCCATACGAGGCCAGGACCGTGTAGTCCTTGCCGAGGTATTTGTTGATCGTCTTGGCCTTGGCCGGCGATTCGACGATGAGCAGGTGCTTGGGCATGGCAGCAGGGTCTGTGGGGCGAACCGTGGGGAAGGGGCCGCTAGGGTGGAGCAAACGGCCGCATTAGTGAAGCGGCCACGCGCAAATCCATAAACTGAACGCCCGGTAATGTGCCGGGCGTTCAGGTTTCACCTTATTAGAGGAATCACGCCCGGCCAGCCCATGTCAAGCAGCCAGGCGTGACGATGGCCGTTCAGGAGGCCATCTTGGCGATGAAGCCGACCGCGAAGACCAGCAGGGCCAAGCCCACCAGCGACAGCAGGCCGGTCAGCACCAGCACCAGCACGGTGACCGTGCCCAGCTCGCGGCGCTGCAGCTGCGGCTGGTCGGTGAAGGCCCAGCGGTCGACCACCAGGGTGTCGCAGATCATGTCGTGCAGGCCCTGCTTGCGCTCGGTGAAGGCCGCCATCAGGAAGCCGATGCCGAGGGTGAAGCTGCTCAGCAGCATGGCCCAGTAGCGACCGAACGCGCGCGCCTTGGTCAGGCGTTCGCCATTGCTGCGCACGACCTTGATGCCGACCGCCATCTTGCCCAGCGTGGCGCCGCCCTTGGAGGCATGGAACCAGGTGTAGTACGCCATGCCGATGGCGAAGTTGATCAGTGCGCTGGACAGCTGCGCGACCACCTCGATGGCCGATTCACCACTGCCCACCGCGCCCATGCTGGCGCCGAGCACCACACCGAGGATGGCGCCGATGATGCTGCCGGGGATGAACAGCACGAAGTAGTCGATCATGTAGGCGGCCACGCGCTTCCAGAAGCCCGCGTAGACCACTTCGCCGCCCATGACCGGCTGCGCATGGCCAGCGCCGCCTGCAGCGGCAGGCGCGCTGTACGGCGAGCTGCCGAGGGCGCCGGTACCGGGCAGCGGCGCGGTGCCGTTGTCGATGGCGGCATAGTCGCCGCGCAGGTCGAAGCCGCCGCTGCCGGCGGCCGCCGTGGCGTCGGCCAGCGTCTGCAGTTCAAGCTCGTCGACCACCTGGCGCAGCGCCGCCCACTGCGCCATGCCTTCGCGCCAGACCAGCGTGTCCAGGTTCAGTTGGCCGCGCTGGAAGCGCTGGCGGATCTCCTGGACCGGCAGCGGGCCCTGGCGTTGCTGTCCTTCGGCGTAATACCACTCAGTCATTGCATGTTCCCTGTTGGATCGTCCTTGGAGGTACCGGTACGCGCGCGGCTCAGCCGCGGCACGCCGGCGGCAGGTACTTGTCGTCGCTTGCGCCGCTGCAGTCCCAGCGGCCGCTGTCGCGGTCATATTCCAGCCACAGCAGATCGCCGTCGATGCTCTTGCCCGGCATCGACAGCGTTGCCTCGATACCGCAGTGGCCGTTGTTGAAGCGGCCGATGTTCACCGCCGACAGGCCGGACCGGGTGAAGTCGCCAGGGGCGGGGAAGCCGGCATCGTTGGCGCCCGGGCAGCGACCTTCCTCATCGGCGAAATGCTGCACCTGGTCCTGCAGCGGGTGCAGGGCATCGGCCGCGGCGGCGACCTTGGCGCGCACGGTGTAGTCGTTGTAGGCAGGCAGGGCGATGGCGGCAAGGATGGCCACGATCGGCACCAGCACCAGCAGTAGAGCGCCCGCGATGATGGCAGTGAGGGCGCAGCCGGACAGCTGCTTCTTCGGCGGCGGCACGACGCCAGCCGGTGCGCTGGTGGCGTACGGGGTGGACGGCGGCAGCACCGGTGGCTGCTGCGGCGGCGGTGCCACCGGTTCCGGCGCGGGCTCGACGGCCGTTGCTGCAGCGTCCAGTGCAGGCACGATCAGGCCGAGTTCGTCGACGACGGTACGCAACGGCTGCCATTGCGGCAGACCGTCGCGCCACACCAGGGTGTCCAGGGAGATCTGGTTGTTGCGGAACAACTCAACCAACTGTTCCGCCGGCAGCGGACCTTGCTGCCGGTTGCCTTCTGCGTGGAACCACTCGCTCACGGGGACGCTCCTGAATGCGCTATGCCCCCAAGTGTACGGTCAGTGCAGGGGTTCTGGCTCGTCCATGAACATCTGCGTCTCCATCCAGGCATAGGCCGCTTCGGAGCCGGGCTGGTTGAACAGCACCATCAGCACGACCCACTTCAGGTCGTCCAGGTCCAGTTCGTCCTGGTCCAGGGCCATCGCCCGGTCCAGCACCAGCTCGCGCTGGTCGGCATCAAGGATGCCGTGCTGTTCCAGATACAGCAGGAAACCGCGGCATTCCACGTCCAGCTTGTCCAGCTCGGGGCCGTGGTAGACGCGCACGGGACCATCGACCCGGGCCTGGGACATGCTCGGCCGTTGCGCGGCCAGGGCATCGAGCCAGTCGAATGCCTTGTTGATCTCGGTAGGGCTGAAACCGGCCTGGATCAGGCCGTTCTGAAGCGAATCGCGGTCACGGATCAGGTCCGCATCTTCGCTGAAATAGTGTTCAAACAGGTACAGCAGTACGTCCAGGATGCTCTCTTTCATTGCCCCTCGGCCTGCGTCGCGCGACGCTGTAGAGGTGAAGAAACTAGGGAGTTCGACAGTAGCGGCCGTGTACGCACACCACGATTCCCGCCAGTTCCATGGCCAGCAGCATGGAGGACACCTGGGGCGCCGTCAATCCACAGCGCGTGATCAGTGAATCCATACCGCTTGGGTTGTGGTCCAGGGCCCGCCACAAGCACTGGTAGTCAGGGTCGTCGGCCCAGCGCGCCGGCAGGAGCGCCGACGGTGCCTGTTCAGTGGGGGTGACCAGCCGCGATTGCAAGCCCGGCAGCTGCTGCCGCAGCGCAGGGGCCAGCAGCTCCAGCACCTCTTCGGGGCGTTCGACCAGCGCGGCGCCTTCACGGATGAGCCGGTGGCAGCCCGCCGCGCGTGGATTGAGCACTGAACCGGGCAGGGCGCAGACCTCGCGGCCGGCCTCGGCGGCCAGGCGCGCGGTGATCAGCGCTCCCGAGCGCTGGGCGGCCTCGACCACCACCGTGGCCAGGGCCAGCCCGGCCACCAGCCGGTTGCGCGCCGGGAAGTGTCCGGGACGGGCTGCGGTGCCCGGAAGGTATTCGCTGAGCACGGCGCCCTCGGTGGCGATGCGGGCCTGGAGCCGGGCATGACTGTCCGGGTAGGCGAGATCAGGGCCGGTACCGATCACGGCGACGGTGCAGCCACCGGCGTCCAGGGTTGCCAGGTGGGCGGCTGCATCGATGCCGGCAGCCAGCCCGCTGGTTACCGCCAACCCGGCCTCGACCAAGCCGCTGGCAAAACGGGCCGCCAGCGCGCGACCACCCGGCGTTGGCGAGCGGCTGCCGACCAGGGCCACGGAGGGGCGCCAGGCCAGGCTGGGGTCACCGGCCACGAACAGGGCCAGCGGCGGGTTGGGTACCTCCAGCAGGGTGGGAGGAAAGGCCGGGTCGGTGAAGGCCAGCACGTGGTGGTGGTCGTCTTCCAGCCAGCGCTGCGTGGCTGCCCATGCCCGGGCATCCGGGCGTTCCAGTGCGGCGCACTGCTCCGGTGTGCAGCCGTGTGCACGCCAGTTCGCAGTGCCCTGCGCGATGGCCGCGTCCGCGCAGCCCGCGCTCTGCAGCAATGCCCGTCGCGGCGCCAGTGCGCCCCCCGCCATCACCAGGCGCAGCAGCGCCTCATCAGCTTGCTTGGTCATTCCCCACTATCGACCGCATGCAACAAAGGCGCCCTCGGGCGCCTTCGCATGTACGTGTCAGGTTTTGCCGGAGGTGTCTGCCGGCCAGCGGCCGGCACTCCCTGGGGTGGCCGGGGCAGCCCGGCAGCCGTTACTTCGCGTCCGGGTGCAGCGCGTTGTAGCCCACGCGCACCGGCTTCACGCCCTGCATCACCAGCGCGTAGCTGACGTTGTCGAAGGTGCGGAACACCATCGCATGCGCTGCGTACTCCTCCGGCAGCGCAACCCGGCCGACACTGCCGCTGAGCGCATCGTCCATGCGCGACGACGTCGGGTACTTCAGGCGGTTGGCCACATGACGACCCTGCCGCCACAGCGAGAACACGGTGCCATTGTCCACGCCCTGGACCCGCCCGGCCGAAATCGCGATCACGTCGCGCGGGCCGCCGGCGGTGAACATGTCGGTCACCGCGAGCACGCGCACGTCCACGCCTTCCACGCCCGCGGCCGGCACATGCGGCACGAACTGCAGGTCATAGGGACGGGCCTCGACCGGCACCAGGCGGTCGCCGACACGGACTTCACGGCCACCCGTGCTCTTGTCCAGCGCCAGCGTGGAGGCCCCGGCCTTGCCGTCGGCAACCCGGGTGATGGTGCCGGTGGCAAGCTGGGCCAATTCATAACCCAGCACGCCGCGGCGTGCGTTGGGTGCGTTGTACGCCTTCCACAGGTTGCCGCTGCCCGGCGTGACGTCGCCGTTGGCATTCAGGTCTTCGGTCGGCTTGGGCTGGGCGTAGCGCACGGTCGGGCGGACCACGGCCCAGCGCTGTCCCAGCTGGGCATCGCCCAGATTCACATAGGCGGTATCACCGCCGGCCACGCGCAGGCGGTTGTCTTCCAGACCGACCACCTGGGGCAGCTGCTCGATGCTGTCGACCACGCTCAGCTGCTTCAGGAACGGCTCGACCTGGGCCAGCGGAATGGCGTCGATCGGGGCCTCCTGGCGCGGGCCCGGCTGGGCCGCCACGGTCACCCGGTCCAGATAGGCCAGGCTGAGCACGTCACCGGGATAGATCAGGTGCGGATTGGCGATCTGCGGATTGGCCTGCCAGATCTCCGGCCACAGCCACGGCTTCTGCAGGAAACGTGCGGCGATATCCCACAACGTATCCCCTTTTCGGACCACATAGGTGTCCGGGTGCCCGCCATTCACTTCCACGGCGGTAGCATAGGCAGCCACGGTCAGCATCGCCGCGGCGACGACCGTACGAAAACGAAGCAACATAGGTGTGAAGCCCTGATTCCCCAACAGGTCCGCGCACTATAGTCCAGAAACCGGGGCGCAAGGCAAGCGTTGGAGCTAGAATCTGCGACGTATGCCGGCGTGCCGGCCCCCTATCCGGAAACAGCCATGGCCCTTCTCCCCATTCTCGAGTTCCCCGATCCGCGCCTGCGTACCAAGGCTGCGTTGATCGAAGCCGCCGAAGTCACCACGCCGGCCTTCCAGGAACTGATCGACAACATGTTCCTGACCATGTACGACGCGCCGGGCATCGGCCTGGCCGCCACCCAGGTGGATGTGCACAAGCGCTTCATGGTCATCGACGTCAGCGAAGAAAAGAATGAACCGCATGTGTTCATCAACCCGGAAATCGTCGCCAAGGACGGGGGCCGGGTGTACCAGGAAGGCTGCCTGTCGGTGCCGGGCATCTTCGCCGACGTGACCCGCGCCGACACCATCACCGTGAAGTACCTGGACCGCAATGGCCAGGAGCAGCAGCTGGAAGCCGGCGAAGTGCTCGCGACCTGCATCCAGCACGAGATGGATCACCTGGACGGCAAGCTGTTCATCGACTATCTGTCGCCGCTCAAGCGCGAGATGGTGCGCAAGAAGCTGGCCAAGCAGCGCAAGCACGTGGCGTGATCGCCGATCCGGGCCACCCCTCGGGTGGCCCGTGCCTGCGCGATGCGCGCGGGCTGTACGGCGCCGGCCGACGGCGCCGTTTTCTTTCCTGCACGAATCCATCCTGCAAGTGGGGTAGCCATGAGGATTGTCTTTGCCGGTACGCCGGAATTCGCGGTGTCATCGCTGCGCGCGGCTGCGCGCCATCACGAGGTCGTGGCCGTCTACACCCAGCCTGATCGACCGGCCGGTCGTGGCCGTGGCCTGGCGCCGTCGCCGGTCAAGCTCGAAGCCGTGGCCCGTGGCATCCCGGTCTACCAGCCCGAATCGCTGAAGGGCGACGCTGCCCAGCAGCAGCTGCGCAACCTGCAGCCGGACCTGATGGTGGTGGTGGCCTACGGCCTGATCCTGCCCAAGGCGGTGCTGGCCATTCCGACCCATGGCTGCTGGAACGTGCACGCCTCGCTGCTGCCGCGCTGGCGCGGTGCCGCGCCGATCCAGCGTGCGATCCAGGCCGGCGACGCCAAGACCGGCGTTTGCCTGATGCAGATGGAAGCGGGCCTGGATACCGGCCCGGTGCTGCTGCACCAGGAGCTGCCGATTGCTGTTACCGATAGCGGTGGGCAGCTGCACGACAAGCTGGCCGAACTGGGCGCGCAGGTGCTGTCCGATGGCCTGGGCCTGCTGCGTGCCGGCATCAAGCCGATCGCGCGGCCGCAGCCTGAGCAGGGCGTGACTTACGCGCACAAGCTGGACAAGGCCGAAGCGAAGCTGGACTGGGCGCAGGACGCCGCTGCGCTGGCGCGCACCGTGCGCGCGTTCAATCCGTGGCCGATCGCCGAGGCGACGCTGGCCGGCGAGCGCGTGCGCATCCATGGCGCGGTGGCGCTGGATGAGGCCCACGCCCAGGCGCCGGGCACGGTGCTGGCGGCCGGCCGCGACGGCATCGACATCGCCTGTGGCCAGGGTGTGCTGCGCCTGCGCGTACTGCAGCGCGAAGGCGGCAAGGCGATCACCGCCGCCGACTACCTCAACGCTCGCCGCGACCTGCGCGTGGGGGCATAAGCGGTGTCGAAGCAGAACGATTTCTCCATCGCCAAGGCGGCGCCGGGCGCGGCCACGCGCATGCTGGCCGCACGCGTGCTGGCGCAGGTATTCACCCGTGGCCGTTCGCTGAAGGCCGAACTGGCCTGGGCGCTGCCGAAGCTGGCCGACAGCCGCGACCGCGCGCTGCTGGAGGCACTGTGTTTCGCCGTCCTGCGCCGCCGCAGCACCTATGACGCCGCATTGCAGTCGTGGATGCAGAAGCCGCTGTCGGCGCGTGATGCCGACCTGCGCACCCTGCTGATGGTCGGCTTTGCCCAGCTGGACGTGCTGGCGCTGCCGGCGCATGCCGCACTCTCGGCCACGGTCGATGCTGCCCGTGCACTGGGCCGCGAACGGCAGGCTGGCCTGGTCAACGCGATCCTGCGCCGCGCGCAGCGCGAAGGGTTCCCGGAGCAGCCCGCGCGCGACGCCTTCCCGGAATGGCTGGCCGAGGCGATCGAACGTGATTGGCCGGCGCAGGCCGAAGCGGTGTTCAACGAAAGCCTGCAGCCTGCGCCGCTGTGGCTGCGCGCCAACCGCCAGCACGGCGGCCGCGACAAAGCCCTGGCAGCGCTGGCCGAAGCCGGCATTGCCGCGGAAGCCAGTGTGCTCAGTCCCGATGCGTTGCGCCTGGCGGCACCGGTGGCGGTGAACCAGCTGCCAGGCTTCGCCGACGGCGCGCTGTCTGTGCAGGACCTGTCGGCGCAGTGCGCGGCGGATGCACTGGCTCCCGCCGCTGGCTCGCGCGTGCTGGATGCCTGCGCGGCGCCCGGTGGCAAATCGGCGCACCTGCTCGAACGCGATCCGAGCCTGCGACTGCTGGCGCTGGATATCGACGCCCGGCGCCTGGCGCGCGCCCGTGACACCTATGCCCGTACCGGCGTCGGCGAACATGCGCAGACCCTGGTGGCCGATGCCAGCGATCCCGGCGCCTGGTGGGACGGCGTGCCGTTCGACGCGATCCTGCTGGATGCACCGTGTTCGGCCACCGGCGTGATCCGCCGCCAGCCTGACGTCATGTTCCACCGCCGCGCCGAGGACATCGATGCGCTGGTGGGAGTGCAGGCGCGCCTGCTGGAGGCCTGCTGGTCGATGCTGCGCCCGGGGGGCGTGCTGCTGTATGCGACCTGCTCGATCCTGCGTGCCGAGAACATCGACCAGGTGCGCGCGTTTCTCAAGTGGCATCCGGATGCCGAGGCGCAGCCGCTGGGCGACGCATTCGGCGTGGATTGCGAAGGCGTGGCGCGCCAGCGCCTGCCTGGTGACAACGATGCTGACGGTTTCTTCTACGCGCGTCTGATAAAAGCAGGCTGATCCCCGCTGCCGTTTCGAGTCCAATGCTGAAAACCCACGCGTCGCGACAGACGTGGCTGTTGGTGGTGATGGCCCTGCTGGTGCTGGGGGCCGGCCTCGGCCTCCGCGATCCATGGCCGTCGGACGAGCCGCGCTTCGCGCTGGTGGCCAAGCAGATGGTCGACAGCGGCTACTGGTTGTTCCCGCATCGTGGGCCCGAGCTCTACTCGGACAAGCCGCCCATGCTGATGTGGTGGCAGGCCACGCTGTACGGCCTGGTCGGTCACTGGCGCGTGGCCTTCCTGCTGCCTTCGCTGCTGGCCGCGCTCGGCACGCTGTGGTGCGTGGTGGATCTTGGCCGGCGCCTGTGGACACGGCGGGTCGGGCTGTATGCCGGCTGGGCGCTCCTGTTCGCGCTGCAGTTCACCTTCCAGGCGAAGAAGGCGCAGATCGACCCGCTGCTGCTGCTGTTCATCACGCTGGCCAACTATGGCCTGCTGCGCCACCTGTTGCTGGGCCCCGCCTGGCGCTGGTGGTGGCTGGGCTGGTTCTTCGCTGGCATCGGAGTGATCACCAAGGGCGTGGGCATGCTGGCGCTGCTGATGATCGTGCCAGCGGCGATCGCAGCGGCACTGCGATGGCCGAGGGTAGGCCTGCACGCGCGCGACGTGCGCTTCTGGGCGGCGCCGCTGGCCTTCCTGCTGGCGGTGTCGTTGTGGCTGGTACCGATGCTGCTGGCCGGCCTGGCCACCGGCTCGGACGAGTACCGGGCCTACATGGACGACATCCTGTTCCAGCAGACCGCACGACGCTACATGCAGTCCTGGGATCATCACCAGCCAGGGTGGTACTTCCTGGCGATCATGCCGTCGATGTGGCTTCCCGCCTTCCTGCTGCTGCCGTGGGCGCTGCCTGCCTGGTGGCGTCGGCTGCGCCGCCGCGACCCGCGTTACCTGCTGCCGCTGGCCTGGTGGCTGCTGGTGGTGCTGTTCTTCTCGATTCCTGACGGCAAGCGCGATGTGTATATCCTGCCGGCGCTGCCGATGTTCTGCCTGGCATTGGCACCGTTGTTGCCGGGGTTGCTGAAGCGGCGCGATGTGCAGGCCGTGGCGGGGCTGTTCACCGGACTGTTGTCGCTGGGCCTGGCACTGGCCGGCGCGTTGGCAGTGCTGGGCGACCCGGCCTTCGAGCTGCGCCTGACCCACAGCCGCGGACTGGCCCCCGGGGCTGTCGACGCACTGGCCTGGACGATCCTGGCCATGGGGCTGTGGGGTGGACTGAGCCTGTTGGTCTGCGGCCGTCGCAGGCACCATGCGCTGGTGTCGACGTTGGCGGTGGTCTGGCTGCTCTACAGCCTGGTCGGCTATCCACTGTTGAACGATTCCAGCTCCGCCCGTGGGCTGATGCGCACCGTCGGAAGTCGTATCGGTCCTGATGCGGAGCTGGGGCTGGTGGCTTGGAAGGAGCAGCATCTGTTGCTGGCCGACCGCCCTGCAGCGACCTTCGGTTTCCGGGTGCCGTGGGACGAGCAGCTGGTCGCCGCCACGCGCTGGCAGCGGCTGGTGCCAGCGCACCGTTGGCTGCTGGTCAACGAAAACGCAATGCTGTCATGCGTCGACCGCAGCCGCTCCGAACTGGCCGGCGTGGCCAACCGGCGGCGCTGGTGGCTGGTGCCCGCGGCGGCGGTGACGGTGCCCTGCGTGGTTACCGCAGAGGAGCGCGAACGTGGGAGGCGTCTGCAGGAACATGACTGACTGCCCCGATTCCCGCTTGTCCGGTCTGCCCAAGCAGGGCCAAAGGCAGTAAAGTGAAATGGCAGGCTGGGATGGCCCCTGTCGGGGCATTCCCGTTCTTTCAGTAGATTGCAGCGATACTTCCCGACGTGCCAGCCTCAGCGGACAATCTGAACCCCATGGCCGGCGATCCGCTGGGCGTGCCCGTCGGTGGACGTCACGGAGTGGCGCATGCACTGGCCCAGCTGGGCCTGTTCTGCCTGCCGGCCCTCGTGCTGACCGTGCCGATCAACCTGTTGCCCTATGGTCTGCTGCTGCTGTTGAGCACCCTGCTGGCGCCGGAGCTGCTGTGGCGCGCGCGCGGCATGGCCGGTCAGCCGGTGAAGGTGCTGGCCTGGCTGATGCTGGCGGTGTTGGCCTTGGGCGTACTGTCGGTGCTGCTGTTCGAGCAGGGGCTGCGCGACGTCGACAACCGCTCGCGGTTCGTCGTGATCCCGTGGATCGCACTCTGGGTCTGCGCGCTGCGTCCAAACCTGCGCTGGCTCTGGTATGGCGCGCTGGCCGGCCTGCTTGCCACCTTCGGGATGTCGCTGTGGCAGGTGTTGCGCGGGGCTCCGCGCGCGGAGCTGTCCACCAACGCCATCGTGCTGGCCGACATCGTGATGGTGCTGATGGTGCTGCTGGTGTTCTGCCGCCCATCACGCCGCTGGTCGCTGGTGATCCTCGGCATGGCTGCCGGCTGCGGCACCATCGTGCTGACCGGCAGCCGTGGCGTGTTTGCCGCGTTGCTGGCGCTGCTGGTGGTGCTGGCGCTGAGCCTGCGCTGGCGTACCGGCGTGGCACGGCTGTCGGTGCTGGCTGGCATGCTGGCGATCGGTGCGACCCTGCTGCTGTCGGTGCCTGAGCTGCGCCATCAGGTCCGCCTGAGCGAGCTGCACAGCGATGTGCAGCGGATGGAGCAGGGCGACAGTGATTCGTCTGCCGGTGCCCGGGTGGAGCGCCTCAAGGTGGCCTGGGAGACCTTCCTCGACCATCCGCTGGTGGGTGTCGGCATCGGTCATTTCGACAGTGCAATGCAGCGCGTGCCGGTCTGCCGCGAGAACCCGGGTGAGGCGCGCTGCCACCTTGGGCATGCGCACAACGACGTGGCCGAATGGGCCGCAACCCAGGGCGTGCCGGGCCTGGCACTGCTGCTGGCGGTGTACGGCATCCCGTTGTGGCTGTTCGTGCGCCTGCACCGTCGCAGTGGACGGGTGACCTTCCGTGGGCCGGCTGCGGCCGGCGTCATGTTGGTGATCACCTATGCGTTGTGCGGCCTGACCCAGTCGATGTTCGCCCACCAGATGACGGCCAGTTTCTACGTGACCCTGGTCGGCCTGCTGACCGGCCTGTCGATTCTCGAAGGTGCGCGCCACCGGGCGATCATCGGGTCGTGATGCTGTGGCGCCGGCACGGCCCGGCGATCAACGGTCCGGGGGATCCGCAACGGCTTGGCCGTTGCCCAGCATCCACAGCATGATGGTCTTCTGCCGCACGTAATTGGCACGCACATAGGCGTAGACCAGGCCGTGCCAGCCGTCGCGGAAGCCACCACGGAACAGGAAGCCGCGCCAGAAGCGCCAGGCCGGGGCCAGCACCAGCTTGCCGAGCGTGGCGCGCTTGCCGCGTGCGAACTCGTGCTCGGCCATCATCCGGGCGTACTTCTCGGTCTTCGCCAGCTGCTGCTGCAGCGAGCGGTACGGGTAGTGGATCAGGTCCCCGTGCAGGGTGCCGACGCTGCCGTCGACGCTGGCTGCCTCATGGATCTCGCGCTTGCCGCGCCAGCCACCGCGGCGGCGGTCGAACAGGCGCATCACCCGGTCCGGGTAGGCGTTGCCGTGGCGCAGGAACCTGCCGAAGTACTCCGACAGGCGCGCGAAGCGGTAGCCGGCATGCCCGGCGAAGCCGCCGTCGCGGACCTGTTCGATGGCCGTGCGCAGTTCCGGGCTGATGCGCTCATCGGCATCCAGGCACAGCACCCAGTCGTGCCGTGCCTGCTCGACGCAGAACGCCTTCTGGCTGCGGAAGCCCTCGAACGGGCGCTGCAGCACCCGGGCGCCTGCGGCCTCGGCAAGGGCCACGGTGGTATCGGTGGAGTACGAGTCCACGACGATGATCTCGTCGCAGAAGGCCAGTGAGGCCAGGCAGTCGCCGATGCGGCCGGCCTCGTTGAACGCGATAATGCAGGCCGAGATGCGAGGCCGTTCGATGGGAGCGGTCGTGGAGGACATGATGGCCGGGTACCTGTTGTTTGCGACGGAGCGCTATGCGCTGCCTATTCTCGCCCCGTTGGCGCAGGCCTTGCACGCGTCCGGGCAGGACGTGGCCGCCTGGTTCGAGGGCGGCGCGGCCGGCAGCAGCCTGCCCGGGGTGCCCAACATCGGCCTGAAGCAGGCCCTGGCGATGCGCCCGCGCGCGGTGTTCAGCGCCGCCAACTGGGTGCCGACCTTCCTGTCCGGCGCCAAGGTGCAGCTGTTCCATGGCTTCAACGTGGAGAAGCGCGACAGCGCACGCGGCCACTTCCGGGTGCGCGGCATGTTCGACCTGTACTGCACGCAGGGCCCGGCCACCACCGTGCCGTTCCGCGAGATGGCCGCCCAGCAGGGCCACTTCGCGGTGGCCGAGACCGGTTGGCCGAAGCTGGACCCACTGTTCCGTGATGATGGCGGCGAGAGTGCCGCGCTGCGCGCGCCGGCCGCTGGCCGCCCGGTGATCCTGTTCGGTTCGACGTTCACCGAGCGGCTGAGCGCGGCCCCGCACCTGCATGCGCAGATCGCCGCCGACATCGCCGCCGGCGACCGCTACTGGCTGCTGACGCTGCACCCGAAGTGCGCGCCGGAACTGTTCGAGCGCTACCGCGCGCTGGCCGGTGCCAATGCCCGCTTCGTCGAGCCGGAACAGGTGATGGCCGCGCAGCGTGCCGCCGATGTGCTGGTGTCGGACACCTCGTCGATCGTTTCGGAGTTCATCGTCCAGCACAAGCCGGTGGTGACCTTCCGCAACCGCGTACCCAAGCCGCACATGATCGATTTCGACGACCCGGCACAGCTGCCGGCGATGCTGCAACGCGCGCTGCACCCGGATGCCGCGTTGCAGGCGGAGATCGTGCGTTACGCCGATGCCATCCATCCGTATCGCGATGGCCGCTCCAGCGAGCGGGTGATCGCCGCGACCGAGGATTTCCTGTCCGGCGAAATGGGCGCGCTGCGGCGCAAGCCGTTCGGCACCTGGCTGCGCGACCTGCAGATCCGCAAGGACCTGGGCTACTGGGGCCCGTCGCAGCGGTGATGCCTCGCTGACCCCGCTCGCGGTAGTGCTTACCAGCGCAGCTTGCGCCTTGCCAGTGCCGCCGCCAGCTGTTCCATCACCTGCTGTGCCTGTTCGTGCGGCAGGTAATGCAGGGTCAGTGCCACATCACCGTGCGCACCGGCGGTATCCAGCTGCAGGCTGCTGGTGCCGAGCAGCTTGTCCAGCGGCGAGCGCTGCAGGCGCAGGCCCTGCACCTTGTCCAGCTCGGCCCAGCGCCACCAGCGCTTCCACCAGCCGCCGCGCACCGCCACGTAGTGATCGTCCAGGTACCAGCCCATGCGTGCCATCTGCCGACGCGCGATCAGCAGTGCCATCGGCAACCAGGCCAGCACCACCAGCCCCCATGATCCCCACCGCCAGTACGCGGCCGCCGCCAGCAACGGCGCCAGCAGCAGTGCACCCAGGCACAGCCGCCACCAACCGCGCTGCGGAATGGACTGCCACTGTGCCGGCGGCCATTGCAGCTGCGGCAGCAGGTGCTGCACCAGCTGCTCGCAACGCATGCGTGGAGCCAGCGGCGCCAGTTCGCGCAGGGCACGGTCCTCATCGCGCGAAGGCCCGCCGGCGGCGCTGTCGATGCGCAGCTGGCGCAGCCCGAACCAGCGATGCAGGGTGCTTTCGCGCAGGGTCCAGGCCTGGATGCGGCGACGCGCCACGCTGCTGCGGGTGCGGCTGAGCAGGCCGGCCGAGACGGTCAGGCGGCGCTCCTGCTCGCTGAGCGTGAAGCCGTGGTAGCGCAGCAGGGTCAGCACCACCGACAGCACGCGCAGCGCCAGCCAGCCCAGCAGGAGCGCAGTGCCCGCCAGAAGGAACGCGCCAGCCACGCCGGGATGCAGGTGGCTGGCGTAGCCGAACGCCTCGCGGCCACCGCGCTGGAGGGCGTCATCCATCACCGGCCGTGGCACGGTCTGGAACAGCACGCCGACGGCGGCGATCGCCAGCGCCCAGCCCCGGTTGGACAGCAGGCCCATGCGCACCACGTCCCCGCTGGACAGGCGCAGCAGCACGTGTTCATTGCCGGTGTCGGCGATGTCGGCCACCGCAATCGCTTCGCTGGCCTGCGACGCTTGCCCGCGCTGGCGCACCAGCCGCTCCAGGGCCAAGGCCTGGTCCAGCTTCAGCACCCGCATTTCCGCCTCCGGGCGCGCGCCACCGGCCGACTCCAGGCGCAGCTCGGCCACGCCGAACAGGCGGTGCAGCGGGTTCTGCCGCACTTCCACGTTGTGGATGCGGGCAAACGGGATCTCGCGACGGTTGCGCGCAAGCAGGCCGCTGCGCACGGTGATCGCATCGCTGCCGATGCGGTAGCGGTAGCTCAGGTACTGCAGCACCGACACCAGCACCAGGACAGCAATGGCCGACAACGGGATCAACTGCGCCCACATCGGATCGCGATCGCCGCGCTGGCCGAATACCAGCAGCGCGATCAGCGGCAGGAAGTAGTGGCGCAGCTGCATCAGCAGCACGAACAGCCACGACCACGGATGCAGGCGATGGTCTTCGCCACCGTCGGGCAGCGATGCGGGCAGGGGCGGCGGCAGGCTCACAGGGCGTCGGCGTCCTGGTCGAGCTGGTGCGAAAGGGTGTCGCGCAGGCGTTCGGCGTCGGCCTCGTTCAGGCCGCTGACGGTCACCGCGCTCATGCGGGTGCCGGCGGTGTGCACGATCAGCGTGGCCAGGCCGGCGCGGCGCTCCAGCGGCCCCCGGCGCAGGTCCAGGTGCTGCACGCGCGAAATGGGAATGCGGGTTTCCAGCTGCCACATCAGGTCGCGGCGCAGGCCCAGGCCCTGTGCATCCAGCCGCCAGCGCGTGCGGACCAGCCGACGATGGCCCAGCCACGCACCGAAGGCGATGCCGATCAGCAAGCCTAGGGCTGCAGTCCACAGCCCGCCGGGCAGATCGAAGAACCACGCCGCCGCCGCCAGCGGCAGGCCCGGCACGAACAGGCCGCCGAAGGCGCCTTCCAGTGCAGCCAGGCGGGCCGCGCGTTGCGGTAGTACCTGCCAGTCGGAGGCGGGTGGTGCAGGAATCGAGGCGTCGGTCACGCGGGCTCCGTCAGGCAGCAGGGCGGGCGGTGGCGGCCGTGGCCGCACCGCGCAGACGGTAGCAGGTCGGCCGCGTTACTGGGCAGCCTGGATCAGCGCGTCCACGTCCAGCATGTGGCCCGCGCGGTCGGCCTTGGTGCGCAGGTAGTGCTCGTTCTCGGCGGTGATCTCGCCGGTGACCGGAATGCAGTCCAGCACCTCGATGCCGGCATTGCGCAGGCGCTGCGCCTTGGTCGGGTTGTTGCTGAGCAGGGCCACGCGCGCGATGCCCAGGCCGTGCAGCATCGCCACCGCGCTGCCGTAGCGACGCTCGTCGGCGCCGAAGCCCAGCTGTGCATCGGCGTCGATGGTGTCCAGGCCATCGTGCTGGTAGCCGTAGGCACGCATCTTGGCTGCGATGCCGGTACCGCGGCCCTCCTGGTCCAGGTACAGCAGCACGCCGCCACCCAGTTCCTTCAGCTTGCGCAGGCCGCGCCGCAGCTGGTCGCCGCAGTCGCACTTGAGTGAACCGAACAGATCGCCGGTCAGGCACGAGGAATGCACGCGCACCGGGACCACCGCCGTCAGGTCCGGTTCGCCGACGATGATCGCCACCTGGTCGCGCTGCGCCACGCCGCCGCGGAACACCGCGAAGGTGGTCATGCCAACGTCGCGCAGCGGCACCGGGGAGCGGGCCACCAGTTCGTAATCGTGGGCCGCATGGGCCGCGCCCTCGGCGAGGTCGCACAGGGCGACTTCGGCGGCACCGTCGAAGGTGGCGTCACCTGCGTCCAGGCGCACGGCCACCATTGCCGGCAGCAGCAGGCCCAGGCGGGCCAGTTCAACCGCGCCGGCATCGAAGGCGTCACCGGCGCTCCAGCCCTCCGGCATCGGGCCGGGCTCGCGCAGGTAGCCCAGCGAGGGCAGGGCATCGAAGGCGATGCCGGCCAGCGGCAGGCGTGCGCCTTCGGGGGCTTCCACGCCGAGCACGCGGGCGCGGGTGGCGGTAAGAAACAGGTAGTGGCGCTCGCGCGCGGCGCTGGCGAAGGCGGCGAAGCTGCTGGCGGTGGCGCTGTCCAGCGCGATCACCGCCAGGCGTTGGCCCTGGCCATCGTGCAGCAGGACCGGGCGACCGGCGCGCAGTTCGGCCACCGCGCGTTCGCAGCGGATCGCGGCCGGATCGCCGAACAGGGAAGAAGCAGGCATGGCAGGACCGGGGGAGGCGGACATCGCAGTCTCTATGGGGGCGCCGGCGTCGTATTCAACGTGGTGCGGCCGCCGGTCGCAGGGACCGGTCGGGCTCAGTGGGGCCGCTAGTGGGGATGCTCTTCGGTGGCGTAGGGATCCTCCTCGCCGCTGCCCGCCGGTCGCAGCGTATAGCGCTTGTACGTCCACTGGTACTGCGCGGGGTCGCGGCGGGCGATGCGTTCGATACCGGCATTGAGCGCCGTGGCGGCCACCTGCGGGTCCGGGTCGGCCACCGCCGGATCGGTCGGTTCGATGTGCAGGGCGAATTCCATGTCCGGCCCGATGCGCTCGCACCAGCCGTACAGCACGGTGGCACCGGTGCGCTCGGCCAGCCGGTTGACCAGGGTCATGGTCAGCGCCTGCACGCCGAAGAACGGCACGAAGACACCGTCGCCGGCCTTGGGTTGCTGGTCGGGCAGGATGCCGGTGGCACCACCGTCCTTGAGCACCTTGAACAGCTGCCGCACGGCCGGGCCTTCGGCGCGCACCTGCTGCACGTTCTGGCCGCCGCGCACCAGCTGCAGGAAGGCGTCGCTGGCCTCGTCCTCCGGCGGCTTGTAGACGATGGCGATCTGCCCGCGCGAGGCCAGCCACTGGTTGAGCAGCTCCCAGTTGCCGAAGTGCGGCGCAGCCACGATCACGCCCTTGCCGCTGGCCAGCGCCGCGTCATACAGCGCTTCGCCATGGCGCTGCTTCAGGTGCAGGCGCAGGTTGTCGGCCGGCTTCTGGCTCCACAGGCGCAGGGTCTCAATGGCCTGCAGCGCGGTGGAGCGCAGCAGCTCGCGGTGCAGGCGGTCGCGCGCGGTGGCATCCAGTTCGGGGTAGGCCAGTTCCAGGTTGCGCCGGGTGACGCGGCTCTCACGGGCATTGAGACTGATCCACGCCCACGCCAGGGCGCGCGCGGCGCCCCGCAGCAGCGGCCAGGGCAGGCGGGCGAACAGGGTGGTGGCGCGGTAGACCAGCCGGGCTTTGCGTTGCGGATTCATCGGCGCCAGTTTAGCCAAGGGCGCTGCTATCGTGGCCGGCCCTGTTCATTCGGAAGCCCACGATGCTCGTCCTGATCCAACGTGTCAGCCAGGCCGCCGTGCATGTCGACGACGAAGCGGTCGGGCAGATCGGCCCCGGCCTGCTGGCGCTGGTCGGCATGGAGCCCGGCGATACCGAGGCCCAGCTGCAGCGGATGGCCGAGCGCCTGCTGGGCTACCGGGTGTTCGCCGATGAGGCCGGGAAGATGAACCGGTCGCTGCGTGATACCGGCGGCGGCCTGCTGCTGGTCAGCCAGTTCACCCTGGCCGCCGACACCCGCTCGGGCATGCGCCCGAGCTTCACCAGCGCGGCGCCGCCGGACGAGGCTGAACGCGGGTTCAACCGTTTTGTCGGGATCTGTCGTGAAAATCACGCGCCGGGGGTGGAAACGGGCCGATTTGGTGCCCATATGGTCGTCAGCCTGGTCAATGACGGTCCCGTGACCTTCCTTCTCAGGCCCTGAGCCTGCGGGACCACCGCCCGGCAGGCGGGGCCCCGGGCTGGTATAATGCTACGTTCCCTATTTCTCCCTAGCCGGTGGCGCGAGCACTACATGGCCAACGAACGTCCTGCCCAATCCGAAATCAAGCAACTGATCAGCAAGGGCCTGGAACAGGGCTACCTGACCTACGCCGAAGTCAATGACCATCTGCCGGACGACATGGTCGACCCGGAACAGATCGAAGACATCATCGGCATGATCAACGGCATGGGCATCGATGTCCATGAAGTTGCGCCGGATGTGGAAACCCTGCTTCTCAACGACGGCAACACCGGTAACCGCGAAGTCGATGACACCGCGGCCGAAGAAGCCGCCGCCGCGCTGAGCGCGCTCGACACCGAAGGTGGCCGTACCACCGACCCGGTGCGCATGTACATGCGCGAAATGGGCACCGTCGAGCTGCTGACCCGCGAAGGCGAAATCGCCATTGCCAAGCGCATCGAGGAAGGCCTTTCGCAGGTGCAGGCCGCCCTGGGCCAGTTCCCGGTGTCGGTCGAGTCGCTGCTGAACGACTATGAAGCCCACAAGGAAGGCAAGAAGCGCCTGGCCGAAGTGATTGTCGGCTTCAACGACCTTACGGACGAAGTGCCTGCGCCGGCCGCTGCCGCGTCCGACGACGGCGACGATGCCGACGCCGATGGCGACGAGGACGAGGACGATGATGTCGAGGGTGGCGAGGAAGAAGCCGCACCGACCGGTCCGGACCCGGAGGAAGTCGCCGCGCGCATGCAGGCGCTGAGCGATGCCTTCACTGCCTTCAAGAAGGCGGCGACCAAGGGCGACAAGAAGAACCTGCCGCGCCTGCGCGAAGAGATGTCGGCGGTGTTCGTCACCCTGAAGCTGCCGCTGCCGCTGACCGACGTGCTGACCAAGCAGCTGCGCGACACCATGGCCGACATCAAGTCGCATGAGCGCCGCGTGCTGAACCTGGCCACCGTTACCGCCCGCATGCCGCGCAAGGACTTCATCCGTTCCTGGGAAGGCAACCAGACCAACCTGGAATGGGTGGAAGATGCACTGAAGCGCAAGCAAAAGTGGTCTTCGGCGCTGCGCGAAGTGAAGGACCAGATCATCGCCGAACAGCAGGCGACGATCGACATCGAGAAGCTGACCCAGCTGGACCTGGAAGAGCTGAAGGAAATCAGCCGTGCCATGGCCTACGGTGAAGCCAAGGCGCGCAAGGCCAAGAAGGAAATGGTCGAGGCCAACCTGCGCCTGGTGATCTCGATCGCCAAGAAGTACACCAACCGCGGCCTGCAGTTCCTCGACCTGATCCAGGAAGGCAACATCGGCCTGATGAAGGCCGTGGACAAGTTCGAGTACCGCCGCGGTTACAAGTTCTCGACCTATGCCACCTGGTGGATCCGCCAGGCGATCACCCGCTCGATTGCCGACCAGGCACGCACCATCCGTATTCCGGTGCACATGATCGAGACGATCAACAAGTTGAACCGCATTTCCCGCCAGATGCTCCAGCAGTACGGCCGCGAGGCCACGCCGGAGGAGCTGGCCAAGGAAATGGACATGCCGGAAGACAAGATCCGCAAGGTGATGAAGATCGCCAAGGAGCCGATCTCGATGGAAACCCCGATCGGCGACGACGAGGATTCCCATCTGGGCGACTTCATCGAGGACACCAATGTGGAGTCCCCGATCGAGAACACCACCAACATCAACCTGTCTGAAACCGTGCGCGACGTGCTGGCCGGCCTCACTCCGAGGGAAGCCAAGGTGCTGCGCATGCGCTTCGGCATCGACATGAACACCGACCACACGCTGGAAGAGGTCGGCAAGCAGTTCGACGTGACCCGCGAGCGCATCCGCCAGATCGAAGCGAAGGCCCTGCGCAAGCTGCGTCACCCGAGCCGCTCGGAGCAGCTGCGCAGCTTCCTGGATATCGATTGATTTCCAGCGGCTGTTGAAGCGTTGAGAGAAACCCCGCCTGGTGCGGGGTTTTTCTTTGGTGGGTGCCGGGACATGCCCGACGGCTCTTGCCGATGTCGCATCTGCCGTTTGAATTCTTCCTGCGACGGTCGCACGCTGATCGCGCAGATGCTCAACACATCCCGTAGGCGGGCCGGTCATCACCGGCGCCGATGCAAGCGCGCGGCAGGTCACGTGCAACTCGCACGGCCTGCGGCATTGATTCGTCATGCATCTGGAGTCACGCCATGAATGATGTGGAGCACGATTTGCCTGAGCCCGTACGAGCCGATTTCCCGCCGCTGCTGGACTGGGATGAGGTGATGCGGGATGAGTGCGAGGATCGGTTGGGGTTTGCACGTCGTACGACGTATGCGCTGCTGACGCTGTCTGAGGCCGGATTGCTTGCCGGCTTCAGTGGCGACAACCAACAGGGACTGGAGGAAGTCAGAAGGATGGTCGCGTTGTTCCAGGCATACCTGAGGCGGCAGGTATGGCTCGCGGAAGCAGCGGAGAGGCGGCTGGGGCGTGTTTCGGAGGCGTTTGCCGCCGCCGGGTAGCCGATCGAGCGCGGCCTCCACTACACTGTGACGCTGCGCAGGGCCTATAGCTCAACGGTTAGAGCAGGGGACTCATAATCCCTTGGTTCCAGGTTCGAATCCTGGTGGGCCCACCACAAGAATGGCACTTGGGTTCCGCCCAGGTGCCTTTTTTTTGCCGCGGGGAGAATTCATGTGGGGCAGGGGCGCGTGATTGCCAGCGGTGCAGGTGAGACTGATCGTCAGTGTCACGGGTGTCCACGGCCATCCCCGCAGCTCCGCTATCACCACCGAAACAGCGATTGGTCTCCGATGGCCGATCTGTCTCTGAATGCCATGAAGGATGGCTCAACCACGATGGCAACGATTCACCTGGTCGAAGGACCCGTAGGTGCGGGCAAGTCCACGTTTGTTGCCGAGTTGCGACGTCTGCATACGGCCGCAGGATTCATCCTGGACGCGTGGTTCGTCCGGCTGTACAGCCCGGACCGCCCCGCCGCCAACCTGATGGAATGGTATGCGGCAAGGAAGGCGCGCTGCCTGGATCAGATATGGGTCACAGCCAGCGAAGTGCTCGATACGGGGCGCGACGTTGTGCTTGAGCTGGGTCTGGTGGAGAGAGCCAGCCGCGAGAATTTCTACGCGAAGGTCAGGGAGGCAGGCTACGATCTGGCCGTGTATCTGCTCGACGCCCCACGTGAGGTTCGTCGCGATCGCGTCCGCCAGCGCAATCGGGAGAAGGGCGCAACGTTTTCCATGGACGTGCCGGATGCCTTCTTTGAGTTGGCGAGCGATCATTGGGAGCCGATGGGTCAAACCGAATGTGAGCTCTATGACGTTCAGGTAATCAGCTGGAATCCCGGGTCTGCTTCTGACTGACAAGCGCGATCAAGGCTCCTGGATGGATGAGGTAGCGCGTCATCCGCTTCGCAGCCGTGATTCCGGTTCAAGGGAGGCGACGGCGGCAGCCGCTGTGCGACTGCCGCGCTTATGCTCCACCCGCCGGTCGCCGTTACTTCGGCATCAACACGGTGTCGATCACGTGGATCACGCCATTGGACTGGCCGACATCGGCAATGCTGATTCCCGCCTTGCCACCCTTGGCATCAATGACCCATAGCTTGCCGTCATGCAGCGCGACGGTAAGCGACTCACCT
Source organism: Stenotrophomonas sp. YJH_SMC_57 (assembly GCF_059369755.1). Taxonomy (NCBI): domain Bacteria; kingdom Pseudomonadati; phylum Pseudomonadota; class Gammaproteobacteria; order Lysobacterales; family Lysobacteraceae; genus Stenotrophomonas; species Stenotrophomonas sp. YJH_SMC_57. The sequence continues at coordinate 277,173 of NZ_JCAFSZ010000003.1, forward strand.
TCAACGGTCTTCAGCATGGCCTTGCCGCCGTGCTTCCTGGCATCGGCCATCAGTTGCGCGGAACTGTAGTTGCCCGGCACCACGTGGTAGGTCAGGATCTTGGTCAACTGCGCCTTGTTTTCAGGCTTTACCAGCGTATCGACCGTGCCTGCGGGCAACTTGCTGAAGGCTGCATTGGTGGGTGCGAAAACGGTGAAGGGGCCCGCACCATTGAGGGTATCGACCAGCCCGGCTGCCTTGACCGCGGCGACCAGGGTGGTGTGGTCCTTGGAGTTGATGGCGTTCTGGACAATGGTCTTGCTGGGATACATCTCCGCTCCGCCCACCATCACGGTGTTGGCGGCGAAGCTCAGTGAAGTTGCTGAAACGAGTACGGCGAAGCTTACGGTGGCGGCTATCCGCTGAAGAGCTTTCACGGCGCGTTCCTCTATGGGAGGCCCGCAAGGCGCGGGCATCCTACATACGCGGGGGCGCGGTGCTTGGATGCAGGCAGATGCATCTGGGTGCTTCTTCGCCCGAGGTGGCGGCGCGCTGTAAAAGCCGGGTGAACGCCTGCGCCTGACGGTGCGCTACGCGATACGAACCGCGTGCCACTCAGCGGCGCGGATGACGGATGTCGGATGGGCTGCTTGAAAGGCGCGCGTTGCTGATGGCCTGGCGGACGCCACAGTTGCGGCAGGCCAGCACGGTTCCCCCGGCTACATGTTCCATCTCATCTTCGCCCCACACGCTCGTAGCGCCGCAGGCCGTGCACGTCGCTACGATCTGCAGTGCCCGCGCCAGAGTGCCGTGCTCTCCGGCTTTGTACGTCAGGTTGGTGATCTGAAACAGTCCGGTATGACTCATGGGAAGGCCGGCAGATATCGGTTGACTGAAGGCTAGCGCCGAACAGGTATCGGCAGCGTCGGTGCGATGTTGATGGAAGGTCCAAGCGCTGGCTATTCGCCGTTGCGTCGATTGAGCTCTTCGAGCCGTGCCCGGCTGACGGACTGGTGATTGCCGCAGGTCGGGCAACTGAGGGCCGCGGCCCCATCAAGATCGACCAGTCCATGATTGGGTATCGCCCTGAACTGCCACGAGCACTTGATGCAGGCGCAATCGATGCGAGTGACCTGCAGGAGTGTGCCGTCCGCGCGCGTCACTCCCTCGACGCTGGTTACGTAGAACTGTCCGATGTCACGCATGGAGATGAACGGAAACCCTGACTTGAATGGGGCGCTCATCATGCTGCTTTGCGGCCGGCATGGGGCGCAGGGTGCTTGATGGAAATCTGAAGAATTAAGAATGCATGCAGCGCCGGGGGCTTGCTTCCAATGATGGAGTGTGGGCCCCTGCTCGCCAGAGCACTGTGCACTCGTCGGAGCATCCTCCGGAAGAGTGGCATGATGCGGCTTCCGCCGATCCGTCCGACCAGGAGCCCGCATGAAGCGCAGTGCCTGCACGTTCGTCGTTCTGACCACCCTCGCCGCCGTGCCTGCCGCAGCTGAAGAGTCTTCCGATTCACCCAGGCGCCCTTCGGTTGAAACCCTGCAGCGTTTGATCGTGGACAAGGCACCGCAGACACGCGTGGAAACGCCGGACCACGAACGCATCACCGCGCGGCGGATCGATATCGTCGACGACACCGGCGTGATCCGCATGACGTTGTCCGGCAGGACACCGGCGCCGATCATCGATGGCCTGCAGTACAAACGCGCGTTCAACGTGGCCGGGATGGTGCTGTACGACGACAAGGGCAGCGAGCGCGGTGGCTTCGGCACCGCCGATGTCGACGGCGGGATGTCGGTGCTGGCGCTGGATCATCCGGCGATGGACGCGATCGGGTGGCGGGTATCACCGGACGGCGGAGTGAGCTTCTCGATCAACCAGGCGCCGAAGCTGATCCGTGAACCTGCATTGGGCAACAAGCTGATTCCCGGCGTGCAGGCACCCACGCGCATCGGCCTGGTGGTTGGCGCTGATGGCACGCCGGCCATTGCCCTGAACGACAGGTCAGACCGCACGCGCCTACGCCTGACGGTCACCGCCGAAGGCTACGGTGCAATCGAGTTCCTCGATGCGCAGGGCAAGGTGATCCACACGCTGGCACCCGAGGCGGAGCTCCGCCGCTAGCGCGCAGGCGGCGGATCAGCGCCTAGCCGCGCCGCCCACGCCCATCAATGCTGTAACGCCCGGCACCGGTACAGGCCAGCAGCAGGAATCCACCGGCCAGCCCCAGGTTCTTCAGGAACATGATCTGCTGGGTCGGGTCGGCGACGTTGTGGTGGAAGATGAAAGCGGTCACCAGGCTGAAACCCGCCAGCACCACCGACACCAGGCGGGTCTGGAAGCCGAGCAGGATGCAGAGCCCGCTGCCGATCTCGAAGACGATGGTCGGCCACAGCAGGATGCCCGGCACGCCCATCGCTTCCATGTAGCCCCGGGTGGCACCGGGGTCGCCGAGCTTGCCGATGCCGGAAACCAGGAACAGCGCCATCAGCAGCAGGCGTGCAAGCAGGTAGGCGAGCGAATGCGATGAGGTGCTCACGTCGATGTCCTCGGAGATGGCGTGCGAAGGCGATCGGAGCCCAGCGGCGGTGAAGCCTGTGTGTATGCCCGGGCATCAGGATGCCTTGACAGCCGCCGCGGCGCGGTAGACCTTTCCCGCATGACGATTGATATTGAATCGCTCAGCCTTCGCGAGCTGGGCGCCCTGGTGGTTGCCGCTGAACAGCGGAAACAGCTGATTTCCAACCGCCGCCCGGCCAGTGCGGTACGCCGCCTGCTGAAGGCCGCAGCGGCCGAAGCGGGGTATACCCTGGAGGAGCTGTTCGGCGGAGAGGCCATCGAAGAGGCCGCCCCGCGCCGGAAGCCGGCACGGCGCAGGACCGGAAAAGTGGCGGCCAAGTACCGCGACCCGGAGTACAAGCGGCTTACCTGGTCCGGCCGTGGTCGCATGCCGCGCTGGCTGGCCGCCAAGGTCCAGAAGGGCCACAAGGTCACCGACTTCCTCATTCCAGGCCTGGCCAAGCCGACGGCGCGCAAGAGCAGTCCGATCGGCAAGCGCACGGTCTTCAAGAAGGATTGACCCGGTGGCGCTGCTACCCTGCCCGGGTCTCTGAACGAAGGAGCAGGCAATGGCATACAGCGGCAGCATGACGATCACGCCGAGGTGGCTGTACCTTGCCGCAGGCCTGTCGGTGCTGGTCAGCCTGCTGGCCTGGTCCGTGGAATGGAGCGGGCTGGCCTACGTCTGCCCCTACTGCCGCGTGCAGCGCACGGTGATCGGCGTGCTGGGGCTGTTGATGCTGTTCGCGCGGCCGGGCGGCCTCATCGTGCCCTGGCTTGCGTACACCTCAGGCGGCTTCGCTTTCGTGGTGGCCGCCATGCAGCACTTCAACGGCTGGAAGCGGATCTCCGCCGGAGAGTTCAGCTTCAACGCGCAGTGGTACATCGATCCGTGGCTGTTGTCCGGGTGCGCGATGCTGATCCTGGTGGCACAGCTGATGCTGGTACAGGCCGCCTGCCGGCCCAGGCCGCGCTGAGTGTTTCCACGCCGGGCGCGGAACTACCCGTTCTGGAACACCGCCCGCTGCGCGGCGAACGCGCGCTGGTAGGCGGGTCGCTGCGTTGCCCGGTCCACGTAGTCGCTCACCTGCGGGAATTCATCGAGCAGGCCGCTGCTCTTCAGCCGCAGCAGCACCGCCACCATCATCAGGTCGCCCGCGCTGAATCCGCCGTCCAGCCAGGCGGAATCACCCAGCGCTGCGGACAACTGCGCCAGCCGCGTCCGCACCCGCTCATCGAGCATCGGTAGCCGCTGCGCATACCAGGGCTGCCCGCGCTCCAGTACCCAGGCCATCGAGCGTTCAACAATCGGCGGCTCCACCGTGTTCAGCGCGGCGAACATCCACATGATCGCGCGCATGCGCGCATCCGGAGTGCGCGGCAACAGGCCCGGGTACTGTTCGGCCAGGTGCAGGACGATGGCGCCCGATTCGAACAGGACCTGGCCGCCGTCCTGCCAGGTGGGAATCTGCCCAAATGGATTTCTTGCGAGGTGGGCGGGCTGCTTCATCTCCGCAAAAGTCAGCAACTGCACGTCGTAGGCCACGCCCAGCTCTTCCAGCGCCCAGCGCACGCGCATGTCGCGGGCCAGGCCCTGCCCGCGGTCGGGGGAGGTGGCGAAGGCAGTGAGGATGGGACACATCGGGAGGCTCCTGCAGGCCGACGGGCCTGGCTTCCAGTGTTCCGACGAACGACAGCGCCTGGAATCGACATACGCTCCGGCGCGTGCACGTCGCATGCACGTGCCCTCTACGCGGGCACTGATTCAGATCCATCACGCTGGCGGGGTCATCCGCAGAAACAGGTGTGCATCCATGAATACCCCAGGAAAACCGAAGCCCAGCTGGCGCCAGCGAAACGTGCTGATGGCAGCGCTTGCCGCGGTGCTCGTCATCGTTCTGGTCATTCTTTTCATCCCCTGGTGAAGCAGGCGCGGACACGTCCGCGTGAACGCAACACCACCGTGGCGTGAAGCGGTCAGTGCGGGTTGGGCGAGGTGATGCATGCATCAATCAATGCTCACCCACGAAGCACATGACCCTGTCCACAGTGGTCCCGCAGGCAGCACTCACCGCTGCCTCTCTCCCACGGAATCGACCACACAGGAGCAATGACATGAGCACCCAGTCCACCATCGAACATCGCCTCAACGACCTGATCGAGATCGCCCGTGATGGCAAGTCCTTCTATGAAGAAGCCGCGACCAAGGTGAAGGATGCCGAGCTGTCGGCACTGTTCACCCGCATTGCCGGCGTCAAGGGCCGCATCGTTGCGGCACTGAGCGGCTCGGTCGCTGCCAGCGGTGGCAAGCCGGCCGAGCACGGTACTGTCGTCGGCTCGATGCAGCAGTTCTACGGCAAGGTGCGCGCTGCCTTCGGTGATACCAACTACGGCTACGTGGCCGAGCTGGAAGAATCCGAAGATCGCCTGCTCGGCGCGTTCAAGGATGTGCTGAAGGAGAACGATCTGCCGCCGGCCGTGCGCCAGGAAGTGACCCAGCTGCTGCCGGACGTGCAGGAATGCCACAACGTCATGCGCGCGCGCAAGCACGCGATGAAGGCAGCCTGACGCTTGAAGGCGGCCTTCTCCCCGGGGCCGCCGCGGCCGGGGCAGTGATCTGCCCCGGCCACCTTTGTCCAGGGAACGCGCATAAAAAAGGGGCGGCCGCGAGGCCGCCCCAACCCGTCAAGAGAGCGCGTGACTAACCGGGCACGTGACTAGAAGCGGATCGACCAGCGGGCATTGGCACCGTGATCGCGGCTTTCGCTGCCGAACTGGCCGCTGTAGCCCAGCTCCAGCTGCTGCCGCGGGGTCAGCCAGGCCGACAGGCCCAGTTCGGCCACGACCGCATTGTCGGCAATCGGTGCACCCTCGACCGCGAACGTCGTGGTGCTGTTGGCGAAGGCGAGGTTGGCCACCTGGCTGCGGTCACCCGAGGCGCGGCGATAGCCCACGCCACCGCGCAGGTGCAGCCAGCTGTCCTGCTGGAACGATGCCTTCAGGCCCTTGTCGAAGCGCACGCCGGCGGTGGCGACCGTGGTGCCGGTGTCGTCCACCTTGCCGTGCAGTGCCGCCGCACCGCCGCGCTCGTCGATCTGCTTGAGGTCCACTTCCACGCGTGCGACCTGCAGGTACGGCTCCAGGCCACCCTCGGCGCCGCCGAAGCGGTAGCCTGCTTCGATGAAGGCTTGGCGGGTGTGTGCGTTGTAGCGCGCGCTCAGGCTGTCACTGAAACCGGCAAAGGCCACGTCGCGGTTGCTCTTCACTTCGTTGCGGCTCCATGCGACGCCGCCACGCAGGCCGAAACCGCCCCAGTTGTGGCTGGCGTAGGCACCGAAGTGGGTGTTGTCGATCTTCGACCGGGCGCGACGCTCCTGCTGCTTCACGTCGGTGCGGCCAGTACCGGCCAATACGCCGATCTGCCAGCCGCCGAACTCGCGGTCGACGCCGACCAGCACGCCGTTGCTGTTGGTGTCGGTGCGCGCGGTGTTGGAATTGCCATCCAGCTTGCCGTTGCCGCCGATGGCCTGCACCCATGCACCGGTGGCGTCGCCCGGCTCCGCACCGGGTGCCGCCGTGCCGGCGCGGCGCGACAGCGCGGCATCACGGACATGGCGGCTGCCTTCGACCAGCGCCAGCGCGGTGGCAGCGTGCAGTTCGCCACCGATGCCGTCCAGCACGCCGCCCACCTGCTGCGGGAACAGCTGGGTGAGCGGCTTGGGCAGGCCCTGGTTGATCGCCAGCACGTCGGCGGCCGCGGCGACCGCGCGTTGGTTCGGCGTGCTGGCCGCGCTGGCCAGCAGCGCGCCGCGTGCGACGTCGATGCGGGCGCCGTTGGCACCGTAGGCCAGGCTGAACTGCAGGAACGGCGAGAACGCGCTGAAATCGGTCCTGGCGAACTGGCCGCTGACGCCGCCGTCGGCGCGGATGAAGTTGAACTGCTCGCCGAGGTAGTAGGTGCCCGGTTCCGGCAATGCCACCAGGGTGCCGCCGAGGGTCGCGCTGCCGGTCACGTGCAGCTGGTCGCTGCGCCCGCCCGGGGCCAGTTCGGCGGCAAACACGCCGCTGGCGCCCTGCACGTAGTTGCCGTTGATGGTGAGCGTGCCGATGGAGTTGCCGGGGGCGATGGTGCCATCGACGCGGGTGCTGCCCAGCGTGCCGACGCCCTTCAGCACGCCGTTGGCGCCGACCGTGGTGGTGCCACCGGTCTGCGTGCCGTTGAAGGACACCACGCCGCCGTCGACCGTCAGGTTGCTGTTCTTCAGCACGCCGCTGGCGCTGACCGTGCTGACGCCGCCGTGGGTGGTGAGCGCGGTGGAGACCAGGCTGCCGTTGAGCAGGAACTGGCCACCCTGCACGTCGACCGCCGAGGTGAGCGCGTTGCTGCCGTTCAACTCCAGCGTGCCCTCGCGCAGTACAGCACCGTTGAAGGTGTTGTCGCCGCTCAGGCGCAGCCAGCCGATGCCGGATTTGGTCAGCTTGCCGGGGCCGCCGATGGCGTTGGTCCAGTCATCCCATGCATCGCCTTCCCACACCTTCAGGCCACCGGCCCTCTGGTTCATCACTACGTTGGTATCCACCCGCAGCGATCCATAGCCTTCGATGGCCTTGCGCAGGTCGACCATGCCCCAGCCGTAGATGGGGTCGATGCCTGCCGCCCCCAGATCGCGCGCGGTGGTCAGCAGCACATCGCGTACCTGGGCGTTGTCCAGGTACGGGAAGCGCTCCATCAACAGGCCGAGGGCGCCGGTGATGTGTGGTGCGGCCATCGACGTGCCGGTCTTGGTGCCGTAGGTGTACTGGGTGTTCTCGCTGTCGATGATCAGCCGCACGTACGCCGAGGTGTTCTCGATGCGGCCCTTGATTTCGCCGGACACGATGGTGCTGAGGATGTCGGTGCCCGGGGCGGAGATGCACCAGTTGGCGGCGACACCGCAGATGCTGGAGCTGCCGTCGATCACGTAGTCGGTTTCGCCAGCGGCGGCATTGGGTCGGCGCACGTTGGCCACCGCCAGCCAGTAGGGTTCGATCTCCGGCTTCCAGCGCGGCATCGACGCGGTGATGCCGGCCACCGCACCACTGCCGTTGCCGGCCGACCAGACCTGGATCAGCGTGGAGCCCGGCTTGTCGCCGCTGCCGGCATAGATGCTGCCATACACGTCGTAGCCATCACCGATCGCCGCATACTGCGCATCCAGCGCGGCGGCGGTCATGTTGCGGGTGGAGATGCCCCAGCTGTGGTTGATGGCGCGCACGCCCTGCGCCTGGACCTGCGCATACATGTCCAGCGTGGCGGCATCATCCGGATCGGTGCGGTACAGCGCACGCGGGCGATAGAAATTGTCAGGGTCCAGGCGCCACTCGTAATAGGTATCACCGAAGACGCGGGCAGCGGTCAGGTTCGAGCCGAAGGCCACGCCGTGCATGCCCTTGCCATCACGGTTGGCACCGATGGTGCCCAGCACGTGGGTGCCATGGTCGGCGTAGCTGAAGCCATAGGGCTGGCCTGCGGCGATCAGCCGTGCGGCCAGCGCGGCGGGAACACCGGGGCCGAGGCCGTAGTAGTTGTAGCCCGGCTGCTCGCCACGGGTCTGGCCGCATGCACCGGCACCGGCCACCACGCCGGGCGTGGCGCAGTCCGCACCGATGGTGATGCTGGAGGTGTTGCGCCCGGCAAATTCGGGGTGTGCCAGTGCCGAGCCTGAATCGAACAGGGCCAGGCGCACGCCCTGGCCGGTCAGGCCGCGCGCGTAGGCGTAATCGGCGCCCATCGCACCCAGTCCCCAATCGGCGTTGAATTCATCGCTGCGCCAGCTGGCTGCATCGCCGGGTTTGCCGAGCAGGGCGCTGTTTCCCGTTGCAGGCGCAGTGGCGGTGGGCGCCGTGGAAGCCGACGACACATCGGCGACGGGCCGCGCCCAGGCTGCCTGCAGCTGGCGCTGATGCTGCCAGGCATCGAGTGATTCGCTGGCCATCGCCGGCAAGGTGGTGGCCAGCAGCAGCGAGCTGGCAACAGCAAGTGCCAGCGGGCGATGCGGGAGGGAGCGGGACGAACGGCCGTACAGCGGGTGATTCATCGGACAACTTCCTTGGTTGACGGACAACAACGCCGTTAACGCCAAGGCAGGCCGATGCCCCCCAGTCGTGTGAAGGAAATTTTATGAACTGGTTAAGGATTCGTGACGCGGGTGTTCACTTCGCCTCCCGGTGGCCCGGCTACGGTGGTCCGGCCTGGGCTCACCAGGCTTATCAAGGAGTGATGACGATGCGTGCATTGAAGAAGATGGTCGCCGGTGCGGTGTTCGCGCTGGCCTGCACCGGTTCGGTGGCAGTGGCAGGGCCGGTCGAGCCCTGTGACAAGCCGTGCTGGCGGGCCTATCAGATGTGCCTGGCCAGCGGTGTGGATGCCGGTGAGTGCCAGCAGGCCTACAACACCTGCGTGGTGGACCTGTGCATGGGCGTGTGAGTCGCGCCATTTAAGCTCTGAGCCGTCCGGAGCCCCGTCATCGACGGGGCTCTTCTGTTGCAGGAGGTGACGCTGGCATCGATGCGGTACTCTCGATGCGTCTTCCGGGAGAGGGAAATGCCATGGCTGTCAGGCGCGTCGTTGCCAACATCGCCACGCCCGATCCGCAACGCGCCACTGCCTTCTATGGCGACCTGCTCGGCATGCCGGTGGTGATGGACCACGGCTGGATCGTCACCCACGGCGGGCAGGGCAGTGCCCTTGCGCAGGTCAGTTTTGCCAGTGAAGGCGGCTCCGGCACCGCGGTGCCGGACCTGTCGATCGAGGTGGACAATCTGCAGGAAGTGCTGGAGCGCATGCGCGCGGCCGGCATCGCGCTGGAGTACGGCCCGGCCGATGAACCCTGGGGCGTGCGCCGCTTCTTCGTGCGCGATCCGTTCGGGAGGCTGTTGAACATCCTCGCCCATTGCTGAGCGGAGGGTTGCGGGTCAGGGATGCGTCGCGGCCGGCGCTACGCCGACCATGCGCAGGCAATCGTCCACCACGGCGGCAATGAAGGCGTCGGCGTCCTGCGCGGGTGCGGCGATCAGGTCATCGGTGGCGCCATGCACGCCGGCATAGATCAGCGAGGCGGTGACCTGCGGCGACGGCAACTGCCACAGGCCGGCGGTCATTCCTGTTTCAAGAATCGACAGCAGCTGCTGCTGGATCGCATTGCGTTCGGCATTGCCGCGCTGGTGATGATGGTGATGGGCGAAGACCACATCGTGCACGGCGTGCGTGCGCACGTAGATCTCGATGTTGGCGCGGATCCACGCGCGCAGGCGTGCCACCCCATCAGCGGCGGGGTGCTGCTGCACGGCCTGGTCGACGTCCTCGATGAAGTGCCGGGTATAGCGCTGCGCCAATGCCTGCAGGATGTCGCTGCGCGAGGCGAAGTAGGTATAGAAGGTGCCCTTGGCCACGTCGGCTGCGGCCACGATGTCACTGACGGTGGTGGCCTCCACGCCCTGGGACAGGAACAGCGCCTGCGCGGCGTCCATCAGTTCTTCCTGGCGGGTTTCGGCGGGCTTGGTGCGAGGCCTGGCGGCAGCGGGGGTCTGCATCGTGGCTGGGTCCGGGTGCGTCGGCCGCCATTCTAGCCCTGCCACGGGAGTGACTGACCGCCGGTCATTGACCGACGGTCAGTCAGTGGATAGGATGCGGGCACATCCTCCCCCGGGATCCGAACATGCAACGCTTGCGACGACCGGCCCTGGTGCTGGCGGCCTACCTCGGCACCTTCCTCGCCTCGCTGGACATCAGCATCGTCAACGTCGCCCTGCCGACCCTGCAGCAGGCGCTGGACACCGACATGGCCGGCCTGCAGTGGGTGATCAATGCGTATGCCATCGTGTTGTCGGCCCTGATGCTGTCAGCGGGCCCGCTCGGTGATCGCTATGGGCATCGGCGGATGTGGCTGCTCAGCGTCGCCACCTTCACCCTGGGGTCGTTGCTGTGCGCCTGCGCCGGCAACCTGCAGACGCTGGTGGCCGGGCGGGTGGTGCAGGGCATCGCCGGTGCGCTGCTGATTCCCAGCGCCATGCCGATCCTCAGCCATGCGTTCCCCGATCCGCGCCAGCGTGCGCGTGCAATCGGGGGCTGGTCGGCGTTCAGTGCGCTGGCTCTGGTACTGGGCCCGCTGTTGGGCGGCGTGCTGGTGCAGCGCGCCGGCTGGCCGAGCATCTTCCTGATCAACCTGCCGCTGGGCCTGCTTGCCCTCGTGCTCGGCGCGTGGGGTATCCCGGAGCGGCGGCATCCACACCATGCAGCGCTGGACCCGGCGGGGCAACTGCTAAGCGTCGTTGCACTGGGTGCACTGAGCTATGGCCTGATCGCGATCGGCGAGCAGGGCCTGATGGCGCCGGCAACGCTGTCGGCGCTGGGCATCGCCGGTGCCGGGCTGGTGTTGTTCGGCCTGGTCGAACGCCGGGTGGCACGCCCGCTGCTGCCGCTGGACCTGTTTGCCGATCGCCGTTTCGGCATGCTCAACCTGGCTTCGTTCGTGCTGGGATTCACCGCCTATGCGAGCCTGTTTTTCCTGTCCCTGTTCTTCCAGCAGGCGCAGGGGCTCAGCGCAGCCTCGGCAGGCTCGCAGCTGGTGCCGCAGTTCCTGTTGATGGGCGTCGTCTCGTTGTTGTTCGGTCGCCTGGTGGTACGCGTGGGGCTGCACACCGCGCTGGTCTGCGGTTATGTGCTGGTTGCCGTGGCGCTGTGCGCGATGGCCACGTTGCAGCCCGAAACGTCGCCCTGGCAGGCCAGTGCCTTGCTGATGCTGCTGGGCATCGGCATGGGGCTGGCGGTACCTGCAACCGGCATGGCGGTCATGGCCCAGGTACCGGCCGAGCGCGCGGGCATTGCGTCAGCCACGATGAATGCATTGCGCCAGGCGGGCATGAGCCTGGGCATCGCGCTGCTGGGCAACCTGATGGGCCTGCGTGCGGTACGCGAGTTTGCCGCGTCCGCACTGGCCGCCGGGCAGCCAGCGCTGGCGGCCCATGCACGCGGGCTGACCCTGCACCCGAGCTCGTCGTACTCCACGCCCCAGGTGATGGCGTGGTACCGCAGTGCGATGGCCAGTGGCTTCGGCTGCGCGATGGCGGTGGCAGGCGTGCTGGCCCTGCTTGCGGCCATCGGTCTGCGCCGACTTCGCCTTGCGCACTGACCGCGCAGCGTTCATCCCTGCTGGCGTTGCGGATCCTTTGCGGCTGGGTCGAGCGACGCCAGTTGCTGCTGCTGGCGTGCGTTGGCGTGGCGCGCGTGGCCGCCCTCGCGGCCGATCGCCGCCATGTGCTGCCGATCGCGGCTGATCGCCTCGCCGCCCTTGCGGCCGGCGACGCGGGCCTCGTCCGAACTGAATTCATGCGCGTTGCCGGAGGCATGCGCGGCGCGTCCGCCCTTGGCGGCGATCGCACGTTGCTTGTCCCCGTCCATCGAGGCGAAGCCCCGGGTGGAGCTGCGCGGGTTCTGGCCAGTCATGTGAATCCTCCTGCGGTGTGGGCGTCGCCGTCGTCGACGACAGCGGCCATGCTTGGCCATCGCGCGCTAAGTCCAGGTCGCCATCCTTGCAGCTGTCTTCACGCGGCCTGCGCACCGGGTTCAAGCGGCCGGCCGCCCTCGGCCGCAGTGGGGCCGAACCGTGTCAGTCTTCGCGTGCCTCGCGCAGGCGCTGCGCGAAGGGGCGTTGTTCGAGCGCCTGCAAGGCGCTGCGCAGCACCTGTTCCAGCGATTGGCCGAGGTCGGCCTCCAGGCTGCGTGCTGCACGCGCGGTGGCCTGCCACTGGGCCTGCAGCGCCGGCACGGCCTGCAGCGCATGCGGGCTCAACTGCAGGATGCGTTCGCGGCTGTCTTCACCGATGGCGCTGTGCAGCCAGCCGTCGCGCACCATCGCTGCTACGGTCTGGCTGAGCGCCGAATGGCTGAGTCCGCAGGCCAATGCCAGGTCCTTGATGCGGCACGGCCCCTGCGCCATCAGCGTGCGCAGCACCGGGGTGTAGCGCGGCCGATAGTCCAGCTGCAGATCGCGGTAGGCCTGTTCGACGGCCGGGTCGAGCTGATCGAGCAGGGCGCGCAGCAGCGTCCCCAGGGTGGCGTGTTGGAGATCCATGATCGCGATGATATATAAGTGCTTATACATCATCAATGCGGGATGGGGTCATGGCGGTTTCGTGGGTGCTGGGTGCGTTGCTGGCGGCGGCATGCCCGTCCCAGGATGCGGTGCTGCAGGCTGCGGCCACCGCAATACAGGCGCAGTACCTGGACGAGGCCGAGGGTGCCCGCATTGCCGCAGCGGTGCGCGGCTGGTCCAGCCAGCGGCGCTATGCGGACAGCTGCGCGGACCCGCAGGCGTTCAGTGCACGCCTGAACCAGGATCTGGACGTGTTCGATGGCCACTTCCATGTGGAACGCGCGGACGCCGATGCCGGCCAGGACGACTGGCTGATGGCATGGCGCGCGGACGCGCGCGGCAATGGTGCCGGCGTGCGCGAGGTACGGGTGCTGGAGGGCAACATCGGCTACCTGCGCCTGAGTACCTTCTATCCGCTCGACCTCGCCCGGCCAAAGCTGGCGGCAGCGTTCAGCCTGCTGGCCGATACCGACGGCCTGGTGCTGGACCTGCGCCAGAACGGCGGCGGTGATGATGGCAGCGCGGATCTGCTGGTGCGCACCCTGCTGGAGCCTGGAATCACCGAGGTACAGGCGCTGGAGCAGCGCGGGCGGCGCACCGCGGTGCGGTTGCCGCCGGCCAGCCTGCCGCCCTACCTGAAGCCGCTGGTGGTGCTGATCGACCGTCGCACCGGCTCGGCGGCCGAGTTCGTCGCGTACTCGCTGCAGGCGGTGGCGCGCGCGCGCATCGTCGGTAGCCGCAGCGGTGGCGCCGCGCACATGTTCGATGATCCTGTGCAGCTGCCCGATGGTTATCAGATCAGCATTCCGGACCGTCAGCCGATCAACCTGCGTACCGGCAGCAACTGGGAACGAACCGGCATCACGCCGGATGTGCCCGGCGGCGATGATCCGCTGTTCATCGCGCGGCAACTGCTGGCGCCGCCAACGCCGCCACGATGAACGCGTTTTTGCAACATCCGGCTATCGCAGACGACATGCTGCTTGCCTAGAATCGAATCATCCCGGTACTTCCCGGGCGCTTCGAGCGAATGGACTCAATGAAGATTCTGTTGACCGGCAGTTCCGGACGGATCGGGCGTGCGATCTTCGGCGCGCTTGCGGCCACCCACGAAGTGGTGGGGCTGGATCGCAGCCCGTTCGCCACCACCCGCATCATCGCCGATGTCACCGATCGCCAGGCCGTGGAACGCGCTGTCCGTGGCGTCGATGCAGTGATCCACACCGCCGCCCTGCACGCACCGCATGTGGGGCTGGTGCCGGATGCGGTGTTCCAGCAGATCAACGTGGAGGCCACCGCGCACCTGCTGCAGGCCGCGCGCGAGGCCGGTGCGCGGCGGTTCGTGCTGACCAGTACCACCGCGCTGTACGGGCATGCGGTGGTGGCGGGAGGCTGCCGCTGGATCGATGAAGACACCGAGCCCTTGCCGCGCACGATCTACCACCGCAGCAAGCTGCAGGCCGAAGCCCTGGCCGTGGCCGCCGCCACGCCGGGCTTCAGCGTGCGCGTGCTGCGCATGGGCCGTTGCTTCCCGGAGCCGCCCGAGCGCATGGCGATGTTCCGCCTGCACCGTGGCATCGACGCGCGTGACGTGGCCAGCGCGCATGCCGCGCTGCTGCTTGATGACGGCGCCGCCTTCGCCCGCTACATCGCCTGTGCGCCGACGCCGTTCCGGCGTGAGGACTGCCTGGAACTGGCCACCCAGCCGCGCAACGTGCTGGCCCGGCGCGTGCCGCAGCTGCTGGCCGAGTTCGACCGCCGCGGCTGGCCGCTGCCGCTGAGCATCGACCGCGTCTACGACAGTGCCCGGCTCCGCAGCGAGCTGGGCTGGCAGCCGCGCTTCGGCCCGGACGATGTGCTGCAGCAGTACGCCGCGGGCAGCATCGAAGTGCTGCCGCGGGCGCAGTGGATCAAGGACCGCGTAGCCGAATAGGGCGGCCGCGGGGCGGGTTGTTGACTTGTCCCTGAGCAGATTCAGGAATGTGCAGGCGGGCCGCCTCAACCTCGTCGGCGGGCGGCCGCTAACCCGGTGCGCTTCCAGCGCCGGGCGTGCCCCGGCGACCGGCGGCCTGCGCGACGGATCGCGCGCCTGCGCGGTGCCCTCGCGGTACCGGTCATCCTGAACTGCCTAGCGGACCCTTCCATGCCTCCTTCCCGTTCCGCCGCTGCCCGCCGTCCGGGCAGCATCGCCCACAAGCTGATGCTGGGCACCGCCGTGATCGCGCTGCTGTGCTTCGGCCTGACCGCGTTCCTGATCTACCGCCAGGCCAGTGCCAGCCTGATCGATGCCTCGCGCCAGACCATGACCAGCGAAGCCAATGCCGAGGCGCGCCAGGTCGCAGCCGATCTGGGCACGGCCTTCGCCAGCAACGACGCGATGGTCGAAGCCGTACTCGCCCAGCGTGCGCGCGGCGATGTACCCGACCGCGCCAGCCTGGCGGCGGTGCTCGGCGAGCAGCTGCGCACCCATCCGGAATGGCTGGGCAAGAGCACCATGTGGGAAGCCGATGCGTTCGACGGCAAGGACGCCGAGTTCGTCAACACCGAGGCGCACGATGCCACCGGCCGCTACATGAGCTACTGGGCCTGGCAGGACGGCGCACCGCAGCAGTCGCCGATGACGGACTACACCGAAGCCGCCGACGGTTCGGCCGACTGGTACATGGATCCCAGCCGCGACAAGCTGCCCAAGGTCAGTGAACCCTACGCCTATGACATCGGCGGCCAGCAGGTGCTGATGAGCACACTGAGCACGCCGATCATCGAGAAGGGCACCTTCCTCGGCGTGTTCACCGTCGACTTCTCGCTGGCGGCGCTGCAGAAGCACCTGGCCACGCTGACGCCGATGGGCGCCGGCCGTGTCGAACTGCTTTCGCCCAAGGGCGTGGTGCTGGCCTCGGCCAACGCCGCCGAGATCGGCAAGCCGCGCAGCGACGCGCTGACCCGCAGCATGCTGGCGGACATCGCCGCCGACCGCCGCTTCGAAGCCTTCACCCCGGATGCCGCCGGCAACGTGCGCGTCTATGTGCCGCTGCGCGTGGGCGACGCCCCGCAGCGTTTCGCGCTGGGCGTGGTGATGCCGCATGCGGTGATCGTGGCCGAGGCGCGCCAGCTGTTGTGGCTGACCCTGCTGGTCGGCGTGGTGGCGGCCCTGGCCCTGAGCGCGGGTGTCTACGTGCTGCTGCGCCGGCTGGCGATCCGCCCGCTGGCCGAAGCCGTGCGCGTGGCTGGCGATGTCGCCGCGGGCAAGCTGGACAGCACCGTGCCGGCGCGCGGCAATGACGAAGTGGGCCGCCTGCTGGAGGCGATGCAGGGCATGCGCGGCCAGCTGCAGGCGGTGATGGCCGCGCAGGCGGAAATGGCACGCCGTCATGACGCCGGCGAGCTCAGCTACCGGATGGACGCGTCGGTGTTCCCGGGCGAGTACGGCCGCATGGTGGCCGACAGCAACCAGCTGGTGGCCTCCAGCAATGCGGTCACCCAGCGCCTGGTGGAAGTGATGCAGCGCTATGCCGTGGGCGACCTCAGCGTGGACATGGAGGCGCTGCCGGGCGAGAAGGCCGTGTTCAGCGCCGCGATGGCCACCACCAAGAGCAACCTGGCCGCGATCAACGATCAGATCCAGCAGCTGGCCGCAGCTGCAGCTGCCGGTGATTTCGCGGTGCGTGGCGATGCGCTGCGCTTCGACCACGACTTCCGCCGCATGGTGGAAACGCTCAACACCATGATGCAGGTCAGCGACCACAACCTGGCCGAGCTGTCGACGCTGCTGCGTGCGATCGCCGCCGGTGACCTCACTGCCCGCATGCAGGGTGACTTCCACGGGGTGTTCGCGGTGATGCGCGACGACGCCAACAGCACCGTGCAGCAGCTGACCGGGATCGTCGGGCAGATCCAGCAGTCCGCAGCCAGCATCCGCCTGGCAGCCGGCGAGATCGCCGCCGGCAACAGCGACCTGTCGCGGCGTACCGAGCAGCAGGCCGCGAACCTGGAAGAGACTGCCGCGTCGATGGAGGAACTGACCTCCACCGTGCGCCAGAACGCCGATCACGCGCTGCAGGCCAACACGCTGGCCGGTTCCGCGGCCGGCGTGGCCAGCGAAGGTGGACAGGTGGTCAGCCAGGTGGTGCAGACCATGGAGCAGATCGAGGCCTCGTCGCAGCGCATTGCCGAGATCATCTCGGTGATCGATGGCATCGCGTTCCAGACCAACATCCTGGCGCTGAACGCCGCAGTGGAAGCGGCACGTGCCGGTGAGCAGGGCCGCGGCTTTGCCGTGGTTGCCAGCGAAGTGCGCGCGCTGGCGCAGCGCTCGGCCGGCGCAGCCAAGGAGATCAAGGAGCTGATCGACGCCTCGGTCGCGCAGGTCGGCGCCGGCGCGGAACTGGTGCATGGCGCCGGTCGCACCATGCAGGAGATCGTCGGCCAGGTCGGGCGGGTAAATGAAATCATGGCCGAGATCTCGGCCGCCTCGCGCGAGCAGTCGGCCGGCATCGAGCAGGTCAACCAGACCGTGGTGCAGATGGACGAGACCACCCAGCAGAACGCTGCGCTGGTGGAGGAAGCCAGTGCCGCCGCGCGGGCGATGGAGGAGCAGGCCGAGCAGCTGGCGGTGGCGGTGTCGCGCTTCCGCCTGCAGGCCGGGCCGGTGGCGGTGGCACGCCGCGCGGCGTGAGCCCTCGGGCGGCGGCCGGGGCGGTCATGGCGATGAACCGTGCACACGGCAACGGGTTCAGGAATGCGCCCCGGCACCGGGAATCCAAGCGTATGGCCGCTGCGGCGCTGCGGCCGGGCGCCGCACCGTCACCCATCCGCCTTGTTTTTAGGATAGGGTGCGCAGTTCCGCTGCCGCCCCAGCTGAATCCGTGCGGCGGCGGGATGTCCATGGAGGTTGCATGACCACACCTGCTACACCGGAAAACGCACCGGGACCGGTGCTCCTGCCGACACCTGAAGTGGTGCAGGCACAACAACTGCTCGCACGCCAGCAACTGGCGGTGGCGATGGACCGTGCACGCACGGCCGCCACGCGCACTGCGGCACCGGCCGCACTGGAAAGCGAGTAACCCGCAACACCGTCGATCGCGCTGGCCCACCGCCAGCGCGATCGCGGCGCGCCGCCGGTCAGAACCGCGCGGTCATGCTGAGGAAGTAGCTGCGCCCGGCCACGAAGTAGTCGGTGGAGCCTTCGGCATAGAGCTTCTTGTCGGCCAGGTTGCTGACACCGCCGCGCAGGGTCAGCACCTCGTTGACGTTCCAGGCGGCGGTCAGGTCATACAGGGTGTAGGCCTTGAGGAAGGTGGTGGCCACGCCGTCCTGCTTGCCGGTGTACTGCGCCGACAGGCTGCTGGAGAACGCCGTGTTCGGCGTCCAGTCCAGCGACGAATAGCCGGAGAACTCCGGCGTGTCGATCAGGTTGCGGCCGGTGGTCAGGTTCTTGGCTTCCTTCATCCAGGTCGCCGAAGTGCGCCAGCGCCAGTGCTCGCCGAAGCGGACATTGAGGTTGCCTTCCATGCCACTGGTGCGCGCGCGCTGCACGTTGCTCATGCGCGTCCACCAGATGCCGTTGAACTGGCCCAGCGGGGCGTACTCGATCTTGTTCCTGAAGTCGGTGTGGAAGTAGGTCAGGCCGGCATCCACCCAGTCGTTGTCGAAGCTGATGCCGATCTCGCGGTTGGTGCTGGTTTCCGGGTCCAGGTCCGGGTTGCCGGCCATGTAGCAGCCGCCGCGGGTATAGCCCAGCGGGATCAGCGAGGTGCAGCCACGGCCACCGGACTGGGTGGCGGCAGTTGCCGAATTTTCGGTCAGGCTGGGCGCGCGGAAACCCTTGGAGACGCCGCCGCGGATCGTCCACTGCTCGGCCGGGTGCCAGACCAGGTAGGCACGCGGGCTGACGTGGCCGCCGAATTTCTCATGGTGATCGAGGCGTGCGCCCAACGTCAGCGCCAGGGTGCGGTGCAGCTTCAGTTCGTCCTCGACGAACAGCGCCCAGGTGTCCACTTCCAGATCGGAGCCGCTGACCGCGTTGCCGGCATAGTCGATCGGTGCACGGCCGATGGTGTCGGTGTTGGTCAGCTCCTGGCGCTTCCACTGGCCACCCACGGCGAACTGGTGTTCAACGCCGAGGGTGAACGGCGTGGTCAGGCTGCCTTCGATGATGGTGTCGGTGGCTTCGGAGCGGCCGGTGGCGCCGATGTCGTTCTTGTACTCGGTCCAGTACGCGCTGATCTTCGAGTTGCCGAAGCGCCACTTGCCATCGTGGTTGAGCGCCAGCGAGCTGCGCTTGAGTTCGGTGGCACCCCACGCACCTTCGTCCTGCTTTTCCAGGGCGGCATCGATGAAGGCCTGCTGCACGCCGTGGCCGGCTTCCAGCGTCAGTTCCTGCGCGTCGCTGAGTTTCCACTGCAGCAGTGCGTCGACATTGCGATCCTTCTCGCCGGCATAGGCATTGCCGTAGACGCCGCCATTGGACCGGTCGGAATCACGGCGCATGCTGTTGGCGCCGATGCGCAGGCCGAAGCGCTCGCCGAGCGGGCCGGAAAACGTAGCGCCGATCTGCTGGGTGTCGCCGCGCTTGTCGTCGCCCGGTCGCGTGTAGCTGTGGGTGGCACTGCCGTTCCAGCCATCACCGATGCGCTTGGTGATGATGTTGATCACGCCGCCCATGGCGTCGGAGCCATACAGCGACGACATCGGCCCGCGCACCACTTCGATGCGCTCGATCTGGTCGGGCGAAATCCAGTTCAGGTCCTGGCGTCCGAGGTCGGGGCGGTAGTTGGTCGAGGCCGAGCTGCCCATGCGCTTGCCGTCCACCAGCACCAGCGTGTAGTTGGACGGCATGCCGCGCAGCTTGATCTTGGACTGCTCGCCGGCCGCGCTGAGGCCGCCGGTCACGCCGGGCACGCGGCTGAGCAGGGTGGCCAGGTCGTGCACCGGCTGGCGCTCGATGTCCTCGCGGCTGATCACGCTGATGCTGGCCGGGGCATCCTTGATCCATTGCTGGTTGCCCGAGGCGGTGACCACCACGGTGTCCAGATCCTTGGTGGAGGCATCGGCGGCGGCATCGGCGGCGGCCAGGCCGGGCAGGGCAAGCAGGCAGGTGGTGGCAACGGCGGCGGCCAGGCGGCTGCGCGCGGGGTGCGCGGAACGGGAACGGAATGACAGGGACATGACGGCTTCCATGGGAGAGGGAGAGACCCGGTGGAAGCGCAGGCGCAGGCAGACAGCAGGCAGCCCCTTCCGTGGGTCGTCGGCGCGCGGCGGGGCCGGCGCGGCTGGGTGGGTCTCAACCGTCGGGAAGACGGTGACCTGCCTGGTTAATGAAATGATAACCGTTCGCGTTTGTTACGATCCAGTACCTGTCGTAATAAAGCGACAACCTCGAGTGCGGGGCGTCATCGCCTGCTGTTTGCTGAATGGGGATAATTCCCGGCGTAGGCCTTCGCACCCGGCTTACATCCGGCGCCCTAGACTGGGGCGCATTTTCGATTCCGCCCCGTTGGAGATCGTGTGGGTTCCGGTAGTGACAGACATCGACTGTGCGGCCAAGGGCCGGCACAGCCAGGACAAGTGCGGGCGCCGGGAAGGCGCGCCGGGAACCTTCGTGCATGTAGCCCGGCCGGGATGGCCGGCCGTGCCGAACGTGCGGAGTAGGTGGTGATGGGGGGTCAGACCATCCACGCGGAAGCGGATGCGCCCCGGCTGGATGCCGGCTGGGCGCTGCTGCCTGCTGAATCTCCGTTGCAGATGCCCGAGCAGACCCTGCGCGAAGGCGTCCTCAAGGTCCGCCGCCATCGCACGTCGCCGCGCCTGATCGGCCTGCGGCGTTTCTACATTTTCGGTGGCACGCTGGGCATGACCGCCGTGGCCACGCGGATGATGTGGCGGGTGCTGTCGACCAATGGCATCAGCGTGCTTGAAGCCTGCCTGCTGGTGTTGTTCGTGGGCCTGTTTGCATGGATCGCGCTGTCCTTCGCCAGCGCACTGGCGGGCTTCCTGACCGCCGTGTTCGACCGTGGCTACCGCCTCGGCATCGACCCGGACAAGCCGCTGCCGACCGTGCACAGCCGCACCGCGCTGCTGATGCCGACCTACAACGAAGATCCGCGCCGCCTGCTGGCGGGCCTGCAGGCCATCTATGAATCGGTGGCCGCCACCGGCCAGCTTGAGCGCTTCGACTTCTTCGTGCTCAGCGATACCCGCCGCGAGGACATCGCGCGCGCCGAAGAGCAGGTGTTCGCCGAACTGCGCGACCGCGTGCCGGATGGCCAGACGCGGCTGTTCTACCGCCGCCGTGGCGACAACAGTGGGCGCAAGGCCGGCAACATCGCCGACTGGGTGCGCCGCTTTGGCGGTGCCTATCCGCAGATGCTGATCCTTGACGCCGACAGCCTGATGACCGGCGACAGCATCGTGCGCCTGGTCGCGGGCATGGAGCACAACGCCGATGTCGGCCTGATCCAGACACTGCCGTCGGTGATCGGCGGCCGCACCCTGTTCGCCCGCATGCAGCAGTTCGGTGGCCGCGTGTACGGCCCGGTGATCGCTCGTGGCGTGGCCTGGTGGCATGGCGCCGAGAGCAACTACTGGGGCCACAACGCGATCATCCGCACCCGCGCCTTCGCCGACCACGCAGGTCTGCCAGCGTTGCCGGGGCGCAAGCCGTTCGGCGGCCACGTGCTCAGCCACGATTTCGTGGAAGCGGCGCTGATGCGCCGTGGCGGCTGGGCCGCGCACATGGTGCCGTACCTGGGCGGCAGCTACGAGGAAGGCCCGCCGACGCTGACCGACCTGCTGGTGCGTGACCGCCGCTGGTGCCAGGGCAACCTGCAGCACGGCAAGGTGGTGGGCAGCCGCGGCCTGCACTGGATCAGCCGCACCCACATGCTGATCGGCATCGGCCATTACTTCACCGCGCCGATGTGGGCAATGCTGATGCTGATCGGCATCGCCATCCCGTTGTTCCAGCAGGGCATCGATTTCAACGCCCTGCTGCACCTGTCGCCCAGCGTGTACTGGCGCGCCCAGGACGAGGAACAGGTGGTGCGCCTGTTCGCCGCCACCATGGCGGTGCTGCTGCTGCCCAAGGTGCTGGGCTACCTGGCGATGCTGCTGGACCCGGTCGACCGGCGCGGCTGCGGTGGTGCGATCCGTGCGTTCGTCTCGATGCTGGTGGAAACCGTACTGGCTGCGCTGATGGCGCCGGTGGTGATGTACGTGCAGTCGCGCGGCGTGGCCGAAGTGCTGTCCGGCCGCGACTCGGGCTGGGACGCACAGCAGCGCGACGACGGTGGCATCTCGTGGCTGGCGCTGATCCGTGGCTACGGTGGGCTGGGCGTGTTCGGTGCCTTCATGGGCGTGCTGGCCTGGGCGGTATCGCCGTCGCTGGCGGCGTGGATGGCGCCGGTGGTGATCGGCATGGTGCTGGCGGTGCCGGTGGTGGCGCTGACCTCCTCGCGCGGCCCGGGCGCCTTCCTGCACCGCCTTGGCCTGCTCGACATCCCCGAAGAGAACATCCCGCCGCCGGTGCTGGTACGCGCCGCACAGCTGCGCCGGGAAGCGGCCGAACAGCCGCCGCTGTACTGATCGCACCGCGCCAGCGGCATAATGCGGCTCGAACTTGAAGGAGCCGCATCATGCTGCAAACGGTGGAACAGGAAACCGGCGCCTCGCCGCAGTGGTCGGTGATCTGGCTGCACGGCCTCGGCGCCGACGGCCATGATTTCGCGCCGATCGTGCCGGAGCTGGTGCGGCCGCATTGGCCGGCGCTGCGCTTCGTGTTCCCGCACGCGCCGGTGCGGCCGATCACCATCAACAACGGCGTGCCGATGCGTGGCTGGTACGACATCGTCGGCATGGACTTCCGTTCGCGCGCCGACATGGCCGGCGTGCAGGAATCGGTGGTGCAGCTGGATGCGCTGATCGCACGTGAGATCGAGCGTGGCATCGCGCCGGAGAAGATCTTCCTGGCCGGCTTCTCGCAGGGTGGGGCAATCATCCTCACGGCGGCGTTGTCGCGCACCGCGCCGCTGGCCGGCCTGATCGCGCTGTCCACCTATCTGCCCGAGGCTGAAAGCGCCAAGCGTGTTGACGATGCCGTGCAGGTGCCGGTGTTCATGGCCCATGGCAGCAGCGATCCGGTGATCCCGCAGGCGGTGGCCGTACACAGCGCGCAGGCACTGCAGGCGCTGGGCCTTGAGCTGGAATGGCACAGCTATCCGATGGCCCACCAGGTCTGCGCCGAAGAGCTCCAGGCGCTGGGTGACTGGCTGCAGGAACGGCTGGGCGCTGCCTGAGCCATGGCCCCGGCCAGCACACCGCCGTGGATGCCGGAGCTGTGCCGCCTGCCGCGGTTGGCGGCGATGCTTGGCCTGGCCGAGCTGGTGGTGGTGGTGCTGGCGTTGGCGCCCGACGGCAGTCGCCACTGGACCTTCGGTGAACTGCTGTCGGCCAGCGGCTTCGCGCTGTGGCTGGCGCTGGCGGTCTCGGCCAGCCTGTGCCTGCTGCGGCAGGCGCTGTCGAGGTTGCCGCAGGTACTGGGGGCGGTCGCGGCGATCGCCCTGGCGACCCTGATCGCGGTGGTCTGCGCCGGCATCGTGCATGCGTTGTACGCGGTGCTGGGGGACAACTTCGCCAGTGGTATCAGCTTCTGGCGCTTCACCCTGGGCAGTGCGGCCACCACTGCACTGATCACGGCGCTGGCGTTGCGCTACTTCTATGTGAGTGATCGCTGGGCCGCGCAGGTGCAGGCCAACGCGCGCGCGCAGGCCGATGCGCTGCAGGCGCGGATCCGCCCGCATTTCCTGTTCAACAGCATGAACCTGATCGCCAGCCTGCTGCATCGCGATCCGGCTGTTGCCGAGCGCGCGGTGCTCGATCTGTCCGATCTGTTCCGCGCCGCGTTGGGCGCAGGCGAGGGCGATTCGACCCTGCGCGACGAATGCGAGCTGGCCGAGCGTTATCTGTCGATTGAATCGCTGCGCCTGGGCGAGCGCCTGCAGGTGCAGTGGCAGCGCGACGAACCACTGCCGTGGGACCTGCCATTGCCGAGGCTGGTATTGCAGCCACTGGTGGAGAACGCCGTGCTCCACGGCATCTCGCGCCTGCCCGAAGGCGGCACCATCGAGCTGCAGCTGGTGCGCGAGGGCCAGGAGCTGCAGATCCGCGTGCGCAATCCCGCGCCCGATCCGCAGGCCCCGGGGCTGGCGCTGGCGCGCGGTGCCGGGCATGCCCAGCACAGCATCGGCCATCGGTTGGCCTGGCGCTTCGGCAGTGCCGCGCGGATGACGGCCGGCTGGAGCGAGGGCTACTATGCCTGCCAGGTGACGGTGCCGATCCAGTGAGGGGACGATCGTGAGGGTAGTCATCGCCGATGACGAACCGCTGGCGCGCGAGCGCCTGCGCAGCCTGTTGGCGGCGCAGGACGGCGTGGACGTGGTGGCCGAGGCCGGCAACGGCGAGCAGGCCCTGCACGCCTGCGCGGAGCTGCAGCCGGACCTGGTCCTGCTGGATATCGCGATGCCCGGGCTGGATGGCCTGGAAGCGGCCCGCCACCTGGCCAGTTTCGAGCCACGGCCGGCAGTGGTGTTCTGCACCGCCTATGACGCGCATGCGCTTTCGGCCTTCGAGGCGGCGGCCATTGATTACCTGATGAAGCCGGTGCGTGCCGAGCGCCTGGCGGCCGCGATCGCACGTGCACGTACCTTCCTGGCCGGGCGCGACGGCCAGCCGCAGGACAACAGCGGGCAGCAGGCACGCAGCATGCTGTGCGCACGCCTGCGTGGCAGCCTGCGGCTGATCCCGCTGGACGACATCCATTACCTGCAGGCCGAAGAGAAGTACGTGGTGGTACACCACGCGCGCGGCGAAGACCTGATCGAGGAATCGTTGAAGTCGCTGGAGGAGGAGTTCGCCAGCCGCTTCATCCGCATCCATCGCAACTGCCTGGTGGCACGCCACGAGTTGGTGGAACTGCGCCGTGGCTCGGGTGGGCAGGTGCAGGCCGTACTGCGGCATGGCAAGCAGCCGCTGGAAGTCAGCCGCCGCTGCGTGGCGACCCTGAAGCAGGAATTGCGGCACCTGTGAGGGGTCCGCGCGGCCTGCGGCCGCGACTGCTTACAGATCAACATCAAGATCAAGATCAACAGCAGGTTGGTCGGCTCGTTGTTCTTACGTGCTGGGTCGGGCCGGGGTGGGGTGGCGGGACACGCCGTAAACCCATCCATGGGGGCTCGATGGCGCCATCCATGGCGCCAACGGTCCCGCCACCCCACCCCGACCCAACCCTCTCGTTCTCCACTGCACCGGACAGCAAAAGCGTTGTTGTTATCGGGTGGGGAGGGAAATGTAGAGTCGAGCCATGCTCGACTCAGAGCGAAGCGACCCGCTGTTGCTCCTGCTCTTCTTTTGATCTTCCGTGGCTGGACGCGCACGGAAACTGTCAGAGGCCGGGCGGGGTGGGTTCGCGGGGGTGTCCGCGGCATGGATGCCGCGGCCAAGCCTCCACGGACGGATTCACGGCGTCCCCCGCGAACCCACCCCGCCCGGCCAAGCGCGGCTGTTGCTTTCACGATCCCCCAGCCAGCCACGAGGGGCTCCGCCGTTGGCCGTATCCGCGCCGAAGGCGCGATAATGCCCGGATGGAAACCGTCCGCATCGCCACCCGCAAGAGCCCGCTCGCCCTCTGGCAGAGCGAACACGTCGCCGACCGCCTGCGCCAGGCCCACCCCGGCCTGCACGTGGAACTGGTGCCGATGAGCACCCGCGGCGACGAGGTGCTGGACCGCTCGCTGGCCGCCATTGGTGGCAAGGGCCTGTTCCTGAAGGAGCTGGAGCTGGCCATGCTGCGCGGTGAGGCCGATTGTGCCGTGCATTCGCTGAAGGACGTACCGATGGAGCTGGACGCGCCGTTTGCGTTGCCGGCGATGCTGACCCGCCACGATCCGGCCGATGGTTTCGTCTCCAACCTGTATGCCTCGCTGGAGGCGTTGCCGATCGGTGCGCGTGTCGGCACGTCCTCGCTGCGCCGCCAGGCCCAGTTGCGCGCGCTGCGCCCGGACCTGGAACTGCTGGACCTGCGCGGCAACGTCAACACCCGCCTGGCCAAGCTCGACAATGGTGGCTACGACGCCATCGTGCTGGCCGTGGCCGGGCTGGAACGGCTGGGCCTGGGCCAGCGCATCGTCGCGCGCCTGCAGCCACCGCAGTGGTTGCCGGCGCCGGCACAGGGCGCGGTGGCAGTCGAATGCGATGGCGGCAACGCAGGCCTGATGGCCCTGTTCGCGGGGCTTGATGACGCTTCCACCCGCGCCTGCGTGGAGGCCGAGCGGGCGATGAACCGTGCGCTGCATGGCAGCTGCCACGTGCCGGTGGCGGCGATCGCGCAGTGGCAGGGCGATGACCTGCACCTGCAGGGCCTGGTCGGCAGTGCCAGTGATGGCCGCGCGGTACGCGCCGAAGCGGTGGGACCGGCCAGTGACCCGGATGCGCTGGGCCAGCGCGTGGCGACAATGCTGCTGGACGCCGGTGCCGGCGAGCTGCTGAACGTCTGAGCCACCGTAGGTGGTGCCGGCCGCTGGCCGGCAACCTCGTGATCCTGATTGAGCGCAGTTGCCGGCCAGCGGCCGGCACTACCCGAAAGAAGAACGGGCGCCTCTGGCGCCCGTTGCTTATTTGAACTTGTAGACCACGTTCATCGTGGTCAGCGTATCGGTCTTGCGCTTGTCCTCGGCCACGTCACTGTTGTAACGCGCCTGCCAGCCGGCTTTCAGCGCAAGGTGCTCGTTCATGCTCACCGAAACACCGAAGTCATTCTGGCCGAAGGTGTTGTACGAACCGGATTCGACCAGCAGGGTGTTGACCAGGTCGGTGTTGTCGGTCAGCGAGTACTTCAGGTCGAACAGGCCGCGGCCGATCATGCCGGTACGGGTGCGGTCGTCCTCGGTGCTGTGGGTGCGGCGCACACCGGGGCCGATCTGTGCGTCGAAGGAGAAGCGCTCGGTGTTCCACAGGCGGGTGCCGTAGCCCAGACCGAACGAACTCTGGCGGTCGTAGGTGGCAAAGTCGTCGCGTTCGGTACGTACCGTCGCGGTCAGCTGACGGTGTTCGCCCAGCTGCAGCGCGCTGCCGGCGCTGCCGGTGTAGCGGTTGGCGGTGGTGTTGTTGCGACGGGTGGTGGTGCCGTCGTCGGCGGTCTCGGTCACCTTCGAGCTCGAGCGCAGGCCGAACAGGTCCATGCTGTGCACCCAGTCGCCATCGGTGTAGCGCAGGCGCAGGCGGCCGTTGAAGCTCTCGGTGCTGCTGTTGCCGCGTGCCGACGCGAAGCCGAGCTCGCCGCCGCTGCCGCTCCACGGCGAGGACATCGCCGCCAGTTCGGAAGCATCCTGTGCATACGCGAGCGGCGCGCACAGCAGCAGGGGAATCAGCAGGGACACGCGCAGGGACATCGAGGCTTCTCCGAAGCGATTGACAGCCGGTGATGATACTGGAAGCGTGATGGCGGTCCGAATCGATCCAATGCGCGCTTCAGCGAACGTTGCCGCGATCGCCTATTCAGGGCAGATCGACGCGCAATGCCGGATCGTTGAAGCGCGAGTAGCGCAGGCGCAGCTGGAAGCTGCGGCCATTGCTGCTGCCGCTGCGCACCAGCTGCCGCGGCAGGCCCTGGGCATCGACCCAGTACTCCAGCCGCTCACCGGGCTGGCTGCCACGCAGCCGGTAGTGGCGGGTCTCGACCCCATCCAGCGTCCGGGGGCCCAAGTCCTCGGCCTGCAGGTCGGCGGGCAGGGCATCGGCCGGCAACGGGTTGCGCCACTGTTCGAGCAGGCCCGGCGGGGCCGGCACCTGGCGGATCGCGCCCTCGGCCTGCAGGAACAGCGTGTCACCGATGATCGTCTGCGGTCCGGCCGGGGTCTGCACGCGGAAACGGTCGGGGGCGACGAAGTCCATGGCGCTGCGCACCGGCTGGGGGGCGCCCAGGACCTCCAGCTCGGCGTGGAAGCTGCGCAGCGCGGCGAAGCGCTGGCTGGCGCCCAGCACGGCCTGCGCCGGATCGGCGGCCGGTACCGGGGCTTCGGTGCTGGCCGGTACCGGTGCGCGATCGCAGGCAGCCAGCAGCAGGCAGGCCAGCAGGGACAGGGCAGGCAACCGGCGCATCGGGCGTTCCATGGGGGTGGGGGCGACCACGATAGCCCAAACGTCCCACACAAGACCCGCGAGTCGGACATAATCGGGGGTATGGACCGATACGAACGCATCACCGCCCTGCATCGTCTGCTCAAGTCCGCGCGCTATCCGGTGACGGTGGCGACCCTGCAGGACAAGCTCGGTTGTTCCCGTGCCACCGTCTACCGCGACCTGGCCTTCCTGCGCGACGCGCTGATGGCGCCGATCGAGGGCGACGGTGAGGCCGGCTTCCGCTACCACGCCGACGAAAGCGATCGCTTCGAGCTGCCCGGCCTGTGGCTGAGCTCGGAGGAGCTGCATGCCCTGCTGGCCTCGCAGCACCTGCTGGCGCGCACCGGCGGCGGCGTGCTGTCGTCGGTGCTGGCACCGCTGCAGCAGCGCATCGAAAGCCTGCTGGCGGCCCAGGCAGGCGTCTCCAGCTGGCCGGTGGACCGCGTGCGGGTGATCCCGCACCGTGGCCGCAAGTTCGATGAAGGCAGCTTCCGCAGCGTGGCGTCGGCGGTGCTGGAGCGCCGCCAGCTGGCGTTCGAGTACCGCGCCCGCTCCACCGACGAGCCGACCAAGCGCACGGTCTCGCCGCAGCGCCTGACCCACTACCGCGACAACTGGTACCTGGATGCCTGGGACCACGACCGCGACGCGCTGCGCAGCTTCGCCGTCGATCGCATCCACAAGGCGCGGGTGGTCGACAGCACCGCCCGCGATGTTGCCGACAGCGAACTGGACGAGCAGCTGGGCGCCAGCTACGGGATCTTCTCCGGCGCGCCGAAGGGCTGGGCGACCATCCTGTTCAGCGCCAAGGCCGCGCGCTGGGTGGCCGACGAGCACTGGCACTCCAAGCAGCAGGGCCGCTTCCTGGCCGATGGCCGCTATGAACTGAAGGTGCCGTACAGCGTCTCGCGCGAGCTGCTGATGGACGTGCTGCACTATGGCTCGGATGCCGAGATCGTGGAGCCGGTGATGCTGCGCGAGCAGGCCAAGGCACTGCTCGAGCTGGCCCTGAGCAACTACGACAACGCCTGACCCTCCCCACGAGAACCCCACCCCCCATGAAGAAGACCCTGTTGCTGCCCCTGCTCGCCGCCGCGCTGGCCCTGACCGCCTGCGGCAAATCCGGCGAACCCTCGCAGAAGCTGGTGGTGGCCGCCACGGCCGTGCCGCACGCCGAGATCCTCGAGGTGGTCAAACCGATCCTCAAGCAGGAAGGCGTGGACCTGGACGTGCGCGTGTTCAACGACTACGTGCAGCCCAACGACCAGCTGGTGCAGAAGCAGGTGGACGCCAACTACTTCCAGACCGAGCCGTACCTGGATGCCTACAACCGCGACCGCAAGACCGACCTGGTGAAGGTGATCGGCGTGCACATCGAGCCGTTCGGTGCGTACTCGCGCAAGATCAAGTCGCTGGCCGAGCTGCGTGAGGGCGCCGACGTGGTGATCCCGAACGACCCGAGCAACAACAGCCGCGCGCTGATCCTGCTGCACAAGGCCGGCGTGATCGAGTTGAAGGACCCGACCAACGCGCTGTCGACCCAGCGCGACATCATCGCCAACCCGAAGAACCTGAAGTTCCGCGAGCTGGACTCGGCAATGCTGCCGCGCGTGCTGGACCAGGTCGACCTGGCCCTGATCAACACCAACTACGCGCTGGATGCCGGCCTCAACCCGACCCAGGACGCGCTGGCGATCGAAAGCAAGGATTCGCCGTACGTGAACTTCCTGGTCGCGCGCCCGGACAACAAGGACGATGCCCGCGTGCAGAAGCTGGCCAAGGCGCTGACCAGCCCGCAGGTGAAGGCCTTCATCGAAGCCAAGTACAAGGGCGCGGTGCTGCCGGCGTTCTGACCGGCGCTACGCACGCTCTGGCCATGCGCTAGTGCCGGCCGCCGGCCGGCAATCGGCAAACGCCGCCAAGGATCATGGGGTTGCCGGCCAGCGGCCGGCACTACCTCAGTCGACGTGGAAGGCGAGGGTGGCAGCCACCGCCTGCTGCCACCCGGCATACAGCTTCTCGCGCCGCGCCACCTCCATCTGTGGTTCGAAGCGGCGGTCCAGGCCCCATTGCGCGGCGATCTGCTCGCGGCTGGTCCAGAACCCGACGGCCAGCCCGGCGAGGTAGGCCGCACCCAGCGCGGTGGTCTCGGTCAGCCGCGGCCGCAGCAACGGCACGCCGAGGATGTCGGCCTGGAAACCGGCCAGGAAATCGTTGCCGATCGCACCGCCATCAGCGCGCAGCTCGGTCAGCGCGATGCCTGCATCGGACTGCATCGCATCCAGCACATCGCGGGTCTGGTAGGCCATCGCTTCCAGCGCGGCGCGCACGAAGTGCGCCTTGCGCGTGCCCCGGGTCAGCCCGAACATCGCACCGCGCACGTCACTGCGCCAATAGGGCGCGCCCAGACCGACGAACGCAGGCACCAGGTAGGCACCTCCACTGTCGGGCACCTGTGCGGCCAACGCCTGGCTGTCGCCGGCGCGCTCGATCATGCGCAGGCCGTCGCGCAGCCACTGCACCACCGAGCCGGCCACGAAGATCGAGCCCTCCAGCGCGTACTCCACGCGCCCGTCCAGGCCCCAGGCGATGGTAGTCAGCAGTCCGTTGCGCGAACGCACCGCCTGGGTGCCGGTATGCATCAGCATGAAGCAGCCGGTGCCATAGGTGTTCTTGACCATGCCCGGCTGGAAGCAGGCCTGGCCGAACAGCGCCGCCTGCTGGTCACCGGCGATGCCGGCGATCGGGATCGGATGGTCAAAGAAGAACTGTGGCCGGGTGTGCGCGTATACCGAACTGGAATCGCGCACCTGCGGCAGCATCGCGCGCGGGATGTCCAGCAGCGCCAGCAGGTCGTCATCCCAGTCCAGCGTGTGGATGTTGAACAGCAGCGTGCGCGCTGCATTGCTGTAGTCGGTCACGTGCGCCTGGCCGCCGCTGAGGTTCCACACCAGCCAGCTGTCGATGGTGCCGAACAGCAGTTCGCCGCGCTCGGCCCGCTGTTGCGCGCCCTCCACATGGTCGAGGATCCAGCGCACCTTGGTTGCGGAAAAGTACGCATCGATCAGCAGGCCGGTGCGCTCGCGCACCAGCGCCTCGTGGCCATCGGACTTCAGCCGCTCGCAGAGGGCGTGGCTCTGCCGCGACTGCCAGACGATGGCGTTGTGGATCGGCTGGCCGGTGGCGCGATCCCAGACCACGGTGGTCTCGCGCTGGTTGGTGATGCCCAGCGCGGCGATATGACGCGGGTCGATCTGCCCGCGGCTGAGCAGTTCGGTCAGCGTGGCATACACGCTGGTGAGGATCTCGCGCGGGTCATGCTCGACCCAGCCCGGGTGCGGGAAGATCTGCGCGAACTCGCGCTGCGCGCTGCCGACGATGTTGCCGGCACGGTCGAACAGGATCGCGCGCGAACTGGTGGTGCCCTGGTCGATGGCCAGCACGTAGCGGGGCGTCATGCAGCGTCTCCGGTAGCGATGGTATTGGTAGAGTCGAGCTTGCTCGACTGCTCTTCATGCCAGTCGAGCAAGCTCGACTCTACCGTCTATCCATCCATGCCTGCAGCGGTGCCACCTGCGCGGCATCCAGCCGCAACCCCAGCTTGCTCCGTCGCCACAGCACATCGTCGGCGTTGCAGGCCCACTCATGCTCCCGCAGGAAATCCACTTCGCGCGCATGCAGGCCCGCACCGAAGTGCTCGCCAAGATCGTCCACGGTCTGCGCTTTACCCAGCAGCATCGCGCTGCGGCTGCCGTAGGCCCCGGCCCAGCGTCGCGCGATATCCGCGGGCAACCAGGGGGCCTGCGCCATCAGCTGCGAGCGGGCCTGTGCGGCGTCCCCCCAGTCGCTGCCGGGCAGTGCGGCTCCCGTTGCGGTCCAGGCGGGCCCCATCTGCGGCAGGGCGGGGCGCAGCAGGTCCAGCGTTTCTTCGGCCAGTATCCGGTAGGTGGTCAGTTTGCCGCCGAGCACGTGCAGTGCCGGCGCGGGATCGGACTGTACCTGCAGGCGGTAGTCGCGGCTCAGCTTTGCCGCACGCGGGTCCGGATCGGCCAGCAACGGGCGTACACCGGCGAACTGCCAGGCCACGTCTTCGGCGGCGATCGGTTCGCGCAGGTAGCGGTTGGCTGCATCGCACAGGTAGGCCACCTCGGACGGCAGCACGCTGCAGCGCGCCGGGTCGCCACGGTAATCGGTGTCGGTGGTGCCGATCAGCAGGTGGTCATGGGCGAACGGCAGCAGGAACACCACACGTCCGTCGGGCTGCTGCAGCAGGCAGGCACTGTCATCGGGCCAGGGGCGGCGCACCACGATGTGGCTGCCCTGCACCAGGCGCAGGGCGGGACCACCGCTGCGGGCCTGCATTCGTTCCAGCAGGCCACCGGCCCAGGGACCGGCCGCGTTGGCCACCGCGCGTGCGGTCACGTGCCGTTGCTGACCATCGCGGGTTTCCAGCACGGCCTGCCAACGGCCCTGCAGCGCACGCAGTTCGGTGCAGCGGCTGCGCACCTGCACCTGCGCGCCGCGCTGCGCGGCATCCAGTGCGTTCAGCAGTACCAGCCGCGCATCATCGACCTGCGCATCGGCATAGCTGAAGGCCTGCCGCAGCGTCGGGGAGAGCCAGGCGCCGAGTGAATCCTGCTGCAGGTCCAGCGCGTGCGAGGCGGGGAACGCAGGGCTGCACCGGCCCAGGTGGTCGTACAGCCACAGCCCCACACGCAGCATCCAGCGCGGGCGCAGGTGCGGTTCCCAGGGCAGAACGAAGCGCAACGGATGGACGAGGTGCGGTGCCTGCCGGCGCACCACCTCGCGCTCGCCCAGCGCCTTGCGCACAAGGCCCAGTTCGCCCTGCTCCAGATAGCGCAGGCCGCCGTGGATCAGTTTGCTGCTGGCGCTGGAGGTGTGCGCGGCCAGATCGTGCTGTTCGCACAGCAGTACCCGCAGGCCGCGACCGGCCGCGTCACGGGCGATGCCGGCACCGTTGATGCCGCCACCGATCACCAGCAGGTCAACCTCCTCCATCGCGCCTCCGCATCCTGTGTCTGTAGAGTCGAGCTTGCTCGACTGCGTTGACGAGAGTCGAGCAAGCTCGACTCTACAGACAGCAGGTGACGGAAACGACGACGGGCCCCGCAGGGCCCGTCGCGTTGCATCAATGAAGCGGTGCTGCCTGGATCAGAAGCGGGCGCCGATGCCGAAGCCGACGGTCCACGGATCCATCTTGGCTTCGCCGATCTTCTCGCCGCCGACCTTGATGTCCGGGCGGGCGCGCATGTAGCGGGCGTCGGCACGGGCGAACCAGGTGGAGTTGATGTTCATGTCGACGCCGACGGTGCCGATCACGCCCTTGGCATCCTTGAAGCGGATGTCGGTGTCAGCGCCGTTGCCCAGCTTCTCGTTGCTGAAGCTCGACTGGTAGTAACCGACGCCCACGAACGGGCGGAACACGTTGTCAGCCTGGCCGAAGTGGTACTGGCCGCTCAGCGCGATCGGCTGCTGCTCGACCGAGCCCAGGCGGGCATTGTTCGGGCCCTTGAACTTGTTCTCGAACTTGTCGGCAGCGCCCCACAGCTCAACGGCCCAGTTGTCGTTGATGTAGTAGCTGAAGCTGACGGTCGGCGCCGGGCCGCCATCGGTCTTCTTCACGCCGGTGATCGGGTCGTTCTTCGGTTCCAGCAGCGAGATGCCGCCAACAACGGCAAAATGCTTGCCCGAAGCGGTATCGGTGCTGCTGTCCTGGGCGAAAGCGGCCGGCGCGAACGCGGCGGAGGTCAGCAGGGCGAGACTCAGGATACGGATGGAGCGCATGGGGGTATCTCCTAATGTTTCTTGTTTCGGGCCCCCGGTTGCGGGGCGAGCACACCGTAGTCGCCTCAACATGAATCGAATCCGACGCGCGTTAAAAATTAGTTTTATTCGTTCAGCGAGTAGTGCGAAAAGCCTGTATTCATGGGGTTTTCGTACATCCGTGACATTCATTCAGTTGGAGAAGATGTGAGCGCCGCGACGATGTGCATCGGCCTGCAAGCGCAGGTGAACGTGGATTGCAGGGTGCTGCTGCTGGGATCGATGCCGGGTGTGGCATCGCTGCATGAGCAGCGCTACTACGCGCATCCGCGCAATCGCTTCTGGCCGCTGTTGGCGGAAATCTGCGGGTTTGATGCGGGCCTGCCGTATGCACAGCGGTTGCAGGCATTGAACGCCGCGGGCGTCGGCCTGTGGGATGTGATCGGCCAGTGCGAGCGGCGCGGCAGCCTGGATGCGGACATCGTGCGCGGCACGGAAGTGCCCAATGCGCTGCCGTCACTGATCGCCTCGCTTCCTGAGCTGGAGCTGATCGCCTGCAATGGCGCGGCGTCGATGCAGGCGTTCCAGCGCTGGGTGCTGCCCCGGCTGGAGGCGCCGCCGAGGCTGCTGGCGCTGCCCTCCACCAGCCCGGCCAATGCGGCGTGGTCGCTGCCGCGCCTGCGCCTGGCGTGGCAGCCGGTGGCCGACGTGCTGGCGACATCAAGCGGACATCGTC
The DNA here is from genome assembly GCF_059369755.1 of Stenotrophomonas sp. YJH_SMC_57. Lineage (NCBI taxonomy): Bacteria > Pseudomonadati > Pseudomonadota > Gammaproteobacteria > Lysobacterales > Lysobacteraceae > Stenotrophomonas > Stenotrophomonas sp. YJH_SMC_57. The sequence continues at coordinate 311,547 of NZ_JCAFSZ010000003.1, forward strand.
GGGACAATACGCTACCGACTGGTCAAGGCCGCAACCCATGAGCAACAGCGTGTCCCGGCTGCGTGCGTACTGAAAACACCTGTAACGGTTGGCGCTGGACCCCGCTGGCCGCACAATAGACGTTTCCCTACACCAGATTGCCGGAGTTATCCCCATGGCCGAAATCAAGGAAGCACTTGTCCCCGATATCGGTGACTACAGCGATATCCCGGTAATCGAGGTGCTTGTCGCCGTCGGCGACACGGTCAAGAAGGACCAGGGCCTGGTGACGCTGGAAAGCGACAAGGCGACCATGGAAGTGCCGTCCTCGGTGGCGGGCGTGGTCAAGGAACTCAAGGTCAAGGTCGGCGACACCCTGTCCGAAGGCAAGGTCGTGGCGCTGATCGAAGTGGCCGAAGGCGAAGCTGCCAAGCCTGCCGCCGCCGCACCGGCACCGGCCAAGGCCGCTGCCCCGGCACCTGCCACCCAGAGCGCGCCGGCCCCGGCCGCTGCTGCCCCGGCCGCCAGCGGCGGTGCCGTTGAAGCGCTGGTGCCGGACATCGGCGATTACACCGATATTCCGGTCATCGAAGTGCTGGTTGCCGTCGGCGATACGGTCAAGAAGGACCAGGGCCTGGTCACGCTGGAAAGCGACAAGGCCACCATGGAAGTGCCGTCGTCGGTCGCTGGCGTGGTCAAGGAGCTGAAGGTCAAGGTCGGCGACAACCTGTCGCAGGGTGCCGTGGTCGCCATCATCGAGGCCGAGGGCGCTGCTGCGCCGGCTCCGAGCAAGGCGGCCGCTGCCGCTGCCCCGGCCGCCGCCGAAACCGCCACCAAGGTCGAGCCGGTCGCCGTTCCGGCCCAGCCGGACAAGCTGGCCGCCCGCGAAATCGCCTCGGCCGGTACCCCGTCCAGCCCGCCGGTGCAGTTCAATGCCGATGGCGTGCTGCCGGCCAAGGTGCCGTACGCCACCCCGGCGGTGCGTGTGTTCGCGCGCGAACTGGGCGTGGACCTGCTGCAGATCAGCGGCACCGAGAAGGGTGGCCGCATCACCAAGGGTGACGTGCAGAAGTTCGTCAAGGCCGCGCTCAGCGGTGGCGTGCCGGCTGCTGCCGGTGGTGCCGTTGCCGCCGGTGGTGGCCTGAACCTGCTGCCGTGGCCGAAGGTCGACTTCAGCAAGTTCGGCGAGACCGAAGTGCAGCCGCTGTCGCGCATCAAGAAGATTTCCGGCGCGAACCTCGCCCGCAACTGGGCGATGATCCCGCACGTCACCCAGTTCGAGCAGGCCGACATCACCGACCTGGAAGGCCTGCGCGTGGCGCTGAACAAGGAGAACGAGAAGGCCGGCATCAAGCTGACCATGCTCGCCTTCCTGATCAAGGCCAGCGCCGCGGCGCTGAAGAAGTTCCCGGAATTCAACGCCTCGCTCGATGCCAGCGGTGAAAACCTGACCCTGAAGAAGTACTTCCACATCGGTTTCGCCGCCGACACGCCGAACGGCCTGGTTGTGCCGGTCATCCGCGACGTGGACAAGAAGGGCGTGGTGCAGATCGCGCAGGAAACCGGCGAACTGGCCAAGAAGGCGCGCGACGGCAAGCTGGGCCCGGCCGACATGAGCGGCGGCTGCTTCTCGATCAGCTCGCTGGGCGGCATCGGCGGCACCGCGTTCACCCCGATCGTCAATGCACCGGAAGTGGCCATCCTCGGCGTCTCCAAGTCCTCCATCCAGCCGGTCTGGAATGGCAAGGAATTCGCGCCGAAGCTGATGCTGCCGCTGTCGCTGAGCTACGACCACCGCGTCATCGATGGCGCCCTGGCCGCACGCTTCACCACCTACCTGTCGCAGGTACTGGCCGACATGCGCCGCGTGCTGCTGTAAGGCACCGCTTCGCCCCCACCGTGTGGCCGCTGCCCCCCTGGCGCGGCTGCGTGAACAGATGCAGTGACAGCCCGTCGGCCATGCCGGCCGGGCACGAGGAAAACCACCATGGCCACGATTGAAGTCAAGGTTCCCGACATCGGCGATTACAGCGATGTGCCGGTGATCGAAGTGTTGGTCGCCGTCGGCGACACGGTGAAGAAGGACCAGGGTCTGGTGACCCTGGAATCGGACAAGGCCACCCTGGAAGTGCCGTCCTCGGCCGCTGGTGTGGTCAAGGAACTGAAGGTCAAGCTGGGTGACAGCCTGTCCGAAGGCGCCGTGGTCGTGGTGCTGGAAACCGAAGGCGCCGCCGAAGCCCCGGCCAAGGCCGCGGCTCCGGCTCCGGCCGCAGCTGCGCCGGCCAACAAGCCGCCGGTGACCCCGTCGCACCGCGCCCCGGCCGAACCGGCCGCGCCGAAGCCGGCGCTGTCCAGCGGCAAGCCGGCCGATATCGAATGCGAAATGGTCGTGCTGGGCTCGGGCCCGGGCGGCTACACCGCCGCCTTCCGCGCCGCCGACGTCGGCCTGGACACCGTGCTGGTCGAGCGCTACGCCAGCCTCGGCGGCGTCTGCCTCAACGTCGGCTGCATTCCGTCCAAGGCACTGCTGCACGCCGCTGCGGTCATCGACGAAGTGGCCCACGCCGGTGATTTCGGCGTCGAGTTCGGCAAGCCGACCATCACCCTGGACAAGCTGCGCCAGTACAAGGAAAAGGTCGTCAACCAGCTGACCAAGGGCCTGGCCGGCATGGCCAAGCAGCGCAAGGTCCGCAGCGTGCAGGGCGTCGGCAGGTTCGTTTCGGCCAACGAGCTGGAAATCACCGCCGCTGACGGCAGCACGCAGTTGCTGCGCTTCCAGAAGTGCATCATCGCCGCGGGTTCGCAGGCGGTGAAGCTGCCCAACTTCCCGTGGGACGACACGCGCGTGATGGACTCCACCGATGCGCTGGAGCTGGCCGAAGTGCCGGGCTCGCTGCTGGTTGTCGGTGGCGGCATCATCGGCCTGGAAATGGCCACCGTGTATGGCGCGCTGGGCAGCAAGGTCACCGTGGTCGAGTTCATGGACCAGCTGATGCCGGGCGCCGACAAGGACCTGGTCAAGCCGCTGGCCGACCGCCTGAAGAAGCAGGGCATCGAAGTGCACCTGAAGACCAAGGCCTCGGGCGTCACCGCCGATGCCAAGGGCATCACCGTCACCTTCGAAGCCGCCGAGGAAGGCCAGGCGCCTGCGCTGGCGCAGGGCACCTTCGACCGCGTGCTGGTGGCCGTGGGCCGCTCGCCGAACGGCAAGAAGATCGATGCCGAGAAGGCGGGCGTGCAGGTCACCGAGCGTGGCTTCATTCCGGTGGATCGCCAGATGCGCACCAACGTGCCGCACATCTTTGCCATCGGCGACATCGTCGGCAACCCGATGCTGGCCCACAAGGCCACGCACGAAGGCAAGCTGGCCGCCGAAGTGGCCGCTGGCCACAAGAAGGAGTGGGTGGCGCGCGTGATTCCGTCGGTGGCCTACACCAACCCGGAAATCGCCTGGGTCGGCGTCACCGAGACCGAAGCCAAGGCCAAGGGCCTGAAGGTTGGCGTGGCCAAGTTCCCGTGGGCGGCCAGCGGCCGCGCGATCGGCATCGGCCGTACCGAGGGCTTCACCAAGCTGATCTTCGACGAGGAGACCCACCGCATCATCGGTGGTGCCATCGTCGGCGTGCATGCCGGTGACCTGTTGGCCGAGATCGGCCTGGCCATCGAGATGGGTGCCGAAGCCGAAGACATCGGCCACACCATCCATGCGCACCCGACGCTGAGCGAATCGGTGGCGATGGCCTCGGAAATCTACGACGGCACGATCACCGACCTGTACATGCCGAAGAAGAAGTAAGGCGCCCGCGCCGTTGCGAACGAAAAGCCCTGGCTTCTGCCGGGGCTTTTTTGTTGGCTGCGGGGCGTCTTCGGCTGTTGTCATCGCGAGCGTTCGGGCCGCTGCGCGGGTGGCAGGCATTTCGACAAATGTCCCCCGTCGCCCGCCTGTGGCGGTCGCCTCCTCCTTTACTTTGTCGAAATGCCCGCCACCCGCGCAGCGGCTCGGCCTGCGGACCGTCGAGAGCAGCTGCCAAAGCCACCCGGATGCCTGACACGCGGAGGGAGCGGGGGCTGTGTGCGAAGTAAAGGAGGAGGCGTCGGCCGCAGGCCGGCGCCGGGGGACATTCGCACGCAGCCACCGCTCCCTCCAGCGCTCGACCCAGCCGCTCTTGCTCCTGCACACAGAGAAAAGCAGGACAAAAAAGCGCGGCCCCGATAATCCGGAGGCCGCGCCAGGAGAGAGAGTGTGCCGTGGAAGGGACGGGGGGATCAGAACACGAAGCTGACGCCTGCCACCGGGCCCTTGAATTCCTGCTTCAGGCCGACGGTACCGTCGCTGCCCTTCTTGTCCACGTCCAGCTTGAACCAGTCGTAGCCGGCGAACACGCCGAAGTTCTTGGTGAAGCGATAATCGACGATGGCATTGGCGCGGCTCAGGTCGCCCTTGTAGTCATCGAAGCTGCCCCAGCGCGTGTTCAGGTACTGGCCCTGCAGCGTGATCATCCAGCGCTCGGACGGGGTGAAGGTCATGCGCGCACCCACCACCGGCGCGATGCCGTCGGCCTTCTCGTCGAGGAACTGGCCTTCGTAGACGGTGCCCAGGTCGGCATAACCCTTGGTGCTGACCTTGGCGTACTCGCCACCGATCTGCAGGCCGAGGTCGAAGGTGTCGGTATCGACGACCGAGTAGTCATAGACCAGGCTGGCCACCTGGTACTTCAGTTCACCCTTCACGAAGCTGCCGGCCGGCACGTTCTCGCCGCCGAAGGAAATGCCCTGGTCCAGCGTCTCGCGGCGATCCTTGTCGTACTTGAAGTAGTTGAACAGCAGGCGCTGGCGGTTGCTGATGCGGAACATGCCGTCGATGCGCGGCTCCCATTCCTTGCCACCCAGCTTGAAGTCCTGGTTCAGGGCGATGTCCTGGCCAGCCACGTTGGTCCTGCCGCGGAGCGTGTTGTCCGAATCGATGTTCATCGCACCCAGGCGGATGGCGAAACGGTCGTCGCCTTCCGCGGCGTGGGCGGCATTGGCGAACGAAGCGCCTGCGGCGAGCAGGGAGAGGGCGAGCAGGGTGGGAACGGAGCGCATCGAAGAGTCCTTGCAGTGGTTCATCAGAATGAAGACCACTGTGCCGGACGGCGGCGTCCACCATCCGTGAACGTATGGTCCACGCGATGTGCACGGTTCAGCGCTGTCGCGACAATGCAAAAAGATGGCCCCGGAGCCGGGCTTCGGGGCCATCGTGGGACCTGCGGGGCGAAGCGTCGACGAGGTTGCTGCAGGCAGGTCGAATGATCGGACCTGTGCCCGACGCAAAAGTTCCGCGCCTGCGACCAAAGTTCAATATTGCAGCGCAACATGACACGGACGTCATTGTCCCCCGGGTGGTACGCAAAAATGTAACCGTTACCGCAACTTGCGGCTTGCCGGGATGAACAGGCAGCGGTTGTCTCGCAAATTGTCCCATTGCTATAATTTGGCGGCTCGATGAGGCCCCCTCTGCTGTAGCCGCCTCAGCCCTCCACTTGCAACCACGCGGGACGTCCTGTGCTGAACTCCGTTGATGCGGGTCGGCGACTGATGCTGCGCGCCGCGGTCTACCCGCTGGCCGCGGTCGCTGTCCTGGCCCTGGCCTTCCTGCTGGTGGGTCCGAAGTATGCCCTCGGCGCGCTGGCGTCCGGTGTGGCCATTTCGGCCGGTGGCTGGGTGGCAGCGCGGATGGCACTGAGCGGGGGAGCGGTGGCCGCAGGTTCGGCGATGGCTCGCCTGATCATTGCGATCGTGGCCAAGTGGGTGGTGGTTTTCGGCGTCCTGCTGGTGGGGTTCCTGGTCTTCAAGCTGCCTGCATTGGCGCTGTTGGCCGGTATCGCCGTCGGCTTGATGTTCCAGGTCCTGGCCATGGCCAGGCGTTGACAGAATTCAATTAACTGAAGGTTCCGGACACATGGCGGGCGAGGCTCTAACCCCTACCAGCTACATCCAGCATCACCTGCACAACCTGACCGCGCCGGTCGGCAAGGGTGAGGGTATGTTCTGGCATATCCACGTCGATACCTTCCTCACCGCGGTCCTGATGGGCCTGGTGATCGTCGTCGCGTTCTGGCTGGGCACCCGCAAGGCCACCGCCGGCGTGCCGGGCAAGTGGCAGGCCTTCGTCGAGATCTGCCTGGAGTTCGTCGACCGCCAGGCCAAGGACACCTACCACGGCAAGAGCAAGCTGGTCACGCCGATCGCCATCACGATCTTCTTCTGGATCCTGATGATGAACCTGATCAAGATGATCCCGGCCGACTTCATCGCCAAGCCGCTGGAATGGGCGGGCATCCACTACTGGAAGCCGGTGCCGACCGCCGACGTCAATGCCACCCTGGGCATGGCCATCAGCGTGTTCTTCCTGATGCTGTTCTTCGCACTGAAGTCGAAGGGCCTGCTGGGCTTCATCAAGGAATTCCTGACGGCGCCGTTCGGCAAGTGGATGATGCCGTTCAACCTGATCCTCAACATCGTCGAGTGGCTGAGCAAGCCGATCTCGCTGGCGATGCGACTGTTCGGCAACATGTTCGGCGGCGAAATCGTGTTCCTGCTGATCTGGGTGCTGGGTGGTGCCGGTTTCTTCGGTGCCATTGCCGGTGGTGCGTTCGGCCTCGGCTGGATGCTGTTCCACCTGCTGGTGATCCCGCTGCAGGCCTTCATCTTCATGATGCTGTCGATCGTGTACCTGAGCCTGTCGGAAGACGCTCACTGAGTTTCAAGCTTCAACGCGTTTCAACCTTCATCCGTTTCATCACCCTTAGCAACTTAAGTTCCTGGAGATAACCATGTACTTCGCCGTCCTGACCAACTTCGCGCAGATTCAGAGCTCCACCGCCCTTGCCGTCGGCATCATGATCGGCCTGGCCGCGCTGGGCGCCGGTCTGGGTCTGGCCATCATGGCTGGTAAGTTCCTGGAGTCGGCCGCCCGCCAGCCGGAACTGATCCCGGTCCTGCAGGTCCGCATGTTCATCACCGCCGGCCTGATCGACGCCGCGTTCATCATCTCGGTCGCCGTCGGCCTGCTGCTGGCCTTCGCCAACCCGCTGTCGGCTGCCTTCGCTGGCGCCGTCACCAAGGCTCTGGCCGGCTGATACAGCGGTTTGAGACGACCGGGTGCTGATGCACCCGGTTTCGGATGAAGGCCGGATGCGCCGCTACGGCGGCGCGTCCACCCCGAAACCAGCGATCGAGCTAACCATGAATATCAATTTCACCCTTCTTGCGCAGGCGCTCGCCTTCGCTGGTCTGATCTGGATCATCGCGACCAAGATCTGGCCGCCGCTGATGAACGCGATCGAAGAGCGCCAGCAGAAGATTGCTGAAGGCCTCGCTGCTGCCGACCGCAGCCAGAAAGATCTGGCCCAGGCGCAGGAGAAGGTCAACGAAGCGCTGAAAGAAGCACGCACCAAGGCCAACGAGATCATCGACCAGGCCCACGCGCGCGCCAACCAGATCGTTGATGCTGCCCGTAACGAAGCGATCACCGAAGCCACCCGTCAGAAGGAACTGGCCCAGGCTGAAATCGACGCCGCCGCCAACCGTGCCCGTGAAGATCTGCGCAAGCAGGTGTCCGCGCTGGCCGTGACCGGTGCCGAAAAGCTGCTCAAGCGCGAAATCGACGCCAACGCCCACAAGGCGCTGCTCGACGAGCTGGCCTCGGAGATCTAAGGATGAGCCAGGCCCTCACGCTTGCCCGCCCGTACGCCCGCGCCGCGTTCGCGACCGCGCGCGACGAAGGCGCGTTCGCGCCGTGGTCGGACGCCCTGGCGTTCTCCGCCCACGTCGCCGCCGACCCGCGCGTGGCGGCCCTGCTCGCCAACCCGGAGCTGGGCCGTGACGACGCCGTCGCCCTGCTGGCGCCGGTGACCCACGGCGAGACCTACTCGCGCTTCCTGGCCATCCTGGCCGACTCGCATCGTCTGCCGCTGCTGCCGGAAATCTCCGGCATGTTCGATGCCCTGCGCGCCGAAGCCGAGCACGTGGTCAAGGCCACCGTGACCTCGGCGGCCGAGCTGTCGGCCGGTGAGCTGGATGCGATCAAGGTCGCGCTGCGCAAGCGCTTCAACCGCGAGGTCGACGTGACCACCGCGGTCGATGCCTCGCTGATCGGCGGCGCCGTGATCGACGCCGGCGACGTGGTCATCGATGGTTCGCTGAAGGGCAAGCTGGCCCGTCTGCAGACCGCGCTCGCTAACTGAATTCATTTAACGTCCGGCCCCGCTGCCGGCACTAGGACTTGACGATGGCAACCACGCTCAACCCCTCCGAAATCAGCGAACTGATCAAGAACCGCATCGAGAAGGTCAAGCTGGCCGCGGAATCGCGCAACGAAGGCACCGTGACCAGCGTGTCCGACGGCATCGTGCGCATCTTCGGTCTGGCCGACGTGATGCAGGGCGAAATGATCGAACTGCCGAACAACACCTTCGCCCTGGCCCTGAACCTGGAGCGCGACTCGGTCGGCGCCGTGGTCCTGGGTGACTACGAGCACCTGCGCGAAGGCGACGTCGCCAAGACCACCGGCCGCATCCTGGAAGTGCCGGTCGGTCCGGAACTGCTGGGCCGCGTCGTGAACGCGCTGGGCGAGCCGATCGACGGCAAGGGCCCGCTGGGCACCGACCTGACCGCTCCGGTGGAGCGCGTTGCTCCGGGCGTGATCTGGCGCAAGTCGGTCGACCAGCCGGTGCAGACCGGTTACAAGTCGGTCGACGCGATGATCCCGATCGGCCGTGGCCAGCGCGAGCTGATCATCGGTGACCGCCAGACCGGCAAGACCGCCATGGCGATCGATGCGGTGATCAACCAGAAGGGCACCGGCATCAAGTGCGTGTACGTTGCGATCGGCCAGAAGGCTTCGACCATCGCCAACATCGTGCGCAAGCTGGAAGAGAACGGCGCGCTGGCCCACACCATCGTGGTGGCCGCGACCGCTTCCGAATCGGCTGCCATGCAGTACATCAGCGCCTACTCGGGCTGCACCATGGGTGAGTACTTCATGGACCGCGGCGAAGACGCGCTGATCGTGTACGACGATCTGTCCAAGCAGGCCGTGGCCTACCGCCAGATCTCGCTGCTGCTGAAGCGCCCGCCGGGCCGTGAAGCCTACCCGGGTGACGTGTTCTACCTGCACTCCCGTCTGCTCGAGCGCGCTGCCCGCGTGTCCGAGGAATACGTCGAGAAGTTCACCGAAGGCAAGGTCACCGGCAAGACCGGTTCGCTGACCGCGCTGCCGATCATCGAAACCCAGGCCGGCGACGTGTCCGCCTTCGTTCCGACCAACGTGATCTCGATCACCGACGGCCAGATCTTCCTGGAAACCGACCTGTTCAACGCCGGCATCCGCCCGGCCGTGAACGCCGGTATCTCGGTGTCGCGCGTCGGTGGCTCGGCCCAGACCAAGATCATCAAGAAGCTGTCGGGCGGCATCCGTATCTCGCTGGCCCAGTACCGTGAGCTGGCTGCGTTCGCGCAGTTCGCTTCGGACCTGGACGAAGCGACCCGCAAGCAGCTGGAGCGTGGCCAGCGCGTCACCGAGCTGATGAAGCAGAAGCAGTACGCGCCGATGTCGATCGCCAACCAGGCGCTGTCGATCTACGCCGTCAACGAGGGTTACCTCGACGACGTGCCGGTCAACAAGCTGCTGGCGTTCGAAGAAGGCCTGCACGCCCACTTCGCCAACACCCAGGGCGAGCTGGTCAGCAAGGTCAACGCCACCGGCGGTTGGGACAACGACATCGAAGGTGCCTTCAAGAAGGGCATCGCCGAGTTCAAGACCACCGGCAGCTGGTAATCGCGGTCCTGTAGAGCGGAGCCACCGGCTCCGCTGGACCAGATGACAAACGGTTGAACAACGCGGGGCAGCAGCCCCGCGCCACGGGAAACAAGAGATGGCAAGCGGACGCGAAATCAAAACCAAGATCAAGAGCGTGCAGAACACCCGCAAGGTGACGCGCGCCCTGGAAATGGTCTCGGCCTCCAAGATCCGCAAGGCGCAGGATCGGATGAAGACCTCGCGTCCGTACGCGCAGGCGATGAAGCAGGTGATCGGCCACCTGGCCCAGGCCAGCACCGACTACCAGCATCCGTTCCTGGTCGAGCGCGAGCAGGTCAAGCGGGTCGGGTTCATCGTGATCTCCTCCGATCGCGGCCTGGCCGGCGGCCTGAACAACAACCTGTTCCGCAAGATGCTGGGCGAAGCCAAGGCATGGCAGGACAAGGGTGCCGAAGTGGACCTGGTGACCATCGGCCAGAAGGCATCGACCTTCTTCCGCCGGGTGAAGGTCAACATGGTCGGCAGCGTGACCCACATCGGCGACGTGCCGAAGCTGGAATCGCTGATCGGTGTGATCAAGGTCATGCTCGACGCCTTCACCGAAGGCAAGGTCGACCGCGTGTACCTGGTCTACAACCGCTTCGTGAACACCATGACGCAGAAGGCCAGCTTCGATCAGCTGCTGCCGCTGCCGCCGGCTGAGAAGCAGGTCGCTCACCACGACTGGGATTACCTGTACGAACCCGATGCCGCGACCGTGCTGGAGCACGTGATGACGCGCTACATCGAGTCGCTGGTGTACCAGGCACTGCTGGAAAACGTCGCCTCCGAGCATGCCGCACGCATGGTTGCGATGAAGGCGGCGAGCGACAACGCCAACAAGCTGATCGGCACCCTGCAGCTCGTCTACAACAAGGCGCGCCAGGCAGCGATCACCCAGGAAATCTCCGAAATCGTCGGCGGCGCGGCAGCAGTCTGACCGCGTTCGTTCAAAGCACACATTAGAGGATGCAGCAATGAGTCAGGGCAAGATCGTTCAGATCATCGGCGCGGTCGTCGACGTCGAATTCCCGCGTGAGTCGGTGCCGAAGGTGTACGACGCACTGAAGGTCGACAACACCGAAATCACCCTTGAAGTCCAGCAGCAGCTGGGCGACGGCGTGGTGCGCACCATCGCCCTCGGTTCCACCGACGGCCTGAAGCGCAACCTGATCGCCACCAACACCAACCGCGGCATCTCCGTGCCGGTCGGTGCTGGCACCCTGGGCCGCATCATGGACGTGCTCGGCCGTCCGATCGACGAAGCCGGCCCGGTGGCCGCCAGCGACAGCTGGGAAATCCACCGTGCGGCCCCGTCGTACGAAGACCAGTCCCCGGCCACCGAACTGCTGGAAACCGGCATCAAGGTCATCGACCTGATGTGCCCGTTTGCCAAGGGCGGCAAGGTCGGCCTGTTCGGCGGCGCCGGCGTCGGCAAGACCGTCAACATGATGGAACTGATCAACAACATCGCCAAGGCGCACAGCGGTCTGTCCGTGTTCGCCGGCGTGGGTGAGCGTACCCGTGAGGGCAACGACTTCTACCACGAAATGAAGGACTCCAACGTCCTCGACAAGGTGGCGATGGTGTACGGCCAGATGAACGAGCCGCCGGGCAACCGTCTGCGCGTCGCCCTGACCGGCCTGACCATGGCCGAGTACTTCCGCGACGAGAAGGACGAAAACGGCAAGGGCAAGGACGTCCTGCTGTTCGTCGACAACATCTACCGCTACACCCTCGCCGGTACCGAAGTGTCGGCACTGCTGGGCCGCATGCCGTCGGCCGTGGGTTACCAGCCGACTCTGGCCGAGGAAATGGGCGTCCTGCAGGAACGCATCACCTCGACCAAGAACGGTTCGATCACCTCGATCCAGGCCGTCTACGTTCCCGCGGACGACCTGACCGACCCGTCGCCGGCAACCACCTTCGCCCACCTGGACTCGACCGTGACCCTGTCGCGTTCGATCGCCTCGCTGGGTATCTACCCGGCCGTCGATCCGCTGGACTCCACCAGCCGCCAGATGGACCCGCTGGTCATCGGCCACGAGCACTACGACACCGCCCAGCGCGTCCAGCAGACCCTGCAGAAGTACAAGGAACTGAAGGACATCATCGCCATCCTGGGCATGGACGAACTGTCCGAAGAGGACAAGCAGGCCGTGTCGCGCGCCCGTAAGATCGAGCGCTTCTTCAGCCAGCCGTTCCACGTGGCCGAAGTGTTCACCGGTTCGCCGGGCAAGTACGTGCCGCTGAAGGACACCATCCGTGGCTTCAAGGCCATCGTCGATGGCGAGTACGACCACCTGCCGGAGCAGGCGTTCTACATGGTCGGCGGCATCGAAGAAGCGGTCGAGAAGGCCAAGAAGATGGCCGAGAAGGCCTGATCCGGGACCGGCGGGAGCGATCCTGCCCGACCTGACGCCGGTGCCGGGCAACCGCCCGCACCGGTGGACTCCCACGGTGGCATTGCGCCGCCGCGAACAGCGAAGAGATTTGCATGAGCACGATCCGTTGCGACATCGTCAGCGCCGAGCAGGAAATCTTCCGTGGCGAAGCGACCCTGGTCGTGGCCACCGGTGAGCTGGGCGAACTGGGCATCGCGCCCAAGCACGCGCCGCTGATCACCCGCCTGAAGCCGGGCAAGGTGGTGGTGACCACGCCGAACGGCGAGCAGCTGGATTTCGCCATTTCCGGCGGCATCCTGGAAGTGCAGCCGCAGGTGGTGACCGTGCTGGCCGACACCGCGATCCGCGCGCAGGACATCGACGAAGCCTCGGTCCGCAAGGCCAAGGAAGAAGCCGAGCGCATCCTGGCCAACCGTGGTGAAGCCATGGAAATTGCCGAAGCCCAGCAGAAGCTGGCCGAGGCAGTGGTGCAGCTGCAGGCGCTGGAACGCCTGCGCAAGACCCTCAAGCACTGAGGTTCGCGCTGCACCCACGAGAACGCCGGCCCTGCGCCGGCGTTTTTGTTGATGCCAACCGCACTGGGTAGAGTCGACCGTTGGTCGACTATCGCGAGCAGCGCGGGTTTTTCGCGGCCTGATGGAAAAGCAGTCGACTGACAGTCGACTCTACAGATCCCGATCCCCACCTCGTATCAGCGATACACGACCTGTCGCAGCAACAGGAACGAGATCACGGCCAGGCCGCCTTCCACCAGCGGCTTGGCCAGCCAGGCGTACTGCAGGCCAAGCGCATGATCCGCGGCAGATACCAGCAGCGTGCTGGCCGTGGTGAGCAGCAGCCACAGGGGCAGGAAGCGCGCGAAGCGGCGCCAGCCCAGCCGTTGCTGGCCATCGGCCGTGGCGAAGGTGATCCGCCCGTTCAACCAGAAACCCAGCAGCATGCCGGCCAGGCGCCCGGCCAGGTTGCCCGGTACCACGGGCAGGCCTGCCGCCGTGGCCAACACGAACACCGCCCAGTCGAGCAGCAGCTGCAGTGCGCCGATGATGAGGTAGGCGCTTCCCTGGCGGAGCAGGTTCATGGCTGGGATGAAGACGGGCAGGCCCCCATGTTAGCGGCCCACGCACTAGAATCATCGGCAACGAACCATAGATTGCCGTTGCCATGACCCAACCCCTGCACGTCATCATCCTCGCCGCCGGCGCAGGCAAGCGCATGAAATCGGTGCTGCCGAAAGTACTGCAGCCGATCGCCGGCGAGCCGATGCTGGCACATGTGATCGCCGCGGCACGCGAACTGCAGCCTGCCGCCATCCACGTGGTCTACGGCCATGGCGGTGAAGCGGTGCGGCAGCATTTTGCGGGCCACCCTGACCTGCAGTGGGCCGAGCAGGCCCAGCAGCTGGGCACGGGTCACGCGGTGGCGCAGGCAATGCCGCAGGTGCCCGATGCCGCACAGGTGCTGGTGCTGTACGGCGACGTGCCGCTGATCCGCGCGCAGACCCTGCGTGACCTGCTGGCGCAGCCGGGCCGCCTGGCGGTGCTGGTCGCCGAGGTGGACGACCCGACCGGCTATGGCCGCGTGCTGCGCGATGCCGAGGGCAAGGTCGGCTCGATCGTCGAGCAGAAGGATGCCACTGACGATCAACTGCGCGTGCGCACGATCAATACCGGCATCATCGCGGCCGAGTCGACCGCACTGCGCCGCTGGCTGTCGCAGCTTTCCAACAGTAACGCACAGGGCGAGTACTACCTGACGGATGTCTTCGCCTTTGCTGCACACGAGTACACCCCGGCCGAAATGGCGCTGGTCGCCGACGCGCAGGAAGCCGAGGGCGCGAACGATCCCTGGCAGCTGTCACAGCTGGAGCGCGCCTGGCAGCGGCGCGCGGTACGTGCCCTGTGCGCGCAGGGGGCGCGCGTGCGTGATCCGGCGCGTCTGGACATCCGCGGCACGGTCAGCGTGGGCAGTGACGTGCTGATCGATGTCGATGTGGTCCTGGAGGGCACCGTCGTGCTCGGCGACGGCGTCACCGTCGGTCCGTTCAACCGCCTGAAGGACGTCAACCTCGGGCCGGGCACGGAAGTGCGCGCGCACTGCGATCTGGAAGGCGTGGTCACCGAGGGTGCTGCGCTGGTCGGCCCGTTCGCGCGCCTGCGCCCGGGTACCGTGCTGGCCGATGGCGTGCACGTCGGCAACTTCGTCGAAACCAAGAAGGTTACCCTCGGCGTCGGCAGCAAGGCCAACCATTTGACCTACCTGGGCGACGCGGTGATCGGCAGCAGGGTGAACATCGGTGCCGGCACCATCACCTGCAACTACGACGGCGTGAACAAGTCGACCACCACCATTGGCGACAGCGCGTTCATCGGTTCCAACAGTTCGCTGGTGGCGCCGGTGACCATCGGCGAAGGCGCGACCATCGCCGCCGGTTCGGTCATCACCCGCAACGCGCCGGACGGCAAGCTGACCCTGGCACGCGCACGGCAGGAAACCATCGATGGCTGGAAGCGCCCGCTCAAGAAGTCCTGAGCCCCGCATTCCGCGCGCCGATGAACTCGGCGTGCTGCCGGGCATCGAGCAGCGCGCTGGCGAACGGCTGAAGGGTCACGAAGCCTATCCGGTATTTGCCGCTCACGGCCTGGATCTGCCGACACTGCAGGACGGCCTTGAGCGCCGGCAGCTATGGGTCGTGGATGCGGCTGACGGTGGCATCGCCGGCTATCTGCTGGGCGGCGCGCTGTGTGGCGAGTTCCATGTCCTGCAGATGGATGTGGACCCCGCGCATGCGCGTCGAGGCCATGGCCGTGCATTGCTGCGGCATGCCTTGGCGCAGGCCAGGGCCGCCGGCTTTGCTGCAGCGGTGCTGACCACCTTGTCCGACGTGCCGTGGAATGCGGCCTTCTATGCCAGCGAAGGCTTCGACATAGTGCCTGAGGCGGAGTGGAGCGACGGCCTGCGCGCCGTCATGGCCGAAGAGGCTGCGCTCGGGTTTCCGATGCACGTGCGGGTGGCGATGCGACGGGTTGGGTAGGTGCCGAGCTTGGTCGGCACATCCACGCATGGCGTGGATCTACCCCATCGGCCGGCTCAACCCGCCGGCAGCAGGATCGACACGCACAACCCGCCATCGCCGCGATTCTGCAGCGACACCCGCCCACCGTGCGCCTCCACGATCTCGCGGGTCAGCGCCAACCCCAATCCGGTGCCATTGCGCTTGGTCGAATAGAACGGCATCAGTGCGTTCTGCAGTACCTGCTCGTTCATGCCCTTGCCGCGGTCCAGCACGTCCAGGCGCAGCCATTGCGGCAGCCGTGTCAGCTGCACCTGCACGTCATCATTGGGCGGATCGGCTTCCGCGCAGGCTTCGTGCGCGTTCTTCAGCAGGTTCAACAGCGCCTGCCCGAACTGCGCGATGTCGATGCGGCTGCTCAGCGCTTCGTCCGGCTCGTGCTCCATGGTGAACGGAATCTGCTGGCGCAGGCTGGACAGGAACGGCGCCCAGTGCACGGTCTGCAGCTGAGGCTGCGGCAGCTTGGCAAAGCGCGCATAGCCACGGATGAAGCCCTCCAGGTGGCGTGCACGGTCTTCGATGGTGGTGAAGATTTCCGGCAGCCGGTCGAAGCGTTCGCGCTGCACCAGCACGCCGCCGGAATGGGCCAGCGAAGCGATCGGCGCCAGCGAGTTGTTGAGTTCGTGGCTGATCACCCGGATCACCTTCTTCCAGGTCTGCACTTCCTGGCGCCGCAGTTCGGCGGTCAGCAGGCGTACCAGCAGCAGGTCGTGCGGGCGGCCGTTGAGCTGGAACGCGCGGCGTGAGAGGTGGTAGACCTGCTCGTCGTCCTCGTCGCCGTCCTCGCCTTCGGCATGCACCGCGAACAGGCTGTCGCCGCCACGGGCGATCGCGTCGCGCAGCTCCACCGGCACCTGTTCCAGCACATCTTCCAGGCGCTGGCCTTCCAGCTTCCAGCCGCCGTGCAGCAGCTTGCGCGCGGCCAGGTTGGAGAACACCACGCGGGCGATGCCATCGCCGCCGGACGCGATCAGCAGCATCGCCACCGGCGTGTTCTGCACCATGGTGTCGAGCAGCAGTTCGCGCTGCACCAGCCCTTGCCGCTGCGCACGCAGCACATCGCCCAGCTCGCGGTGTGCCTGCACCAGGTCGCCCAGCTCGTCATTGCCCGGCCAGTGCACGCCGAAGTTGTACTCGCCATCGCGGTAGCTGCTGGTGGTGCCGGAGAGGGCGCGCATCAGCGAGCGCACCGGTGCGGTCGCGCGGCGCAGGGTCCACCACATCAGCGACAGCAGGACCAGCGTCGATACCGTGGTGATCACCCAGCCGTGATCCATCCAGTACGCCAGCAGCCACGGCAACGCGGCGGCCAGCGCCAGCACCGGCAGCAGGCGCAGGAACAGGCGGAAGGTGAACGAGCGCCGCTTCATTCGCGCGGAATGCCGTGGCGGTCCATGCGCCGGTACAGCGCCTGGCGGCTGAGCCCGAGCTCGGCCGCGGCCTGCGCGATCACGCCATGGTTGCGTGCCAGCACATCTTCGATGCGCGCGCGATCAGGATCATTGCCGGCACCCGGTGCCGGGCGCGGTGCCGCCGCGGTGCGCGGCAGGTTGAGGTCAGCCACTTCGATGCGGCTGCCGGTGGCCAGCAGCTGGGCGCGCTGGATCACATTGCGCAGTTCACGCACATTGCCGGGCCACGGATGCCGCTGCAGCGCAGTGGCCGCGGCACTGGACAGTGGCTTGTCGGTGGCCAGGAAACGCTCGGCCAGGGGCACGATGTCGCCCGGGCGTTCGGCCAGTGGCGGCAGCACCAGTTCCACCGTGTTGAGGCGGTAATAGAGATCTTCGCGGAAGGTGCCGTCGCGGATCATGGCCGGAAGGTCGGCATTGGTCGCACTGACCACGCGCACCTTGACCTGGCGCTCGCGGTTGGAGCCCAGGCGCTCGAAGCGGCCGGTTTCCAGCACGCGCAGCAGCTTCATCTGCCCGCCCAGCGACAGGTTGCCGATCTCGTCGAGGAACAGGGTGCCGCCGTCGGCCGCTTCGAACTTGCCCTCGCGTGCCTTGTTGGCGCCGGTGTAGGCACCGGCCTCGGCGCCGAAAAGTTCGGCTTCGATCAGTTCCGATGGCAACGCACCGCAGTTGACGGTGATGAACGGGCCCTTGGCCACCAGCGAATTGGCCTGGATGATCTGCGCGATTTTCTCCTTGCCGGCGCCGTTGGGACCGGTGATCAGCACCGGTAGCTCCGAGCGCGCGACCTGGCAGGCCAGGGCGATGACACGCTCGCTGGCCGGGTCGGCGAACACGGCGCCGCACAGGTCGTACTTCTCTTCCAGTGCGTTGCGCTGGCGCAGTTCACGGCTGCGACGCCGGTCCAGTTCGCGACGTGCCTCGGACAACTCCAGCAGGTTGTTGACCGTGGTCAGCAGCTTGCGGTCGTCCCACGGCTTGGCCAGGTAGTCGGCGGCACCGGCCTTGACCAGGTCCACCGCGCTGCTCAGATGGGTCCAGGCCGTGAGCAGGATCACCGGCAGGTCCGGGTGGCGTTCGCGGATCTGCGCGAACAGAGCCTCGCCTTCCTCTCCGGACGTGGTGTCCTCGCTGAAATTCATGTCCTGGATCACCAGGTCGACCGGCTGCGACTCGAGCAGTGCCAGGCCCTCGGTCGGGCTCTGTGCCTGCAGGGTGTCGATGTCGTGCAGGGAGAACAGCACGTCCAGCGCGGTACCCACGCTGGCGTTGTCGTCGATGATCAGGATCGAAGGCATCAAGCGGTTCTGCAGAAAGGGATGGGCGGCGCCGTTGGAGCCGTTCGTGTCCACACGCCGGGAGAGCCCGGCGCCACCCATCAAGCATAGCCAAACCCGTGGCCGCAGGCGCGGTCCGGGCTTACCGCGGCGGAGGAGGCGGTGGCGGCGGCGGCGGAGCAACCAGTGCCAGGCGCCAGGCAGCCGCATTCACCGGTACGGTCAGTTCGCGCCTGTCGCGGCGCAGCAACAGGTAGGCGGTGGGGGCGGTGGAGTGGCGCAGGG
Organism: Stenotrophomonas sp. YJH_SMC_57; assembly: GCF_059369755.1. Taxonomy (NCBI): domain Bacteria; kingdom Pseudomonadati; phylum Pseudomonadota; class Gammaproteobacteria; order Lysobacterales; family Lysobacteraceae; genus Stenotrophomonas; species Stenotrophomonas sp. YJH_SMC_57. The sequence continues at coordinate 329,819 of NZ_JCAFSZ010000003.1, forward strand.
CTTCGGTCAGATGCTCGATCCTGCGCACGGCGGTGTCATCCACGCGCAGGATGCGGTCACCGCTGCGCACGCCGAAGCGGGCTTCGGGGGCAGCGGCTTCCACCCGCACCTGGCCTTCGGTCGAGCGCAGCGCCAGCCGTGCATCCTGCTGGCGCCACTCCAGCGTCTGCGCGCTGCTGCTGCCGGCCAGGGCCGGCAGGGATGGAAGCAGCATCAGCAGCAGCCAGCAGGCGCGCATCTCAGGCGCCCCGCGTGGCAACCGCCGGCGGTACCGCTGCAGCACGCCGCGCCGGCCCGAACACCGCGATCTGGCCCAGCGCCCACAGCAGCAGCGCACCCAGTGGCAGGTAATACAGCGGCATGCGCGGCAGCTCGTACATGTTCATCAGGGCGAGGTTGATGGCGTAGGCCGCCAGCATGCCCAGCACGATGCCCAGTGTGGCCAGCAGGAAGTTCTCGGTCTGGAAGTAGCGCAGGATCTGCCCGCGGGTAGCGCCGAGCGCGCGGCGGATGCCGATCTGCTTGCTGCGCTGCTGCACCCAGAAGCTGGCCAGGCCGATGATGCCCAGCGCGGTGACCACCAGCAGCGACACGCACACGGTGACCAGCAGGCCGACCATTGCGCGGTCGTTCTTGAAGTAGTCCTTGCGCTGGTCCTCGTAGGTCAGCTTGTCGCGCATCAGCCGGTTCGGGTCGATGCGTTCCAGCGCCGCGGCGGCAGCATCGAGTACTTCCTGGCGTCGTGCCGGATCGGTCCGCAGCACGTACGTGCCACCTTCGTCGAAGGACCGCTGCAGCGGCAGCAGCATCGAATTGGTCCAGTTGTCGTTCCAGCCATTGGGCGTGCTGAGCGTGTCGACGATACCGACCACGTTCAAGGGTTGCTTGCCCATGTAGTAGGTCTTGCCCAGCGCGCTGCCGTTGGGCTCCATCTTCGCGGCAGTGCTCTGGGTGAGGATCACGGGAACGGCCTTCTGCTTGGCACCGCCCTTGGAGGCGTCCTTGAACTCGATGTACTCGCCGGGAAGGAAGTCGCGGCCTGCGATGAGGTTGATTCCCATCGTGCCCAGGCCGCCTTCGGACAGGGTGTACATCGACGCATTCGTGGTCGGGCGCTCCTGGTCGACCTCGCGGGAGATGCTGCTGCTGGAGGAGCCGTTGCGGAACGGCACCTGGTTGATGATGGTGGCACTGGTGACGCCGGGAATCGCGCGCAGTGCCGCCAGGTCTTCGCGGGTGCGTGCCATGGCGTTGGTCTGCTCGCCGATGCCGCTGACCCGCAGCATCACCAGTTCGTTCTCGGCGATGCCGCTGGGCATGCTGATCTTGTCGACGCGCTGGCTGACCAGGAACAGCGCGTTGCAGACGATGGCGCAGGTCAGGGCGACTTCCAGCACGATCAGGGCGGCAGCAGTCTTGTGCCGGCGCAGGGTGCTGAGGATGGGGCGGATGTCCATGGGAGTCCTCGTTCCGGTACTTACTGCGACTTGAGCTGGATGGCCGGGGTGACCTGCATCGCACGCCAGGCCGGCAGGAAACCGGCGGCAAGGCTGGCGAACAGGGTCAGGCCCAGTGCGAGCAGCAGCATGCTGCCGTCCAGATGAGCGAGCTGCGCGTAGTCCACCGGTTGCTGGCGCACCGCGTACAGGCCGAGCAGGGCCAGCCCGATGCCGAGCACGCCGCCGACCACGCCGACTGCGCCGGCTTCCACCAGGCACTGCAGGAAGATCTGGCCGCGGCTGGCACCGAGGGCACGGCGCACGCCGATCTCACCGCTGCGGCGCAGGAACTTGGCCAGCAGCAGGCCCACCGTGTTGACCAGGCAGACCCCGAGGAAGCCCAGTGCCAGCCACAGCTGCAGGCGCACGTCGCTGGGTACTGCGCCGTTGAAGTCCAGCCATTCCATCACGGTGCGCAGGCGCACGTTCGGCGGGTGCTTGAAGCGGCCGGCCTCACGCTGCTGGGTCGAGTAGTTTTCCAGGTAGCGGCGGTAGTCGGCGGCCTTGGACGGGTCCAGTTCCACCCAGTACTGCAGCCAGGCGCACGGCGCATTGAGCGAGTAGCTGTTGCCGTCGGGATTTTCGCCGAAGCAGTTCATGTTGCCGTTGTTGCCGAGCTTCAGGTCGAACGAGGTGGAGATCGGCAGCAGCAGGTCTTCGTTCTTGCCGTAGCTGCCGGTGGTCAGGTCATAGAAGTGCGGCTCCGGGCTCCATTCCTTCATTACGCCGACGATGCGGTAGCTCTGGCCCTCCATGCGCAGGTCGCGGCCCACGCTGTTGGCGCCCTGGAACAGCTTGTCGTTGAGCGCCTTGGAGATGACCACCACGCGTGCGCGGCCTTCATCGTCCTCCCGCGTCCACGGCCGGCCGTACTGCATGGGCACCTCGAACATCGGGAAGAAGTCGGCCGAGGTCCAGCGGGTGTCGATGCTGAAGGGCTTGAGCGTGCTGTTGTCCGGCTCGATGGTGCCGCCGCCGCCGCTCATCAGCGCCTGGCGCTCACCCTTGGCTTCGCGCAGCAGCGCTTCACCGTCGAAGCGGGTCAACTGGGTTTCCGGCTCTTCGCCAGCGACGTAGGCGCCGGTCGCGGCATCAAGCTGCACGTAGAACAGCCGATCGCTCTTGCCGGGAATCGGGTCGCCGGACAGCACGTGGAAGACGGTCAGCGTGGTCATCGAGGCGCCGATGCCGAGTGCGATGGCAACCACCATCAGTGCGGTCAGGACCTTGTTGCGGCGGAAGCTGCGCGCCGCCAGTCGGGCGTAGTAGGCGAACATGGTCGTGCCCTCACTCGTTGACGGCGACGATGTGGCGCACGGGCGTGGCCAGCACCGGCTCACGCACCAGGTCGGTCACCTGGCCGTCGACGATGTGCACGTTGCGCTGCGCACGTGCGGCCAGCTCCGGATCGTGGGTGACCATCACGATGGTGGTGCCGGCCGCATTGATCTCTTCCAGCAGCTCCATCACGCCGCGTGCCATTTGCGTATCCAGGTTGCCGGTCGGTTCGTCGGCCAGCAGCAGGCGCGGGCTGCCGGCCAGGGCGCGTGCGATCGCGGCACGCTGCTGCTGGCCGCCTGACAGCTCGTTGGGGTAGTGCTTCATGCGCGAGCCGAGGCCGACCTGGCTCAGTGCCTTCTCGATGCGCTCGCGGCGTTCGTTGGCACTCATCTTCCGGTAGCGCAGCGGTACGTCGACGTTGTCGAACAGATTGAGGTCGGGGATCAGGTTGAAGCCCTGGAAGATGAAGCCGATCTTCTGGTTGCGCAGGCGGCTGCGGGCATCGTCGCCCAGCGTGCTCACGTCCTGCCCGTCCAGCATGTAGGTGCCGCTGGTGAAGGTTTCCAGCAGGCCGGCGATGTTGAGGAAGGTGGTCTTGCCGGAGCCGGACGGACCGGTGACGGCGACGAACTCGCCTTCCTTGACCTGCAGTTCCAGCGAGCGCAGTGCGTGGGTTTCCACCTGTTCGGTGCGGAAGACCTTGGCGACCGAACGCATTTCGAGCATGTACATGGGGTGTCCTCTCTCCAGGATTCAGGGTTCAGGTATCAGTTGACGGAGACGCGTTCGGCGTCCTTGAACAGGTCGCTGCCGGAGACCACGATGCGGTCGCCCGGTTGCACACCCGACTTGATTTCCACTTCGCCCAGGCTGCTGACGCCCAGTTCCACCGGACGGCGCACGGCGGTGCGGCCATCCATCACGTAAGCGATGCCGTTGCCCTGTTCGACGAACGGGCCGCGCTCGACCTTCAGCACGTTCCTGCGGGTATCGAGCAGCACGCGCACCGACATCCGCTGGCTCTGGCGCAGGCCCTCCGGCTGCGCGCTGGCGAAGCGCACGCGGGCGTTGACCTCGCCGTTGACCACCTCCGGCGACACCGCGCTGATCTCGCCCGGGAACGGCTGGCCGTTGCCGCCGGTCAGCTGTGCGGGCATGCCGATCGCCAGGTCACGGGCGAAGCTCTCCGGAACCTTGATCTCGACTTCGAACTTGGACAGGTCGACAACGCCCAGCACCGGTGCGTTGGCGGCCAGGTTGGTGGACTGGATCGCCTGCACCTGGCCGACCTGGCCATCGAACGGCGCGCGCAGGGTCAGTGCATCGACCTGGCGCTGGACTTCGGCCACCACGGCCTTCTGGCGATCAGCCAGCAGCCGCTTGTTGCGTGCGTCCAGGTCGGCGCCCTGGCTCTGCAGGCGTGCATCGGTGGTGGCGTTGGCCAGGGTGATGTCGGCCTTCTTCAGCGAGTCCTTGGCCTTGGCCAGGTCGATCTGCGGCACCGCACCGCCGTCGTAGCCGCGCTGGTAGCGCTGCAGGTCGCGGTCGGCGGCCTGCCGTTCGATGGTGGCCTGGTCGGTTTCCTTGCGCGACTTGGCGCGGGCCAGGGTCGCGTCCAGCGCTGCGCGGCTGGCCTCGGCTTCCAGGCCGGCCAGGGTGGCCTGTTCCTGGGCCAGCTTGCTGCGCAGTTCCGGGCTGTCGATGACCGCCAGTTCCTGGCCCTTCTTGACCACGTCGCCGGCAACCACCTTCAGGTCCACGGTACCGGCCGAGATGGCGTACAGGATCGGGCTGTTGGCGGCGATCACCCGGCCGTCGGCCGCGATGTCACGGACCAGGTCGCCCCGCTTCACTTCGGCGATGCGCACGCGGCTGCTGTCGAAGGAGCGGCTGGCGTTGGACCAGGCGTGCACGGCCCAGCCGATGCCGGCCAGCAGCACGAGGGCGCCCGCCGCCGGCCAACGGTAGCGGTGCCAGTTGGCGCGGGTGGCGCTGGCCGGTGCGGAGGAAACGATCTGGTCCTGGGCGGAAGTGTCGCGGATCATCGGATGCGTGCCTTGCGGTGGTACCCAATACCAAGCACGTAGCGTGCCAACTTTATTCTGTTTCAGATCAATGGCTTGTCGGGTCCGTAGCGATGTCCGGGTGTCCGCGGACACCTTTCCGGACACTTTCATTAAGCGGACAGGAGGGGGAACCCGGACACGCAGGCTAGAATGCGCCGATCGTCTTCAAGGAATTGCGTGACATGTGTGGAATCGTGGGTGCGATCGCCGATCGCGACGTAGTGCCGGTGTTGATCGAGGGCCTCAAGCGCCTTGAGTACCGTGGTTACGATTCCTCGGGCATCGCCGTGATCGATCAGGGCGAACGGCCGGAGGTGCGTCGCGTGCGCCGTACCGGCCGTGTGTCGGAAATGGCCACGGCGGCCGAGGCTGAAGGCTTCAATGCGGTGCTGGGCATCGGCCACACGCGCTGGGCCACCCACGGCGGCGTCACCGAGGCCAATGCGCATCCGCACATCAGCCAGGGCGTGGCGCTGGTGCACAACGGCATCATCGAGAACCACGAAGAGCAGCGCGAAAGGCTGCGCGCGCTGGGTTACACCTTCGAGTCGCAGACCGACACCGAAGTCATCGCGCACCTGATCCATCATCACCTGAAGGATGGCGACGATCTGCTGGTGGCGCTGCAGCACACGGTGAAGGAGCTGACCGGTGCCTACGCACTGGCCGTGGTCAGCCGTGCCGAGCCGGAGCGCTTTGTCTGCGCGCGCATGGGCTGCCCGCTGCTGATCGGCCTGGGTGAAGGCGAGAACTTCGTTGCCTCCGATGTCTCGGCCGTGATCTCGGCCACCCGCAAGGTGATTTTCCTGGAAGAGGGCGACACGGCCGAGATCCGCCGCGACGGTGTGCGCATCTTCGACGAGCACGATCAGCCGATCGAGCGCGACGTGCATCTGTCCGACGTGTCGCTGGCATCGCTGGAGCTGGGCCCGTATCGCCACTTCATGCAGAAGGAAATCCACGAGCAGCCGCGCGCCCTGGGTGACACCATCGAGGCGGCAATCGACGCCGGTGGCTTCCCGGCCGAGCTGTTCGGCAAGAACGCCGAAGCGGTGCTGTCGGGCATCGAAGGCGTGCAGATCATCGCCTGCGGTACCAGCTATTACGCCGGCCTGACCGCGCGCTACTGGATCGAAGCCATCGCCGGCCTGCCGTGCAGCGTGGAGATCGCCAGCGAGTACCGCTACCGCGCGGCCTATGCGAACCCGAAGCACCTGATCGTCACCATCTCCCAGTCCGGCGAAACGCTGGATACGATGGAAGCGCTGAAGTACGCCAAGTCGCTCGGCCACAAGCACACGCTGTCGATCTGCAACGTGCCGGAAAGTGCGATCCCGCGCGCCAGCGAGCTGGTCTGCTACACCCGCGCCGGTGCCGAGATCGGCGTGGCCTCGACCAAGGCCTTCACCACCCAGCTGGCCGCGCTGTTCCAGCTGACCGTGGTGCTGGGCAAGCTGCGTGGCCGCATCGACGCAGCACAGGAAGCGGACTACCTGGAGCAGCTGCGCTTCCTGCCGGGCAGCGTGCAGCATGCACTGAACATGGAGCCGCAGATCGCGGCATGGGCCGAGCGTTTCGCGCGCAAGAGCAGCGCGCTGTTCCTGGGCCGCGGCCTGCACTACCCGATCGCGCTGGAAGGCTCGCTCAAGCTCAAGGAAATCTCCTACATCCATGCCGAAGCCTATCCGGCGGGCGAGCTGAAGCACGGCCCGCTGGCGCTGGTGGACGAGGACATGCCGGTGGTGGTGATCGCCCCCAACGACAGCCTGCTGGAGAAGGTGAAGTCGAACATGCAGGAAGTGCGCGCCCGTGGTGGCGAGCTGTTCGTGTTCGCCGACCAGGACAGCAACTTCAACGAGTCCGAAGGCGTGCACGTGATCCGCACGCCGCGCCACGCCGGCGTGCTCAGCCCGATCGTGCACACCATTCCGGTGCAGCTGCTGGCCTACCACACCGCGCTGGCGCGCGGCACTGACGTGGACAAGCCGCGCAACCTGGCCAAGAGCGTGACGGTGGAGTAACGCCGGCTGCTCGACCTGGATGCGGTACACGAAGGGGACCCATGTGGCCCCCTTTCGTTTGCGCAGGTAACCGCATCAAGTGGGACAGCCACCGGTCGTTCTGTCCGCCTGCGGCAGGGCGCGATCAATCTTTAATGCGCAATGCCGCCTGTATTCAGCGGCGGTTTCAGCCACGGTGCCATTCTCTGGATCGTCGCTTGGTTCCCACGACGAACTGTCCTATCGATGCCGGTAGTGACCGATGGTCGCAGTCGTAGAATCGATTTGACCGAGGCATGGGTTGAGCGGTTGAGCCCACCTCGTTCGCGTTGCAGTACGTCGCCTGCCGATGCATCTCCCAGGGCAGGCACGTGCGCCAGACGTGCGCTGAAAGGTCTGTTCCCGGGGAGGGGGCGTATCGGAAGAGCACACTTTTTTGACTTCAGTGACCTGCACCAGGAAACAAGAATGAACGTCCGCGAACTCCTGCAATCCAAGAAAGAAGCTGTCATCACCATCGACGCCGAAGACACCATCGGTGCCGCTGCCCACAAGATGAGCGCGAACAAGATCGCTGCGCTGGTGGTGATGAAGGACGATGCCCCGGTGGGCATCATTTCCGAAAAGGACATCGTGCGTACCCTGGCCGACGACGGCCCGCAGGCCGGCCGCCGGGTGATTTCCAGCGTGCCGACCACCGGCCTGGAAGGTATCTCGCCCGAGGCTACGCTGAAACAGGCCATGTCATTGATGACGTACTCGCGGCGCCGTCATCTGATGGTCACCGAAGGCACCCGCCTGGTCGGCATCCTCAGCCTGGGCGACATCGTGAAGAACCTGCTGGGCGAGCTGGAGCTGGAAAAGGCCGTGCTTCAGGACATCTACATGGCCGCTCACTGAGGGCTGCAGTGCTGGAAGCAGAGAAGCCGGGCATTGCCCGGCTTCTTCGTTCACGGCATCGGTGAAATCAGAACGTGACCTTTACCGAATCGGCGCTGTAGTTCGCCGGCCCGTGGTAGACCACTTCGATGTTGTTGCCGTCCGGGTCGAGTACGAAGGCGCCGTAGTAGCCCGGATGGTAGGGGCGTTCGCCCGGCGCGCCATTGTCGGTGCCGCCAGCGGCGATCGCGGCGGTGTGGAAGGCATCGACGGTGGCGCTGTCGCGCGCCTGGAAGGCCAGGTGATGGCGGCCGGTCAGCTGGCCAGCGGCGGCCTCGCTGCTGGCGCTGGAAACGAACAGCTCATCGGCCCAGAAGTAGTCATCGCCTTCGCCGGCGATCGGGATGCCGATCGTATCGAACACCGCCTGGTAGAAGCGGCGGCTGGCGGCCAGGTCACGCACCACAAGCTGCAGATGGTCGATCAAACGGCCGCGGTGCAGTTCCATCGTTTCCATACCAACCTCGCAAAAAAGGGGACGGAGGGAATTAAGTCGCTTCCGGCCAATAGTGCCAGAAACGGCTTAATCCCCTCCGTCCCCTTTTCGGGTCAGTTGGCGATGATTTCGACCCAGTAGCCGTCCGGGTCCTTGATGAAGGCCAGGTTCTTCATGCGGCCGTCGGTCAGGCGCTTCTGGAAGGTCACGCCGAGGTCCTCGAAGCGCTGGCAGGCGGCTTCGATGTCCGGCACCGACACGCAGATATGGCCGAAGCCGCGCGGGTCGCTGTTGCCGTCGTGGTAGACCGCGCCGTCCTGGGTCTCGGTGCCATGGTTGTGGGTCAGTTCCAGCACGCCCGGCAGGCCGGCCATCCACAGGCGGCGCTGGGCGTCGTCTTCCGGCACCACCGCGCCGGCCGGCACGTAGGCCAGGAAGTACAGGCTGAACTGGGCCTCCGCGAAGTCGCGCTTGTCGATCAGCTGGTAGCCGAGCACGCGGGTGTAGAAGTCCAGCGAGGCGGTGATGTCCTTCACCCGCAGCATGGTGTGGTTGAACACGAAGCCGCGGGTTTCGGCCGGGGCCTGGGCGGCGACGCCGGGGACATCGCGCAGGGCGGGAATGGTCATGGGGGAGATCCTTCGGACAGGGCCGTTGCCGGCCGGATGTCCCCATTCTAGCGAGCAGCACCTGACCGCACCGCGACGTACAATGGCCGGATCGCACCGTTCCGTCCTGACACCGATGGCCCGCCATGTCGCAGCGTGAATGGGTGGCTGCCGCCATCCGCAAGATCGAAGCCGATTTCAACCGTTCCGCCGATACCCACCTGATCCCGCTGGCGCTGCCCGGGTTCGAGGGCATCGACCTGTACCTGAAAGATGAATCGAGCCATCCCACCGGAAGCCTCAAGCACCGGTTGGCCCGCTCGCTGTTCCTGTATGCGCTGGCCAATGGCTGGCTGCGCGAGGGCCGGCCGGTGATCGAGGCCTCCAGCGGCTCGACCGCGGTGTCCGAAGCCTATTTCGCGCGCCTGCTCGGCCTGCCGTTCATCGCGGTGATTCCGGCCACCACCTCGCCGGAGAAGATTGCGGCGATCGAATTCCATGGCGGCCGTTGCCACCTGGTCGAGCGCGCCTGCGACCTCAACTGCGATTCGGAAAAACTGGCCCGCGAAACCGGCGGCCACTTCATGGATCAGTTCACCTACGCCGAGCGCGCCACCGACTGGCGTGCCAACAACAACATCGCCGAATCCATCTTCAAGCAGATGGCCGAGGAACCCAGCCCGATCCCGGAATGGATCGTGTGCAGCCCCGGTACCGGTGGTACCGCCGCGACGCTGGGCCGCTATGTCAGCTATCGCCGGCACGACACCCGCATCCTGTGCGCGGACCCGGAAGTGTCGGTGTTCTTCGATGGCTACAAGGCTGCCGTGGCCGGTGAGCCGGACTGGCGAGGCCTGACCTGCAGCGGTGGTTCGCGCGTGGAAGGCATCGGCCGGCCGCGGGTGGAGCCGAGTTTCATCCCGACCAGCGTCGACGCGATGGTGAAGGTGCCCGACGCGCTGAGCCTGGCCGCGATGCGCCATGTCAGCCGCCAGCTCGGCCGCCGCGTCGGTGGTTCCACCGGCACCAACTTCATCGGCGTACTGCAGGCCGCGCAGTGGATGCGCGAGGCCGGTCACCACGGCAGCATCGTCAGCATCCTGTGCGACAGCGGCGAGCGTTACGCGCAGAGCTATTACGATCCGGCGTGGTACGTGCGGCAGGGCATTGATGTCGAGCGCGCCGATGCGCAGCTGGCGGCAGCGGTGGCCGGGCAGGGCTTGCCGGAACTGCCGTGGAGCAGCCTGGAAGCGCTGTAATGCGGCAACGCACGGCTGGATGTGGATCGGCGCGGTACAGTCGACTGTTAGTCGACTGCTCTCCGTTCAGGTCGTGAAAATGCCGCGCTGCGCGCGATAGTCGACTAACAGTCGACTCTACCGGTGACCGGTCACCGGTCACCGCTGCGGCCCGCTCAGTACCCCGCCGCGGTGAACGCATCCAGCACCGCATCACGCAAGGCATCGGGCAGCGCCTCGATGTCCATCGCGCGATCATCCAGGTGCAGGCTGGGATCCAGCGTGCTGGCGCGGCCCTGGGCAAGGGCCTGCAGCCACAGCAGCACGCAGATCACGAACTCGCGTTCATGGCCCAGCTGCAGCTGGCTGGCGCCGCGCTCGATCACTTCGAACGGGTACCACTCCTGGGCGTCATTGAACGTGCCGCCCTGCTGCAGCACCGCCTGCAGCTGCTGCAGGTGGCGCGGGGCGTCGTCGCCGGCATCGCACAGCGCGGCGATCCAGGTCAGTTCGGCCGGGCTGGCAGACAACGCCAGTGACCGCGCCGCTGGGGCGGATGCAACTGCAGCCAGACCTTCCATGTAGGGCCTCGTTCGGTACGTACCGCTGCGGACTCCCCCGCAGCCAGAGCTTCGAGCCGCGACCGTAAGGCCGACGTGAATGCCAGGCGTCACCCCCTTGTCAGCCACGCCCGCCAGCGCCATATGTACCAGGCTGCCCGCCTGCCGGGCCCGTACCCTGGAGATCTGCCGTGACCGCTGCCAACCCCCTGCTCGATTTTTCCGGCCTGCCGCGCTTCGAGGCGATCCGCCCCGAGCACGTGGCGCCGGCGCTGGATGTGCTGCTGGCCGAGGCCGAAGCGGCTGTCAGCGCCGCCGAGCAGGTGCAGCCAGTGCGCTGGGAGAGCTTCGTCGCCCCGCTGGATGACGCCACCGAGCGTCTGTGGCGCGCCTGGGGCCTGGTCGGCCATCTGCAGGGCGTGGTCAACACCCCGGAACTGCGTGAGGCTTACAACAGCAACCTGCCGCGGGTGACCCGCTTCGCCAGCGCGCTGGGCCAGAACCTGGCGCTGTACCGCCAGTACCAGGCGCTGGCCGCCAGCCCGGAAGCCGCGGGTTTTGACGAGGCCCAGCGCAAGGTGCTGGACAACACCCTGCGTGATTTCCGCCTGGGCGGTGCCGAGCTGGCGCCCGAGGCGCAGCAGCGCTTTGCTGCGATCAAGGAAGAGCTGTCGGCGCTGTCGGCGAAGTTCTCGCAGAATGTGCTCGACGCCACCGATGCGTGGTCGCTGATCATCGAGGATGAAGCGCGCCTGGCCGGCCTGCCGGAGGACGTGAAGGCCGCCGCGCACGCTGCGGCGGAAAAGGACGGAAAGCAGGGCTGGAAGCTGACCCTGCAGATGCCGTGCTACCTGCCGGTGCAGACCTGGGCCGAAGACCGTGACCTGCGCGAGATCCTGTACCGGGCCAGTGCGCAGCGCGCGTCCGAATTCGGCGACGACGCGCTGGACAACAGCGGCAACATCGACCGCATCCTGGCCCTGCGTACGGAGCTGGCCGCGCTGCTCGGCTTCGCTTCCTACGGCGATTATTCGGTAGCGACCAAGATGGCGCAGGACCCGGCCGAGGTGCTGGGTTTCCTGCGTGACCTGGCCGCGCGTGCCAAGCCGTTCGCGGCCAAGGATCGCGCCGAGCTGGAGCAGTTCGCGCGAGAACAGCTGGGCATCGACAGCCTGCAGGCCTGGGACCTGGCGTTCGCCGCCGATCGCCTGAAGCAGGCGCGCTACAGCTATTCCGAGCAGGACGTGAAGCAGTACTTCACCGAACCGAAGGTACTGGGCGGCCTGTTCTCGGTGATCGAGCAGCTGTATGGCCTGCGCGTGCAGGAAGACAGCGCGCCGGTGTGGCATGAGGATGTGCGTTTCTTCCGCCTGGTCGATGCGCAGGGCGCGCTGGTCGGCCAGTTCTACCTGGACCTGTATGCGCGCGAGGGCAAGCGTGGCGGTGCGTGGATGGATGATTGCCGCAACCGCCGCGAGCGCGCCGATGGCAGCGTGCAGACGCCGCTGGTCTATCTGGTATGCAACTTCGGCCGTGGTGCCAACGGCAAGCCGGCCACCTTCAGCCACAACGAAGTGACCACCCTGTTCCATGAGATGGGCCACGGACTGCACCAGCTGCTGACCCGCATCGGAGAACTGGGCGTGGCCGGCATCAATGGCGTGGAATGGGATGCGGTGGAACTGCCCAGCCAGTTCATGGAGAACTTCTGCTGGGAGTGGGACCACCTGCAGGCCATGACCGCGCACGTCGAAAGCGGCGAGCCGCTGCCGCGCGCGCTGTACGAGCGCATGCTGGCCGCGCGCAATTTCCACAGCGGTATGGCCACCGTGCGCCAGCTGGAATTCGGCTTGTTCGACATGCTGCTGCACAGCCAGTTCGAACCGGCGCAGGACAGCGTGCTGGCACTGCTGGACCGCGTACGCGCGGACGTGGCGGTGAACCTTCCGCCGGTCTGGAACCGCTTCCCGCACCAGTTCAGCCACATTTTTGCCGGTGGCTATGCGGCGGGTTACTACAGCTACAAGTGGGCTGAGGTGCTCAGCGCCGATGCCTACGCCGCGTTCGAGGAAGCACCGCAGGCACTGGCTGAAACCGGTGCGCGCTTCCGCGATGAAATCCTGTCGCGCGGCGGCAGCCGTCCGGCTGCGGAGAACTTCAAGGCCTTCCGTGGCCGCGCGCCGCAGATCGACGCGCTGCTGCGCCATTCGGGCATGGCGTAACGCCTTGGTAGGTGCCAACCTTGGTTGGCACCTTTTGGCAATAGTGCGGACCAAGGTCCGCACCCACCGGAGAGCGGTGCTCTATTCGGCGTAGATCATCTTCCGGCTCATGCCACCGTCGACGATGAAGTCCTGGCCGGTGGTGAAGCCGGACAGCGACGACAGCAGGTACACCGCCAGCGCGCCGATGTCCTCGGGGCGGCCAACACGGCCGACCGGGTGCTGGGCGTGATCGGTGGCCGAGTAGTCGGGTTGGTGGCGCCGCGGGGGCGCCTGCCAGGCCGTTGTACCGATCCAGCCGGGGCTGATGCTGTTGACCCGCACCGCCGGGCCGCTGCTGATCGCCAGCGCGTGGGTGAACGCGACCAGCCCGCCCTTGGCCGCCGCATAGGCCTCGCTGTGCGCTTCAGACTGCCAGGCGCGGGTCGAGGCGATGTTGATGATCGCGCCCTCAGTGCGGGCCGAGAGTGCCGGCAGTGCGTGCTTGCTGCACAGGAAGGCGCCGTGCAGTGACGACAGGCGGCGCTGCCATTCCTCCCACGCCATGTCCTGCAGCAATGTGCCATGCGGGCCGGCGATGCCGGCGTTGTTGACCAGTCCATCGATACGGCCGAACCGCTGCAGGGCCACCGCGATGAAGTCGCGCACGCTGGCTTCGTCGGCGATGTCCAGGCGCTGGAACGCGGCATCGTCACCGCGCTGCCATTCGTCCATGCAGGCCTGGCCGGCTTCCACGTCCAGGTCGCCGATCAGCACGCGTCCGCCGGCGCCGAGCACGGCCTGGGCGACGCCACGGCCGATGCCGTTGGCGCCGCCGGTGACCAGCACCACCTTGCCCTGCAGCGGTGCCACCGGCCACGCCGCGATCGGTGGCACCGTGTTCATGACAGGTCTTCGCCGCGCAGGCGGCGATGCCAGCCGTCCACGCCGATGCGGTCCAGGGTCTGGATGTTGCGCTCGACGATCACGTCGGGGTCCGGATAGACATCCACCGCGCGCGCCACGCTGTCTTCGCGCAGCAGGTGCAGGGTGGGGAAGGGCGCCCGGTTGGTGTAGTTGCTGGCGTCGTCCGCGGCCACGCCGTCGAACTGATAGTCCGGGTGGAAGCTGGCCACCTGCAGGATGCCCTGCAGGTCCAGCGCCTCGATCGCGGCGTCGGCGTTGTCGAGGAAGTCGTTGTAGTCGAGGAAATCGGTCAGCACCTGCGGATGCACGATCAGCGTGGTGTCGATCTGCTCGGCCGGGGTATCGCGGAGCAGCACCAGCTCTTCGGCCAGTTGTTCGACCAGCGCCTCGGGCGTGGTGGCGTCACTCAGCACGATGCGGACCTGGTCCTTCACGTACACCGCCTTGGCGAACGGGCACAGGTTCAGGCCGATCACGATGCGCTCCAGCCACAGGCGGGTGGCGGCGATCGGATCATCGGTGGGCAGGTGGGAATCGGTCATGGCGGGCACGTCGGCTGGCGGGGCGGCCATTGTAGGCGCGTCGCCGGCAACGCGCCGTCGTACCTGCCGGTGGCAGCGCCGGGTCACGCCCGGCGCAGGCCTCAGTCGCGGAAGTTGTTGAACTGCAGCGGCAGCTCGAACTTGCCGGCCTTGAGCACGGCAATGGCGTCCTGCAGGTCGTCGCGCTTCTTGCCCTGCACGCGCAGCTTGTCGCCGTTGATCTGGCTTTCCACCTTCAGCTTGGCGTCCTTCAGTGCAGCGGCGATCTTCTTGGCGATCTTCTGCTCGATGCCCTGCTTGACGGTGATCTTCTGCCGGGCCTGGGCCAGGTTGGTCTCGATGTCGCCGAATTCCAGGCTGAGCACGTCGATGCCGCGCGCGGCCAGGCGGGCGCGCAGGATGTCGTTCATCTGCTTGAGCTGGAACTCGGTCGGCGCGGTCTGGTTGATGACATCGCCATCGCGTTCGAACTTCGCGTCCACGCCCTTGAAGTCGAAGCGGGTGGCCAGCTCGCGGTTGGCCTGGTCGATGGCGTTGGTCAGTTCGTGGGTGTCGACTTCGGACACGACGTCGAAGGAAGGCATGGGCGCGGCTCCGCAGGATTCAGTGAGGGCCATTCTATCGTGCCGACCTGCCAGCTTTTTGTAGAGTCGAGCTTGCTCGACTGCTTTGTGAAGAGCAGTCGAGCAAGCTCGACTCTACGGAACGGCGCGGTCGGCGATAATGGGCCATGAACGTGCAACGCTCCCCCTCGCGCGCGGTGGCCTGGATGGTCGCGGCAGTCGCCTGTTTCTCGCTGATGGACGCTGGCATGAAGCAGCTGTCGGCCAGCTATCCGACGCTGGAAGTGACCTTCCTGCGCGGCGCGGCCTCATTGCCATTCGTGCTGGTCTGGGTGCTGGTCAGCGCCGGCCCGCGGTCGCTGGTACCGCGACGCTGGGGCCTGCACCTGCTGCGCGGCGCACTGGGCATGGCGATGATCGGCTGCTTCGTGTTCGCCCTGCGCGACCTGCCGCTGTCCACCGCCTACACCATCTATTTCGTCGCCCCGCTGCTGATCGCGGCACTGTCGGTGCCGCTGCTGGGTGAGCGGGTCGGGCCGCGGCGCTGGGTCGCCATCGGCATCGGCCTGGTCGGCGTGCTGGTGGTGCTGCGGCCGGGCGTGGACGGCTTCATTTCGGTGCCTGGGTTGATGGTGCTGGCCGCGGCCACCGCCTACGCCGTGGCCGCGATCACGGTCAGCCTGCTGACCCGCACCGACACCTCGCAGTCGATGGTGGTCTGGTTCCTGGTGATCATGGCCGTCGGCGCCGGCCTGCTGGCCCTTCCCGGCTGGGTGCCGCTGCAATTGGCGCACGCGCCGCTGATCGCCGGCATGGGCCTGGCCGGGGCACTGGGCCAGATCGCCTTGACCAAGGCCTTCCAGCTGGGCGAAGCCTCGATGATCGCGCCGCTGGAGTACAGCGGCCTAGTCTGGGTGATCGGCTGGGATCTGGCCTTCTGGGGCCAGCTGCCGGACGGCTACACCTGGGTGGGCGCGGCGATTATTGTCGCTTCCGGCCTATACCTGCTGCACCGTGAGCGGGTGAACCGGCAGGAGCCGCCGAAGCCGCTGGATCATCCCTGATCCCGAGGGGGGTAGTGCGGGCCGCTGGCCGGCAACTCCTCACGCTGGAGGGATCCGCTGCGGTTGCCGGCCAGCGGGCGGCACGACCGGGTGCGAGGCTTCACGGGCGCCTTAGAACCAAAAGGAATAACATTCCGGCTTATGGCGCGGGCGCGTGAGCGCCGGCGCTGGTAGGCTGCACGCCCCCTTCCGTCACCCAGCCGGTGAGCCACGCCCGTGATCGAGTTCCAGCGCCTGCACAAATCCTATGCCGTTGCCGGCCGCGAAGTCAGCGCGCTGCAACCGCTGGACCTGACCATCGAGGCCGGTGAGGTCTTCGGCATCATCGGCCATTCCGGCGCGGGCAAGTCGACCCTGATCCGCATGATCAACCGTCTGGAAGAACCCAGCGGCGGCCGGTTGCTGATCGGTGGCGAGGACGTCACCGCACTGGACGCGGACGGCCTGCGCGCGCTGCGCCGGCGCATCGGCATGATCTTCCAGCACTTCAACCTGCTGTCGTCGCGCACGGTGGCCGGCAATGTCGCCTTCCCGCTGGAGCTGGCCGGCACGCCGAAGGCGGAGATCGACGCGCGCGTGGCCGAGCTGTTGCAGACGGTGGGCCTGGAGGCCCATGCGCAGAAGTACCCGGCGCAGCTGTCCGGTGGCCAGAAGCAGCGCGTCGGCATCGCCCGCGCGCTGGCGACGCGCCCGCAGATCCTGCTGTGCGACGAAGCCACCAGCGCGCTCGACCCGCAGACCACCGCCTCGGTGCTGTCGCTGCTGTCGAAGATCAACCGCGAGCTGGGCCTGACCATCGTGCTGATCACCCACGAGATGGACGTGATCCGTCGCGTCTGCGATCGCGTCGCCGTGCTCGATGCCGGGCAGATGGTCGAGACCGGACCGGTCACCCGGGTGTTCCTGCACCCGCAGCACCCGACCACGCGCCGATTCGTCAGTGAATCTGAGCATGTCGACGAAGGCGCGCTGCACCGTGATTTCGACGCCGTCGGTGGCCGCATCGTGCGCTTGACCTTCCTCGGCGGCGACACCTACGAGCCCTTGCTGGGCAGCGTCGCGCGCGAGACCGGCGTCGATTACAACATCCTGTCCGGCCGCATCGACCGGATCAAGGACACCCCGTATGGCCAGCTGGTGGTCGCCCTGGTGGGCGGTGACCAGTCCGCCGCGCAGGCCGCGTTCGTGGCCGCCGGCGTGCACGTTGAGGAACTGCGTCGATGATCATCGCCACTGCCGGCGGCTTCTTCCGCCACCTGGATGCGGGCAAGTGGGCCGATATCGGCCAGGCCACCGTCGACACCCTGCTGATGCTGCTCGGTTCGCTGCCGCTGACCCTGGCCATCGGCCTGCCGCTGGGCGTGCTGCTGTACCTGTTCGGCGCCCCGCAGATGAAGCGCCGGCCGCTGGCCTATGGCGTGCTGGCGCTGGTGGTGAACCTGCTGCGCTCGGTGCCTTTCATCATCCTGATGATCGTGCTGATCCCGGTCACCCTGTTCCTGATGGGCACCTCGCTGGGCGTGCGCGGCGCGATCGTGCCGCTGGTCATTGGTGCTGCGCCGTTCTATGCGCGCCTGGTCGAGACCGCGCTGCGCGAGGTTGACCGCGGTGTGATCGAAGCGACCCAGGCGATGGGCGCCACCACCTGGCAGCTGGTCACCCGCGTGCTGCTGCCGGAAGCGCGTCCCGGCCTGATCGCCGGTGCCACGGTCACCACCGTGGCCCTGATCGGCTTCACCGCGATGGGCGGTGCGATCGGTTCCGGTGGCCTGGGCGACTTGGCCTTCCGCGACGGCTACCAGCGGTCGCACACCGACGTGGCCCTGGTCACCGTGGTCCTGCTGCTGGTGCTGGTGCAGCTGCTGCAGATGCTCGGCGACCGCCTGGTCGCGCATTACAGCCGCAAGTAACGGGGGGCCGGGCGACGCCCGGCATCGTCCGGGTAGTGCCGGCCGCTGGCCGGCAACCTGCAGAACGTCGATATTGGGCTTGTCATAGCGCGGGACTCTGGAAGCCGCCACGCCCATCAGGAATCGATATCGCCAGACTGGGACTGGCAGCACAGCGCCTTCCTTGGTATGTTCCGTTCAACGTAATACGTTGAACGGAATGATCCGTTCATTCCGCTGCAAGCAGACCCGCGCCCTGTTTGAAGGAACCTGCCCCCGTGCCTGGCGTCCAATCCGGCGCGTGGCAGAACGCAAATTGCAACTGCTCGATTCGGCACAGACGTTGGCCTTCCTCCGCAGCCCGCCCGGGAACCGCCTCGAGGCGCTGTCAGGCGATCGGAGAGGGCAATACAGCCTTCGTATCAACGATCAGTGGCGGCTCTGCTTTACCTGGACCGACAGCGGCGCCGACGCCGTGGAAATTGTTGACTATCACTGAGGTGCCCGCCATGAAGCGTCCCCACAACGGCATGCGCGCCATCCATCCTGGCGAGATCCTGCGCGAAGAGTTCCTGCTTCCCCTGGCGCTGAGCGTGAATGCGCTGGCGAAGGCCTTGGATGTGCCCGCAACGCGACTGCACGCCATCGTGCACGGCCAACGCAGCATTTCGGCGGATACAGCGGCGCGGCTGGCGCGGCATTTCGGTGGGGATGCCGCGTCCTGGCTCGCGATGCAGGCGGCCTACGATCTGAAGACCTTGCCAACACGCAGCGAAATCGAACGCCGGGTGCAGCCACGCGCGGCGTGAAGCCGGTCGCACGGACCCGGCTCCGCAGCCACGATCCGATCAGCGCACGTTCGGTACTTCGTAGCCCAGCTTGCCGACCTGGTCTGGATGCTGCGGCACGCGCTTGAGCTTGTCGGTATTCACGCCGTACTCGTCGCGCAGGCGCTCGGCCAGCTCCTTGTACAGGGCTTTGTCCATGTCCGGCTTGCGCGCGAAGATCCAGGCCATCTCGCGGCCCGGGTAACCGATCAGCGCCCAGGAATAGTCCGGGGCCACTTCCAGCACACGCGAATGGGTCGGCACGACACGGTAGAACCAGGTACGCCAGCCGTGGTTGCCGCTGTCCGGATCAACACTGGCACGTGCGCGCACTTCCTGCAGCGGTTCGCCGAAGCCGTCCCGGTAGCGGTAGGTGATGCCGACCTTGTGCGCGTCGCGAAGCTCGTACTCGTTGACGCTGGCGACATGCCCGCGTTCGATGAAGTTCGGCACGCGGCCGATCACGTACCAGGTGCCCATGAAGCGCTTCAGGTCGATCGGCGCGTCCAGAGCGGCCGCGTCGGTGGCGCGGGACGATGGCGGCTCACTGGCGGCCACGGCGGGGCCCGCCAGCGACAGGGCCAGCAGCACGGCGCAGAACGGGCGGATCGAAGTCATGCGGGAGCGGGCTCCAGTGGGCTTGCACGCGCATGGTCGACTGTGTGCACGCGATCCGTCAATGGTGTCGCAGTCCGTGAGAAGGCCCTTGCCCACGCTGTGTTGCATTGTCCACCGGAGAAGCCCCATGAACGTACGTTCCGTCCGTCGCCCTGCAACTGAACGCGTCATCTTCGAGCGCGCCGATCCACGCCTGCTGCGCGGCGTGCAGCAGGTGGCGCTGGCCGGCGTGGCGCTGGTGCTGGTCTGGCCGGCCGCGCGCGGCAGCAGCGCCTGGCTGGGCTGGCTGCCGATGTGGCTGGTCGGCATGCCGCTGGTGGCGTGGTGGGCACTGCTGCGTTTCCCGCTGCCGCGCCTGTCATGGCTGCGGCTGGCACGTCGTACCGGTGGACAGGCGCGGCGCCGTCCGGCTTCGGCTGCGCGCGGTCGACGCCGCCCGGCGGCCACGGCCTGACCTTCGACACGGGGGCGACCGCGACATTCCGTGCTAGCGTTCCACGGCTTATGACTGCCTGGAGCTGCAATGTCACGACTCGCTTCCGCCTGCCTGCTGGCCGGCATGATGACCGCTGCCTCGGTGGGGACCGCCGTGGCCGCTGAAGACACCGATCGCTACGCCTGGCTGGAGGACGTCACCGGCGACAAGCCGCTGTCCTGGGTCAAGGAACAGAACGCCAAGTCCGAGGCGCGCCTGGCGCAGACCCCGGCCTTCAAGCAGATGGAGACCAGCATCCGCGAGGTGCTCGACTCCGATGCCAAGATCCCCGGCGTGCAGAAGATCGGCGACTACTACTACAACTTCTGGAAGGACCAGCAGCACGAGCGCGGCCTGTGGCGGCGCACCACGCTGGCCGAGTACCGCAAGGCCTCGCCGCAGTGGGAGACCGTGCTCGACCTGGACGCGCTGAACAAGGCCGAGGGCGAGAACTGGGT
The DNA here is from genome assembly GCF_059369755.1 of Stenotrophomonas sp. YJH_SMC_57. Lineage (NCBI taxonomy): Bacteria > Pseudomonadati > Pseudomonadota > Gammaproteobacteria > Lysobacterales > Lysobacteraceae > Stenotrophomonas > Stenotrophomonas sp. YJH_SMC_57. Next base: position 350,010 of record NZ_JCAFSZ010000003.1, read on the forward strand.
CTGGCACGGCGCCGACTGCCTGCGCCCGGACTACAGCCGCTGCCTGATCGCGCTGTCGCGCGGCGGCGCCGATGCCGACGTCACCCGCGAGTTCGACCTGGCCAACAAGGCCTGGATCAAGGACGGCTTCTTCCGTCCGGAGTCGAAGGGTGGCCTGAACTGGATCGACCGCGACACCGTGTTCGTCTACACCGACTTCGGTGCCGGTACCATGACCACGTCCGGCTATCCGCGCGTGGCCAAGCTGTGGAAGCGCGGCACGCCGATGGCCTCGGCCAGCGTGGTGTACGAAGGCAAGCCGGAAGACATGTACATCGCGGCGATGCACGATGACACCCCGGGCTTCGAGCGCAACCTGGTCAGCCGCACGCTGGCGTTCTACAACAACGAGATCTACCTGCGTGGCGACGACGGCACGCTGACCAAGATCGACGCGCCGAACTCGGCCGAGAAGGGCCTGCACAAGCAGTGGCTGACCCTGGAGCTGCGCGATCCGTGGACCGTGGGTGGCAAGACCTATGCGTCCGGTTCGCTGCTGGCGACCCGGCTGGACGACTTCCTGGCCGGCAAGCGTGACTTCGAGGTGCTGTTCACCCCGACCGCGACCACCTCGCTGGCCAGTGCCACCTGGACCAGGAGCCACCTGGTGCTGAACGTGCTGGACGACGTCAAGAACCGCCTGTCGGTGCTGACTCCGGGCGCCGATGGCTGGCAGACCAGCCGCTTCGTCGGTGCGCCGGCCTTCGGCACGCTGGGTGTGTCCGCCGTGGACAGCAACGACAGCGACGCGGTGTGGCTGACCGCCACCGACTACCTGACCCCGACCACGCTGGCCCTGGCCGAGATCGGCCAGCCGCCGGAAACGCTGAAGACCATGCCGGCCTTCTTCGATGCCAAGGGCAAGGTGATCGAGCAGCACTTCGCCACCAGCAAGGACGGCACCCGCGTGCCGTACTTCGTGGTGCACGACAAGGCGATGAAGCTGGATGGCTCCAATCCGACCCTGCTGTACGGCTACGGTGGCTTCGAGATCTCGCTGACCCCGAGCTACTCCGGTGGCATGGGCCGCGCCTGGCTGGAGAAGGGCGGCGTGTACGTGGTCGCCAACATCCGCGGCGGTGGCGAGTACGGCCCGCGCTGGCACCAGGCGGCGCTGAAGCAGAACCGCCACAAGGCCTATGAAGACATGGCTGCGGTGGCACGTGACCTGGTCAAGCGCAAGATCACCACCGCCAGGCACCTGGGCGTGCAGGGCGGCAGCAACGGCGGCCTGCTGACCGGCAACATGCTGACCCAGTACCCGGAACTGTTCGGTGCGGTGGTGGTGCAGGTGCCGCTGCTGGACATGAAGCGCTACAGCCATCTGCTGGCGGGCGCCTCATGGATGGCCGAGTACGGCAACCCGGACACCAGTGACTGGGAGTTCATCAAGACCTTCTCGCCGTACCACCTGTTCGACGCGAAGAAGAACTACCCGCCGGTGCTGTTCACCACCTCCACCCGCGATGACCGCGTGCACCCGGGCCATGCCCGCAAGATGGCGGCGAAGATGATCGACGCCGGCAAGGACGTGACCTACTACGAGAACATCGAAGGCGGTCACGGCGGCGCAGCCAACAACGCGCAGGCCGCGCATATGTCGGCGCTGGCCTACAGCTTCCTGTGGGAGCGGTTGGGCGGCAAGTAAGCAGAACGGAGAACGCCGCCCCAAGGCGGCGTTTTTCTTTACCGGTAGTGCCGGCCGCTGGCCGGTAAACCGCGGATGTGTGGGTGATGCCGTTGCCGGCCAGCGGCCGGCACTACCGTCAACGTGATCCTTGCCAACGCTTCAACCCGCGCGCAATCCGCGCCACCGCTTCCTGCAATCGTGGCACTTCCTGCGTGTACGCCAGGCGCACGTGCTGGTTGGCGCGATGGAAGCCGAAATCCAGGCCCGGGGTGAACGCCACGTGCTCGGTTTCCAGGAAGTGGGCACAGAACGCCTGCGCGTCGTCGGTGAACGCGCTGACATCGGCATACAGGTAGAACGCGCCCTGCGGCTCGACTTCGATGCGGAAGCCCAGTTCGCGCAACGCGGGCAGCAGGAAGTCACGGCGCTGGCGGAAGGCTTCGCGGCGCTGCTCGAAGATCGCCATCGATGCTTCGCTGAAGCAGGCCAGCGCTGCATGCTGGGCAATGCTCGACGCGCTGATGTACAGGTTCTGGGCGAGCTTCTCCAGATCAGGCACGGCCGCAGGCGGTGCCACCAGCCAACCCAGCCGCCAGCCGGTCATGCCGAAGTACTTGGAGAAGCTGTTCAGCACGAACGCGCTGTCGTCCACCTGCAGCACGCTGGGCGCGTCCAGGCCGTAGGTCAGGCCGTGGTAGATCTCGTCCACCACCAGGTGGCCACCGCGCGCGTGCAGGCTCTGCGACAGTGCCGCCAGTTCATCAGCGGACAGCACGGTGCCGGTTGGATTGGCCGGTGAGGCAACCAGCGCGCCGACGCTGTCGGCATTCCAGTGCTGTTCCACCAGCGAAGGGGTCAGCTGATAGGCGGTATCCGGCCCGACCGGCACCAGCTGCGCGCCGCCTTCGACCAGGCGCAGGAAGTGGCGGTTACAGGGATAGCCCGGGTCGGCCAGCAGCCAGTGGCGGCCGGGATCGACCAGCAGGCTGCTGGCCAGCAGCAGCGCGCCGGAACCACCCGGGGTGACCAGGATGCGTTCGGGGTCGATATCCAGCGCGTAGTGGCTGCGATAGAAGCCGCTGATCGCCTGGCGCAGGGCCGGTAGGCCGCGTGCGGCGGTGTAGCGGGTATGGCCGGCGGACAGTGCGGCCTGGCCGGCGCGCACCACGGGTTCGGCGGTGGTGAAGTCCGGTTCGCCGATCTCCAGATGGATCACATCGTGGCCGGCCTGCTCCAGCGCCTGTGCGCGGGCCAGCAGGGACATCACGTGGAACGGGGCGATTTCATGGCTGCGCCGGCTGTAGCCCGGCGTGTGGGGCAGGGTACTCATGCGCCCATGGTACGCCGGGCGGCAAGGGTGCGCCGCAGCGGTGGTAGAGTCGAGCTTGCTCGACTGCGGTTGCGGTCAGTCGAGCAAGCTCGACTCTACCTACGCCACGGACGCCATTGCGTAACCGCACCAGGAGCCTTATCTCATGAAATCCACCCTCTGCCTGTTGCTTGCCAGCCTGATGACCACCACCGCTACCGCTGCCACTCCGCCCGTTCCGCCGGATGCCGCCAAGCATCCGCACGTGGTCAAGGCGCCGTTCGGCGCGACCCGCAACGACGACTATTACTGGCTGCGCGACGACAAGCGCGAAAACAAGGACATGCTGGCCTACCTGCAGGCCGAGAATGCCTACGCCGACCAGCTGCTGGCACCGCTGAAGCCGCTGGAAGACACCCTGTACAAGGAGATCGTCGGCCGCATCAAGCAGGACGATTCCAGCGTGCCGGCGCGCGAGCGCGGCTACTGGTACTACAGCCGCTTCGAGACCGGCCAGGACTACCCGATCCATGCGCGCCGCAAGGGTGGCATGGATGCGGCCGAGGAAATCCTGCTGGACGTCAACGCGATGGCCGCCGGCAAGGGCTACTTCAGCGTCGGTTCGATGGAAGTGAGCCAGGACAACCAGCTGCTGGCCTGGGCCGACGATGACGTCGGCCGTCGCCAGTACACGATCCGCTTCAAGGACCTGGCCACCGGCAAGGTGCTGCCCGACGTGATCACCGGCAGCTCCGGCGATCTGGTCTGGGCCGACGACAACCGCACCGTGCTGTACGTCGAGAACGATCCGGAAACCCTGCTGACCGTGCGCGTCAAGAAGCACGTGCTGGGCACCCCGGCCAGCGCCGACACCGTCGTCTACGAAGAGAAGGACGACAGCTTCTACATGGGCATCGGCCGCACCCGCGACGATCGCTTCATCACCATCGGTGTGCACAGCACCGTGTCCTCGGAAGAGCGCTATGCGCCGGCCAGCGACCCGACCACCTTCACCGTGCTGGCGCCACGCCAGCGCGACGTCGAGTACGACGCCGATCACTACGACGGCCGCTGGGTGATCCGCACCAACGATGGTGCGAAGAATTTCAAGCTGGTCACCGCGCCGACCGACGCCACCTCGCGCGCGCAGTGGAAGGACTGGATCGCGCATGACGATGCGGTGTTCATCGAAGGCTTCGAGCTGTTCGACAGCTACACCGCCATCGCAGAACGTTCCGAAGGCCTGGAGCGCATCCGCCTGCTGTTCAAGGACGGCCGCAGCGATTACGTGAAGGCCGATGAGCCGGCGTATTCGATGGGCCTGGGCGACAACACCGAGGCCGATACGCCGTGGCTGCGCTACGTCTACACCTCGATGACCACCCCGACCACCGTGTTCGAGCTGAATACCGCTACCGGCGAGCGCCGTCAGTTGAAGGTGCAGCCGGTGATCGGCTATGACGCCTCGAAGTACGAAACCGATCGCGTCTGGATCACCGCGCGCGATGGCGTGAAGGTGCCGGTGTCGCTGGTCTACCGCAAGGGCTACCAGAAGGACGGCAAGGGCGCGTTGTTCCAGTACGCCTATGGCAGCTACGGCATGTCGATGGACCCGTACTTCAACCAGACCGCGGTGAGCCTGCTCGATCGTGGCGTTGTGTATGCCATCGCCCACATCCGCGGTGGCCAGGAGATGGGTCGCGACTGGTACGAGAACGGCAAGCTGCTGCACAAGCAGAACACCTTCAACGATTTCATCGACGTCACCCGGGGCCTGGTGGCGCAGGGCTGGGCGGCGAAGGATCGCGTCGCCGCGTCCGGTGGCAGCGCCGGTGGCCTGTTGATGGGCGCGGTGGCCAACCAGGCCCCGCAGGATTACCGGGTGATGGTGGCGCAGGTGCCGTTCGTCGACGTGGTCACCACCATGCTCGACCCGACCATCCCGCTGACCACCAACGAGTACGACGAGTGGGGCAACCCGGAGCAGAAGCCGTTCTACGACTACATGCTGTCCTACTCGCCCTACGACAACGTGAAGAAGCAAGCCTATCCGGCGCTGTTCGTCGGTACCGGCCTGTGGGATTCACAGGTGCAGTACTGGGAGCCGGCCAAGTGGGTGGCCAAGCTGCGTGACGACAACACCGGCCATTACCCGATCCTGTTCCGCACCAACATGGAAGCCGGCCACGGCGGCAAGTCGGGGCGCTTCCAGCGCTACCGCGAGCTGTCCGAGTCGTATGCGTTCGTGCTGCAGCAACTGGGCATCGCCCAGCCGTGATCGCAACGGGGTGCCGGGCGTTGCCTGGCACCCTGAACCGGTATCCTTCGGCCATGAGCGCGCCTGATCCTTCCGCCCCCCGCGATGCCCCCGCGCCCCCGCGCGTGGTGCGTTTCCGCTGGGCGTGGTGGCTGCTGGCCTACGTCAGCCTGGGTACCGGCATCGTCGGCATCTTCGTGCCGGGGCTGCCGACCACCGTATTCATCCTGATCTCGGCCTGGGCCGCCTCGCGCGGTTCCGAACGCCTGCACAACTGGCTGCTGCAGCATCCGCGTTTCGGCCCCGCCATCGCCAACTGGCAGGCGCATGGCGCGGTCAGCCGCTACGGCAAGTGGATGGCCACGATCACCATGGCGGTGTGCGCCGCGATCATGCTGTGGTGCGTGCCGATCGCCTGGGTGAAGTGGTTTTCGATCGGCAGCATGACCGTGGTGGCGATCTGGCTGTGGACGCGACCGTTGCCGCCACCCGTGGATTGAGCGCCTGCGGTAGTGCCGGCCGCTGGCCGGCAACCCGATCCCCTGCACCAACCGCTCAGCCGCCAATGGCTATACTCGGGGCATGAAGATCCCCCATCGAAACGTCATCCTGATTCCGCTGGCAGCGGCCTCGCTGCTGTTCCTTGCCGCCTGCGGCAACAAGGGCCCGCTGGTACTGCCGCAGAAGCCGGTGCCGGTGGAAGAGACCGTCGAACCGGCAGCTGCACCTGAAGCGACCCCGGCGGCCACGCCGGCCGCGACCCAGCCGACCAGCGACGGCAGCCCCTCGGTCACCCCGGACCCGATCAAGCCGGTGGACGGCGGGAATGAGTAAGGCCGGTTCCACGGCCCTGCGTTTCAGCAAGATGCATGGCGCGGGCAATGATTTCGTAGTGATCGACCTGCGTGACGGCACCGCACCGCCGACGCCCGGGCTGGCCGCGCGCCTGGCGGATCGCCATACCGGCGTGGGCTGTGATCAGATCCTGACCATCGAAGCGCCGCGTGCGGACGGTTCGGTGGCCTCCTACCGGATCTGGAATGCCGACGGTTCCAACTCCGAGCAGTGCGGCAACGGCGCGCGCTGCATTGCCGCGTGGCTGGTGCGCGAGGGCAGTGCGCAGGGCGACGTGTTCGTGATCGACAGCCCGCTGGCCAGCCATGAAGTGAAGGTGCTGGGCGATGGCCAGTTCGCGGTGACCATGGGCGTGCCGGCATTCGAGCCGTCCACCGTGCCGCTGGTGGGTTTTGCCCACCCGCGCGAGGAATACCTGCTGCCGCTGCAGGGCGAGAGCGTGCGGTTCGCCGCGGTGTCGATGGGCAACCCGCATGCGGTGATCGAAGTGGGCCTGATCGACGCGGCGCCGGTCGAGCGCGTCGGTGCGCTGCTGCAACAGCACGCGTCGTTCCCGCGCTCGGTGAACGTGGGTTTTGCCCAGGTGATGGGCCCGGATCATGCGCGCCTGCGCGTGTTCGAGCGTGGCGTCGGCGAAACCCTGGCCTGCGGCAGTGGCGCCTGTGCCGCCGCCGTCACCCTGATGCAGCGCGGCCGGCTGCAGCGTGATGCACGCATCAGCCTGCCCGGGGGCGAGCTGCGCATCCAGTGGCCGGGCGATGGCCAGCCGGTGGTGATGGCGGGCCCGACCGCATTCGTCTTCGAAGGGGAGTGGATCGCATGACCGAAACCGTCGACAAGCTCGGGGCCCACGACGTTGCCGCCTGGTTGCGGCGGCATCCGGGCTTCCTCAAGCAGTTCCCGGACCTGGCCCTGACCCTGGTGGTGCCGCGTGACGACGGCCCGACCGCGTCGCTGGCCAGCTACCAGCTGGAAGTGCTGCGCGAGAAGAACCGCGAGCTGGCACGACGGTTGGCCGACCTGGGCGCGACCGCCCAGGTCAACGAACGCCTGGCGGTGCGCACGCACCAGCTGACCCTGGCGTTGATGAAGCAGGACAACGCCGCCGACACCCTGCGCGCGATGGCCGCTTCATTGCAGGAAGACTTCGCCGGCGATCTGGTGCGGCTGGTGGTGCATACGCCGGTGGCCGGGCTGGAGCAGGCCGACTGGCTGCAGGTGATCGCCGCCGATGATCCGCAGCTGGGTCCGTTCCGCGATTGCCTGAAGGACGGCGAGCCGATCTGCGGTCGCCTGCAACCGGAAAAGAATGCCGTGCTGTACGGCGTGCGCAGCGAGGAAGTGCAGACCACCGCACTGCTGCCGCTGCCCGGTGTGGGCCTGATCGCAGTCGGCAGCCATGACCCGAACCGCTTCTACCCGGGCATGGGGACGCTGTTCCTGCGCATGATGGGCGACGCCCTGGTCACTGGCCTGAAGCGCTTCGCGGGCTGAGCAGGGTACGAAGACGATGAGCGCGGTACAGGCCTTCCTGCAGCACCTGCAGGTGGAGCGGCGGATGTCGGCGCACACGCTCGACGCCTACCGCCGCGACCTGGACGCGCTGTCGGCATGGGCCGAGCCCCGCGGCATGGCCGTGGAAGCGCTCGATGCCGAAACGTTGCGCCAGTTCGTCGCCGATGAGCATCGTCGTGGGCTGTCGGCCAAGAGCCTGCAGCGCCGCTTGTCTGCCTGCCGCAGTTTCTACGCCTGGCTGCTCAAGCACGGCCGCATCGAGGTCAGCCCGGCGGCGACGCTGAAAGCGCCGCGTGCACCGCGGCGGTTGCCGCAGGTGCTCGATGCCGACGAAGCGGTGCAGCTGGTCGAACTGGAACCGGAAGGTGAGCTCGGCCGCCGCGATCGCGCGCTGCTGGAGCTGTTCTATTCCTCGGGCCTGCGCCTGAGCGAAGTCTGCGCGCTGACCTGGCGCGACCTGGACTTCGCCAGCGGCCTGGTCAACGTGATGGGCAAGGGCAATCGCCAGCGCAGGGTACCGTTCGGGCGGCCGGCACGCGAAGCACTGCAGGCGTGGCGTGCAGAAAGCGGGGGCGGCCCGGCCTCGCCGGTGTTTCCCGGCCGCAACGGGCCGATCAGCCAACGCGCGGTGCAGATCCGCATCCGCCAGCTGGCGCAGCGCCAGGGCCTGTTCAAGCACGTGCACCCGCACATGCTGCGGCACAGTTTCGCCAGCCACATCCTGGAATCTTCCGGTGACTTGCGTGGCGTGCAGGAACTGCTCGGCCACGCCGACATTGCCACCACCCAGATCTACACCCACCTCGATTTCCAGCATCTGGCCAAGGTCTACGACGCCGCGCATCCACGCGCCAAGCGCCGCAGCAAGGGCGACAAGGCTGAATAGCCCCTCCTTGATCTGGATCAGGGCAGGTCGGGTGCAACCGGCGCACCGTGGCCGCAGGCCACGAGGACAGCGCCACCATGGCGAAGCCGATTCCCCTGCATCCCAAACACCCCGAGCGTATCTGCTGGGGCTGCGACCGCTACTGCGCGGCCGACGCGCTGGCCTGCGGCAATGGCTCCGGCCGCACCCAGCATCCGATCGAGACGCAGGGTGAAGACTGGTACCTCGCGTGGGGGATCGAGCCCAATCCGGAGCGGCCTTCGCAAGCAAAGCGCTGAACGGCAGCCATCCGCGCAGGCTTGATCGCACCCGGCGCTGTCCCCATGTCCCGTGAACAGCTATCGGAGGCCGCATGGACCCCAGTCAGAACCCCAACGTTTTCCACGCCACCACCATCGTCTGCGTCCGTCGCGGCGAGCACGTGGCCATTGCCGGCGACGGCCAGGTCACGCTGGGCCACACCGTGATGAAGGGCAATGCGCGCAAGGTGCGCCGCCTGGGCCGCGACGGCCAGGTGCTGGCCGGCTTCGCCGGTGCCGCCGCCGATGCCTTCACCCTGTTCGAGCTGTTCGAGGCCAAGCTGGAAAAGCACGGCCAGCTGCAGCGCGCGGCGGTCGAGCTGGCCAAGGATTGGCGCACCGAGCGCCGCCTGGGCAAGCTGGAGGCCCTGCTGGCGGTGGCCGACAAGGAAACCTCGCTGATCATCAGTGGCACCGGCGATGTGATCGAGCCGGAGGACGGCATCATCGCCATCGGTTCCGGTGGCTCCTATGCACTGTCGGCTGCCCGCGCGCTGATGGCGCACACCGAACTGGATGCGCGCACCATTGCCAGCGAAGCGATCGGCATCGCCGGTGACATCTGCATCTACACCAACCGCAACGTGGTGGTCGAGGAACTCTGAGGTCGTGCCGGCCGCTGGCCGGCACCCTCATGATCCCCCACGCGCGTGCCTGGTTGCCGGCCAGCGGCCGGCACGACCGACAACGAATCCGTGAGCACATCCATGTCGAAGATCGAAGTTTCCTCCGCCACCATGACCCCGCGCGAGATCGTGCAGGAACTGGACCGGCACATCGTCGGCCAGCACGACGCCAAGCGCGCGGTGGCCATCGCCCTGCGCAACCGCTGGCGCCGCATGCAGCTGGTGCCGGAGCTGCGCAATGAAGTGATGCCGAAGAACATCCTGATGATCGGCCCGACCGGCGTCGGCAAGACCGAGATCGCGCGCCGCCTGGCCACGCTGGCCAACGCGCCGTTCGTCAAGGTTGAAGCCACCCGCTTCACCGAAGTGGGCTACGTCGGCAAGGACGTCGAGCAGATCATCCGTGACCTGGCCGATACCGCAGTGAAGCTGTACCGCGAACAGGCCAAGGTGCGCGTGCGTACGCAGGCCGAAGAGCGTGCCGAAGACCGCATCCTCGATGCGCTGTTGCCGCGTCGCAGCGGTGGCATCGGTTTCGATCCGGAAGTGGCCCGCAACGAGCCGTCGGCGCAGGACAACGAGACCCGCATCAAGTTCCGCAAGATGCTGCGCAATGGCGAACTGGACGAACGCGAGATCGAACTCGACCTGGCCGCCAATGTCAGCATGGACATCATGACCCCGCCGGGTATGGAGGAAATGGGCCAGCAGCTGAAGTCGATGTTCGCCAACCTCGGTGGTGGCGCCAAGGCGCACAAGCGCACGCTGACCATCAAGGCCGCGCGCCCGCTGCTGATCGAGGAAGAAGCCGGCAAGCTGGTCAACGAGGACGACATCCGCACCGCGGCGATCGAAGCCTGCGAACAGCACGGCATCGTCTTCATCGACGAGATCGACAAGGTCGCCAAGCGTGGCGATAACGTGGGCGGCGGCGATGTGTCGCGCGAAGGCGTGCAGCGTGACCTGCTGCCGCTGGTGGAAGGCTCCAACGTGTCCACCAAGTACGGCACGATCAAGACCGACCACATCCTGTTCATCGCATCGGGTGCGTTCCACCTGGCCAAGCCCAGCGACCTGATTCCGGAGCTGCAGGGTCGATTCCCGATCCGCGTGGAGCTGGGCGCGCTGAGCAAGAACGATTTCGTGCGCATCCTGACCGAGCCGAAGGCCGCGCTGACCAAGCAGTACGAAGCGCTGCTGGCCACCGAGGGCGTCAAGGTCAGCTTCACCGCCGATGCCATCGAGCGCCTGGCCGAGATCGCCTTCCAGGTGAACGAGCGCCAGGAAAACATCGGTGCGCGCCGCCTGCATACCGTGCTGGAGCGCCTGCTGGATTCGCTCAGCTACGAGGCACCGGATCGCGACGGCGAGACGCTTGCCATCGACAGCGCCTACGTCGATGCGCATCTGGGCGAGCTGGTGCAGGACCCGGACCTGAGCCGATACATCCTGTGATGCACAAGGCCGCCGAAAGGCGGCCCTTTTCTTGCGCGAAGGGCATCCACGCATGGCGTGGATTTACTGTCTGGCACGGTAGGCCCGCAGTACCTGGTCGATCACCGCGTTGGTGCGGGCGGCGCTGACGCCGGTCGAGGGCGAGCGTCCGTGGCCGCGCAGTTCGTCCACGAGGGTGGCAATCAACGGCTGCTGGATCGTAGGCGGGTTCGGGATCTCGAACGCCTGCATGCCCGCGTCGGTTTCCAGCAGCACCGGGACGTCCTCGAAGGTGGCAAAACGCAGCTGCCCACGGTCGCCGGTGATTTCGATTTCATCCTGGCGGCGGAACGCACAGAAACTCCACTGCGCGATGCCGTGCGCACCGGTTCCGGTGCGGAAGCACATCGAGACGCTGTCCTCGGCCGCATACGCGCCTGCCTGCGAACTGGCCAGGCCGCTGACATCGCTCAGCGGGCCCAGCAGATGGTCGAGCAGGTCCAGGGTGTGCGAGCCGAGATCGACGAACAGGCCGCCGCCGGAGATGGCAGGGTTGGTCCGCCAGAAGTCCGGCGATGTGGCATGCGCCGAGTGTGGCCGGTGCAGGGTCGCGCGCACGCTGCGCGGCGTACCGATCGCGCCGCTGTCCAGCAACTGCTTGGCCTTCTCGAAGCGGGGCAGGGCGCGTCGGTAATAGGCAACGAACACCGGTACGCCACTGCGTGCGCTGGCCTCCAGAATGCGCACGCACTCGCCATGGTCCATGGCCATGGGCTTTTCGATATAGACCGGCTTGCCCGCCGCAATGGCCTGCAACGCGTACTGCATGTGGGTGGAGGGCGGCGTGGCGACGTAGATCGCGTTCACCTCCGGATCGGCGATGAGCGCATCGGCATCGGCATACCAGCGGGGAATCGCATGGCGCCGTGCGTAATCCTCGGCCAGTGCCGCATTGCGGCGCATCACGGCAGCCACCCGTGAACCGGGCGTGCCGGCCAGCGCAGGGCCACTCTTCTTTTCGGTGACGCTGCCGCAACCGATGAAGCCCCATACAACGTTGTCCAGGATCATCGCTGCGTTTCCGGGGAGAAGCAGGGAGGGTGCAGGGCCGTGGCGCCAGGCGCAACCCGGTTCACGCCTCCGGCAACGGCTCGGGCACCGTTCCGGGCACGAATACGCCGTCCTTCACGTAGGCGGCCAGGGTCATGTCCAGCGCGAGCATGCCGTCGCGCTTGAGGTCCATCAGTTCCGGTTCGACCATCGCCCCGTGCAGCACGCCCAGCACCGTGGCGTGCAGCATGCGCGCGGCGATCTTCGGGTCGGCGCCGTCGCGCAGCTGGCCCAGGTCCCCGGCGCGACGCAACGCCCGTTCCATCCGGTCCAGTGCATCGCGGAAACCGGCCTGCTGCATTTCGGTCAGCACCCTGGTGTCGGCCGAGGCATCGCTGCGCAGCATGATTTCCATGGTCTTGCGCAGGCGCTCGTCCTCGGACAGCTCGATGAACGAGTGGATCATCACCGCGCGCAGGTCATGCACCGGCGTGTCGCGCTGGTCGGTGGAGGTGCGCTCCAGTTCCTGCATGAAAGGCAGATGCACGCGCTCGACGATCGCGGCCAGCACCTCGCCCTTGTTCTTGAAGTGCCAGTACACCGCGCCACGGGTGTAGCCGGCGCGGGCGCCGATCATCTCCAGCGTGGTACGGGCCACGCCGTGTTCATGGAAGCAGGCTTCGGCGGCGTCAAGGATGCCTTCCCGGGTTGCCTGGGTGTCCTCTTTGGTCTTGCGGGCCATGGGTGTGGGTACGAGTGCGGGTGAAACGTGGCTGAATTGTACCGGTTTACAAACAAACACGCATGTATGTATATTTCGCACCCATCATTCCCGCCGTGTGCGTGGCAGGCCCGTTCTGGCTACCACTCATCGCCGGTATGCGTTGTGTGCTGGCGCTTTTGGCCCGTTTCAGCGTTTTTTGAGATTCCTTCCCCTAAGAGCCTTTCCGTCATGTTGCTGAGCCGAATCCGACCCTTCGCGCTGTCGCTGGCCATCGCCGCGACCGTGGCTGCCTGTGGCGGCCAACCCCAGGCCCCCGAACAGGGCCCGGGCGATGTCACCGTGGTCACGCTGAAGTCCGAGACCGTGGGCCTGACCCGCGAACTGCCTGGCCGCACCAATGCCTTCCTGGTGGCCGAAGTGCGCCCGCAGGTCAACGGCATCGTTGCCAAGCGCCTGTTCACCGAGGGCGGCATGGTCAAGGCCGGCGAGCCGCTGTACCAGCTCGATGACGCCAGCTACCGCGCCCAGGCCAACAACGCCCGCGCCCAGCTGGCCCGCGCCGAAGCCACCGCCAACGCCGCCCGCCTGAGCGCCAAGCGCATCACCGAGCTGGCCAAGGTCGACGCGGTCAGCCAGCAGGACCTGGAAAACGCCGTGGCCGCGCAGAAGCAGGCCGAGGCCGACGTCGGTGCCGCCAAGGCCTCGCTGGACGCGGCCAACGTCACCCTCGGCTACGCCCGCATCACCGCGCCGATCAGCGGCCGCATCGGCAAGTCCAGCGTCACCCAGGGTGCGCTGGTCAGCGCCGGCCAGGCCAACGCGCTGGCCACCGTGCAGCAGCTGGACCCGATCTATGTGGACCTGACCCAGTCCTCGGCCGAGCTGCTGCAGTTGCGTCGCGAACTGGCCGCCGGCCGCCTGCAGGACAACCAGACCCTGCCGGTCAGCATCCTGATGGAAGACGGCAGCACCTTCGAGCACAAGGGCACGCTGGAGTTCTCCGAGGTCAGCGTCGATCCGGCCACCGGCAGCTTCGGGCTGCGCGTGAAGGTGGACAACCCCGACGGCCTGCTGATGCCGGGCATGTACGTGCGTGCGGTGATCGGCGGCGGCGTGCGCAGCGATGCGGTGCTGGTGCCGATGCAGGGCATCGCCCGTGATCCGAAGGGCGACACCACGGCGATGGTGGTCGACAAGGACAACAAGGTCGAAGTGCGCCCGGTCAAGGTCAGCCGCACGGTCGGCGACAAGTGGCTGGTCGATGACGGTCTGAAGGCCGGCGACAAGGTCATTGTCGAAGGCCTGCAGAAGATCGGCCCCGGCATGCCGGTCAAGGCCACCGAGAAGGGCGCTGCACCGGCCAAGCCGGCGGCAGCCGCCCAGCCTGCCGCCCCGGCCGGCGACGCGAAGTAAGCGGAGAACCCCATGGCACGCTTTTTCATCGATCGACCCATCTTCGCGTGGGTGATCGCCATCATCATCATGCTCGCCGGCGGCCTGGCCCTGTTCAAGCTGCCGGTCTCGATGTACCCCAACGTCGCACCGCCGGCGGTGGAAATCAGCGCCACCTATCCGGGTGCATCGGCCAAGGTGGTCGAGGACTCGGTGACGCAGATCATCGAGCAGAACATGAAGGGCCTTGATGGCCTGATCTACTTCTCCTCCAACAGCTCGTCCAACGGCCAGGCCACCATCACCCTGACCTTCGAGAGCGGCACCAACCCGGACATCGCCCAGGTGCAGGTGCAGAACAAGCTGCAGCTGGCCATGCCGCTGCTGCCGCAGGAAGTACAGCGGCAGGGCATCAACGTGGCCAAGTCCAGCTCGGGCTTCCTGAACGTCATCGCGTTCGTGTCCGAGAACGGCAGCATGGATGCCAACGACATCGCCGACTACGTTGGTTCCAACGTCGTCGATCGCCTGAGCCGCGTGCCGGGCGTGGGCAACATCCAGGTGTTCGGTGGCAAGTACGCCATGCGCATCTGGCTGGACCCGAACAAGCTGCACACCTATGGCCTGTCGGTTGCCGAAGTGACGGCAGCGGTAAAGGCGCAGAACGCCCAGGTGGCCATCGGCCAGCTCGGCGGTGCGCCGTCGGTGAAGGGCCAGCAGCTCAACGCCACCATCAACGCGCAGTCGCGCCTGCAGACCCCGGAACAGTTCCGCAACATCATCGTGCGCGGTGCGCAGGACGGTGCCGAACTGCGCCTGGGTGATGTCGCCCGCGTCGAACTGGGTGCCGAGTCCTACGACTTCGTCACCCGCTACAACGGCCAGCCGGCCAGCGGCCTGGCGGTCACCCTGGCCACCGGCGCCAACGCGCTGGACACCGCGGCCGGCGTGGATGCCGCGCTGCAGGACATGAAGAGCTTCTTCCCGGCCGGCCTGAAGGCCGAGATCCCGTACGACACCACCCCGTTCGTGCGCGTGTCGATCAAGGGCGTGGTGCAGACCCTGATCGAAGCGATCGTGCTGGTGTTCGTGGTGATGTACCTGTTCCTGCAGAACTTCCGCGCCACCCTGATCCCGACCATCGCCGTGCCGGTGGTGCTGCTGGGTACCTTCGGCGTGCTGGCGATGCTGGGCTTCTCGGTGAACATGCTGACCATGTTCGCGATGGTGCTGGCGATCGGCCTGCTGGTGGACGATGCCATCGTGGTGGTGGAGAACGTCGAGCGCATCATGTCCGAGGAAGGACTGTCGCCGCTCGAAGCGACCCGCAAGTCGATGGGCCAGATCACCGGCGCGCTGGTGGGTATCGGCCTGGTGCTGTCGGCGGTGTTCGTGCCGATGGCCTTCATGAGCGGCTCCACCGGCGTGATCTACCGCCAGTTCTCGGCCACGATCGTCTCGGCGATGGCGTTGTCGGTGCTGGTGGCGATCGTGCTGACCCCGGCGCTGTGCGCGACCATGCTCAAGCCGCTGAAGAAGGGCGAGCACCACGTCGCGCACAAGGGCTGGTCCGGTCGTTTCTTCAACGGCTTCAACCGTGGTTTCGACCGCACCAGCGAAAGCTACCAGCGTGGCGTGCGCGGCATCATCCACCGTCCGTGGCGCTTCATGGGCATCGTGGCGGCGCTGTTCGTGCTGATGGGCGTGCTGTTCGTGCGCCTGCCCAGTTCGTTCCTGCCCAACGAGGACCAGGGCGTGCTGATGGCGCTGGTGCAGGCGCCGGTCGGTGCCACCCAGGAGCGCACGCTGGAATCGATCACGGCACTGGAAAACCACTTCCTGCAGAACGAGAAGGATGCGGTGGAATCGGTGTTCTCGGTGCAGGGCTTCAGCTTTGCCGGCATGGGACAGAACGCGGGCATGGCCTTCGTCAAGCTGAAGGACTGGAGCGAGCGTGACGCCGACAACGGCGTGATGCCGATCACCGGGCGCGCGATGGCGGCCCTGGGCCAGATCAAGGATGCCTTCATCTTCGCCTTCCCGCCGCCAGCCATTCCGGAACTGGGTACCGCCTCGGGCTATACCTTCTTCCTGAAGGACAACAGCGGCCAGGGCCACGAGGCCCTGGTGGCCGCGCGCAACCAGCTGCTGGGCCTCGCTGCGGGCAGCAAGAAGCTGGCCAACGTGCGTCCGAACGGGCAGGAAGACACGCCGCAGTTCCGCATCGACATCGACGCGGCCAAGGCGACCTCGCTGGGGCTGTCGATCGACCAGATCAACGGCACCCTGGCCGCCGCGTGGGGCAGTTCGTACATCGATGACTTCGTCGATCGCGGCCGTGTCAAGCGCGTGTTCGTGCAGGCCGACCAGCCGTTCCGCATGGTGCCGGAGGACTTCGACCTCTGGTCGGTGAAGAACGACAAGGGCGAGATGGTGCCGTTCAGCGCGTTCGCCAGCAAGCACTGGGACTACGGCTCGCCGCGCCTGGAGCGCTACAACGGTGTGTCGGCGATGGAGATCCAGGGCGAACCGGCCCCGGGTGTCGCTTCGGGCGATGCCATGGCCGAGATCGAACAGCTGGCCAAGCAGCTGCCGGCAGGCTTCGGCATCGAATGGACGGCGATGTCCTACCAGGAACGCCAGGCGGGTTCGCAGACGCCGCTGCTGTACACGCTGTCGCTGATGATCGTGTTCCTGTGCCTGGCCGCGATGTATGAAAGCTGGAGCGTGCCGACCGCCGTGCTGCTGGCCGCCCCGCTGGGCATCCTCGGCGCGGTGCTGGCCAACACCTTCAAGGGCCTGGAACGCGACATCTACTTCCAGGTGGCGATGCTGACCACGGTGGGCCTGACCAGCAAGAACGCGATCCTGATCGTCGAGTTCGCCAAGGAAAACCTGGAGAAGGGCGCCAGCCTGATCGAGTCGATCATGCATGCCGTGCGCGACCGCCTGCGCCCGATCGTGATGACCTCGCTGGCCTTCGGCATGGGCGTGGTACCGCTGGCGATCTCCACCGGTGCCGGCTCCGGCGCCAAGCAGGCGATCGGCACCGGCGTGCTCGGCGGCATGATCGTCGGCACCGTGCTCGGCGTGTTCTTCGTGCCGCTGTTCTTCGTCGTGGTGCAGCGCGTGTTCAAGCGCAAATCCTCCACGTAAGCGAAACGGCAGTGCCGGCCGCTGGCCGGCACTGCCTCCTGCCATCCGGCAGTACCGATGGAAGCCATCCCATGAAAAGTGCATCCCTGTTCCTTTCCATTGCCGCCGCGCTTGCGCTGGCCGGCTGCTCCACCCTGGTGCCGAAGAACACCGCCGTCGCGCCGGCCATTCCGGCGCAGTGGCCGGCCGAGGCCGCGCAGGGCCAGGTGGCCGATGTTGCCGCCGTTGGCTGGCGCGACTTCTTCACCGACGCGCGCCTGCAGCAGGTGATCGACCAGTCGCTGCAGAACAACCGCGACCTGCGCGTGGCCGTGCTCAACGTGGAACGCGCACGCGGCCAGTACCGCGTGCAGCGCGCCGACCGCGTACCCGGCGTGGCCGTCACCGGCCAGATGCAGCGCCAGGGCACCGACGCCGGCGTCACCGAGCAGTTCACCGCGGGCGTGGGTGTGGCCGAGTTCGAGCTCGACCTGTTCGGCCGCGTGCGCAACCTCAGCGAGGAAGCGCTGCAGCAGTACTTCGCTGTGGCGGCCAACCGCCGCAATGCGCAGCTGAGCCTGGTGGCCGAGACCGCGACCGCGTGGCTGACCTATGGTGCCGACGCACAGCGGCTGAAGATCGCCGATGCCACGCTGAAGACCTACGAGGATTCGCTGCGCCTGGCCGAGGCCCGCCACGAGCGTGGTGGCAGTTCGGCGCTGGAGCTGACCCAGACCCGTACGCTGGTGGAAACCGCGCGCACCGATGCCGCACGCCTGCGTGGGCAGCTGGCCCAGGACCGCAATGCGCTGGCGTTGCTGGCCGGTGGCCAGTTGGATCCGGCACTGCTGCCGGACAGCATCGAACCGCAGCTGCTGGCGCTGGCACCGCCGCCGGCCGGCCTGCCCAGCGACGTGCTGCTGCAGCGCCCGGACATCATGGCCGCCGAACACCAGCTGCTGGCCGCCAACGCCAACATCGGCGCGGCGCGCGCGGCATTCTTTCCGAGCATCTCGCTGACCGGCAGCATTGGCAGTGGTTCGACCGAACTGTCCAACCTGTTCGACAGCGGCACCCGCGTGTGGAGCTTCCTGCCCAAGATCACCCTGCCGATCTTCCAGGGCGGCAAGCTGCGCGCCAACCTGGCCATTGCCAACGCCGACCGCGATATCGCGCTGGCGCAGTACGAGAAATCGATCCAGGTCGGCTTCCGCGAAACTGCCGATGCGCTGGCGCTGAATGTCAGCCTGGATGAGCAGGTGAGTGCACAGCAGCGCCTGGTGGATGCGGCCGAACAGGCCAACCGCCTGTCGCAGGCGCGTTATGACGCCGGCCTGGACAGCTTCGTCACCCTGCTCGATGCACGGCGTACCGCCTACACCGCGCAGCAGACCCAGCTGCAGGCACAGCTGGCCCAGCAGGCCAACCGCATCACGTTGTACAAGGTGCTGGGCGGCGGCTGGCACGAGCGCGGGTAAGCAGCGCTTCTGGTAGGTGCCAACCTTGGTGGCACGAATGCGTCAGCGCAGGCGGCTGGCCCTGTGCCAACCAAGGTTGGCACCTACCTTGATGATCGATGGGAGTGCCGGCCGCTGGCCGGCATTGTCATTCCAGGGCCTGCTACACCGCCTCATCGTCGCGGCGGGTGGCATGGCAGGCGCGCACCCGTGCCAGCGCGTCGCCGGCTTCGCGCGCCATGCGCTCGTATTCGCGGCGGATCTCTTCCAGTCGCTCTTCGTCCAGTTCTTCCAGATCCAACAGTTCGTTGTTGGCTTCGGCCGTCGCGCGGATCAGCTCGTCGAGCTTGATCTGCATCGCCGCGGTGTCCGCGTTCTGCGTGTGCTGGATCAGGAACACCATCAGGAAGGTGATGATGGTGGTACCGGTGTTGATCACCAGCTGCCAGGTGTCGTTGAAACCGAACAGCGGGCCACTGATGCCCCAGATCACCACGATCGCGACCGCAGCCAGGAAGGTCCACGGCGAACCGGTGGCGGCCGCGGCCTTCTTGGCGATCGTATTGAACAGGTTTCTTGCTTTCATCGTCGTCGTCCCACTCAGGTGACGAGGATGATCGGCAGTGCCTTGTGCAGGGGCCGTGCAGCTCAGGCGCGCAGGCGCGGAGCGTCCTGCAGGCGCACCCGGCTGGTCTGGTAGACATGCTGCCAGCAGCGGTCGACGAACTCGCGGGCCTGGGCTTCACTCAGGCGCGGCATGATCTGCAGGGCGTACTGGGTCTGGAACATCTCGTCGCGCTGCGCATTGCTGGCGCGCGGCTGGGTGATCAGCGAATCGCAGGCGAACTTGATCCACGGCACGTACGAGCCGAACGAGTTGTGCGGCAGTGCACCGTCGGCATGCTGGCGACGCCAGTGGTCAAGCTCGGCGTCTACGTTGATGACCGGGGGAATGGTGGGAACTTCAGCGTGCATGTCGATCCAATCGGTTGAAGTGGATGGGAATGGGGGTTCATCGCAGTGTGGCCTGAGCGGCAGTGGATGCCGCGTCAGGGAGATGTGCAGCCAGCGTTGCGATGGCCGATCAGTTGCGCATGCTCGACCGCGCCCATTTCTTCGGCCATGTCGGCCATTGCGTTGCACAGGCGCTCGTGGTCGAGCGGACGGCCCTGTACCAGTTCCAGCTGCAGGCCCTGGTAGGCCGTCCAGAACAGGGCGCCACGCTGGTGCAGCGCGAACTGCTGCTGCAGGCGCGTGCGGATGGCGGCGAGGGTCGGGTCGGGCGTGGGGCGTACGGCGTGCGCGCACATGGCTGGCTCCGCCGGGGGGAAGAAGGTCCCGGTAACCCCACCCTAGGCGCACTGCGCGGGTGGGGTGTTACCGCAGCGTGTGCAGGCAGTCCCGCTGACTGTGCACGGGATCACAACAATCGCCGCAAACGCTGCCGGCACTAGGGCGTGCCAGCACTGAAGCGTTCATTAAGCAGGTTCAACAGTACGCTGCGCGGTGCTCATTCGCCGATGTCTTCGTTCCAGATCTCCGGATGCTGCGCAATGAAGCCGCCGAGCAGATCGACGCATTCCTGGCTGTCGAGATCGATAACGTTGACGCCGTTTTCGCGCAGCCAGTCGATGCCGCCCTGGAAGGTACGCGATTCGCCCACCACCACCGTGCCGATGTTGAACTGGCGCACCAGCCCCGAGCAGTACCAGCACGGGGCCAGGGTGGTGACCATGATGGTGTCCTGGTAGCGGCGCTGGCGGCCGGCCTTGCGGAACGCGTCGGTCTCGCCGTGCACGGAAGGGTCGCCTTCCTGCACGCGTCGGTTGTGGCCGCAGCCGAGCAGGCGGCCGTCGTTGTGGTACAGCGCCGCGCCGATCGGCACGCCGCCTTCGGCCAGGCCCTGGCGGGCTTCGGCGATGGCGGTCTGCAGCAGGGCCTGGTAGTCGGGCGTGGTGATCATGCGGGGCTCCGGTAAGTCGTGGCCCGCCATGATACGGGCAGGGGGTGCCGCTGGCTCCCGGCGGTGCGATAATCGGGGCCATGAGCGAATCCCCCTACAAAGCCGGTACCACCCATTTCGGGTTCCGCGACGTCGCCGCCAAGGACAAGCAGAAGCTGGTCGGCCAGGTGTTCACCTCGGTCGCGCGCAACTACGACCTGATGAACGACCTGATGAGCCTGGGCGTGCACCGGGCGTGGAAGCGCTACTACGTGGCGACCGCGCAGGTGAAGCCGGGCGACCGCGTGCTCGACCTGGCCGGTGGCACCGGCGACATCGCCGCCCTGCTGAAGGAGCGCGTGGGCGCCGAAGGCTCGGTGGTGCTGGGCGACATCAACGCCGGCATGCTGTCGGTCGGCCGTGACCGCCTGACCAACCGCGGCCTGGTGCTCGGCCTGGACTACGTGCAGTGCAACGCCGAGGCCCTGCCGTTCCCGGACAACAGCTTCGACCTGGTGACCATCGCCTTCGGCCTGCGCAACGTGACCGACAAGGACGCCGGCCTGCGCGAGATGTACCGCGTGCTGAAGGTGGGCGGCCAGGCCCGCGTGCTGGAGTTCTCCGAAGTCACCGCGGACTGGTTCAAGCCGATCTACGACTTCCATTCGTTCCGGATCCTGCCCAAGCTGGGCAAGCTGTTCGCCAACGATTCGGACAGCTACCAGTACCTGGCCGAGAGCATCCGCAAGCACCCGCCGCAGGACGAGCTGAAGGCGATGATGGCGCAGGCCGGTTTCGAGCGCTGCCACTACAAGAACCTGACCGGCGGCATCGTCTCGATCCATTCCGGCTACAAGCTGTAAGCCCCGCTTTGGTGGGTGCCAACCTTGGTTGGCACGCCCAGGCTGCGGTCATCCGCTTTGGTGGGTGCCGACCTTGGTCGGCACGGGCCTGCCGCGAGCGATGAAAGATCCGTGCCAACCAAGGTTGGCACCCACCTGTAGATGCCAACCAAGGTTGGCATGCGCCGGAGGCGCAGGATCGGCCCCGCCCGCCATTACCCCGCACCGCGCAACGCCTGCGCGGCCGGAGGGAGGTACCATTGGGGTTTGATCCCCGTAACGGTCCCGATTCATGCGTAATCCGCTGATGCTCCTTCCGCTGGCCGTGGCCCTGGCCGCCGGCTGCTCCCAGGAGGCGGCCGCGCCCGCCGCCGCCCCGACTGCCGCAAAGGCCCCCGCCGCCCCCGTGAACGCCGAGAACCGCAGCCACGACGAAAGCTCGTACGCCGAGCCGGACAAGGTCGTCATCAAGGACATCGCGCTGGATCTGAAGCTGGACTTCGACCAGAAGCAGATCGGTGGCACCGCCACCTACACCCTGGAATGGAAGCAGAAGGACGCCAGGCAGCTGGTGCTCGACACCCGCGAGCTGACCGTGT
Source organism: Stenotrophomonas sp. YJH_SMC_57 (assembly GCF_059369755.1). Lineage (NCBI taxonomy): Bacteria > Pseudomonadati > Pseudomonadota > Gammaproteobacteria > Lysobacterales > Lysobacteraceae > Stenotrophomonas > Stenotrophomonas sp. YJH_SMC_57. The sequence continues at coordinate 372,001 of NZ_JCAFSZ010000003.1, forward strand.
CCAAGGTCGAGGCGGTCGCCGCCGATGGCGCGCGCAGCCCGCTGAAGTTCGAGCTGGCCGCCGCTGACAAGGTGTTCGGCAGCAAGCTGACCATCGAAACGCCGGAGCAGCCGGCCAAGGTGGAAGTGACCTACCACACCGCACCGACCGCCTCGGGCCTGCAGTGGCTGGCGCCGTCGATGACCGAAGGCAAGAAGCTGCCCTTCATGTTCAGCCAGTCGCAGGCCATCCACGCCCGTTCCTGGGTGCCGCTGCAGGACACCCCGAGCGTGCGCTTCACCTACAGCGCGCACGTGGTCTCGCGCCCGGACGTGATGGTGCTGATGAGCGCCGACAACGATCCGAAGGCCGCGCGTGACGGTGACTACACCTTCAAGATGCCGCAGCCGATTCCGTCGTACCTGCTGGCCATCGCCGCCGGCGACCTGGTGTTCGAGCCGATCTCCGGCCGCTCCGGCGTCTGGGCCGAGCCGACCATGGTCAACAAGGCCGCCAAGGAATTCGAAGACACCGAAAAGATGATCGGTGCCGCCGAGAAGCTGTACGGCGAATACCGCTGGGGCCGCTACGACATGCTGGTGCTGCCGCCGTCGTTCCCGTTCGGTGGCATGGAAAACCCGCGCCTGACCTTCGCCACCCCGACCGTGATCGTCGGCGACAAGTCGCTGGTGTCGCTGGTCGCCCACGAGCTGGCGCACAGCTGGTCGGGCAACCTGGTGACCAACGCCAGCTGGAAGGACATCTGGCTCAATGAAGGCTTCACCACCTACGTCCAGGGCCGCATCACCGAAGCCCTGTATGGCAAGGAGATGGCCGAGATGGAGAAGCAGATCGACCAGACCGACCTGCTGGCCGAAGTGAAGGACATGAGCCCGGCCGACCAGGCGCTGGCGTTGCCGCCGCTGAACGAGCGCGACCCCGACGAAGCCCTCAGCCAGGTCGCCTACGTCAAGGGTTCGTGGTTCCTGGAGTTCCTGGAACAGCGCTTCGGCCGCGAGACCTTTGATCCGTTCCTGCGTGGCTGGTTCGATGACCACGCCTTCCAGAGCGCGAACACCGACCAGTTCGTCGAGTACCTGAAGAAGAACCTGCTGCCGAAGAATCCGTCGGCAGTGACCGAGGCTGAACTGAAGGCCTGGCTGGACGAGCCGGGCATCCCGGCGTTCGCGGCCAAGGCGCAGTCGCGCAACTTCAGCAGCGTCGATACCGCGCGCATCGCCTTCGCCAGCGCCGGCACCGTGCCGAGCAGCCAGGTCATCGCCGACTGGAGCACGCAGGAATGGGTGCGCTTCATCGACGGCCTGGGTGCGACCCAGCCGCTGGACAAGCTGGCCACGCTGGACAAGGCGTTCCACTTCACCGGCACCCCGAATGGCGAGATCGCCATGCGCTGGTACCCGCTGGCGATCCGCAGCGGTTACGAGCAGGCCAACGAAGGGGCCGCTGCGTTCATCGAGCGCGTCGGCCGTCGCAAGCTGATCATGCCGATCTACGCTGAACTGGTGAAGACCCCGAAGGGGCTGGAGCTGGCCAAGCAGGCCTTCGAAAAGGCCAAGCCGGGCTACCACCCGATCACCACCGCCTCGGTGCAGGATCTGCTGGCCAAGGCCGAAGCCAAGTAAGCGGTAGTGCCGGCCGCTGGCCGGCAACCGGTCACTGCTTCACCACCAACGGCGGGGAAACCCGCCGTTGGTGTATCCGCTTTTCGCTGCCGATAGAATCGGGATGCACTCGCATAGGACCTCCGCATGAAACGACTGATCCTGCTCACCGCCTGCACCCTGGCCTTGGCTGCCTGCAGCAACCCCGAGGAAGAACGCAAGGCGCAGGAAGCCGCCGCGGCCGCCGTGCAGGCGCAGAAGGAAGCCAAGGCCGAGGACGTCGCCAAGCAGTACGACATGGCCGTGGCCGCGCAGGACTGGGAACGCGCGCGCCTGCATGGCGCCTCGCTGCTGGACCAGTACAAGGACACCGCCGCCGCCGAGCGGATCGCCGCCGGCTTCGATGAGGTCAAGGCCAAGGGCGATGCCGCGCGCGACCTGCGCCGTATGCAGGCACTGTGGCAGTACAACCAGATTCCGGTGGGCAACAAGGGCAACCAGGTCTCGGCGCAGATCTACAGCAAGGAACGCGTGGACGTGGATGGCAGCGGCGCCAAGCCGGTGCAGCTGGTGTTCCGCGATCATCCGGAGTGGAAGCGGCATGCCTACCTGGTGCTGCAGGCCGGCGATTTCCGCTGCCCGCAGTGCACGGTGAAGGTGACCGTGGACGACGGGAAGCCGGTGTCGATGGCCGCCTGGCGGCCAAAGACCGATGAAGCCATTGCGATGTTCATCACCGACCAGAAGGCGCTGTGGAAGCTGGCGCGCAAGGGCAAGTCGATCAGCATCGAGTTCCCGGTCAAGGCCGGTGGTACCCGTACCGCAGTGTTCGAGACCGGCGGTGTCGACGCCAGCCGCATGCCGCAGTGGTGGCAGTGATGATCGCGACGGGCAGCGCAGTGCACGCGTTGTCCGCGATCCGGCACTGGGTGTTCGACATGGACGGCACGCTGACGGTGGCCGTGCATGATTTCGCCGCGATCCGCAGCGCGCTGCAGATCGCGGCCGAGGAAGACATCCTCGACCATATCGCCGCGCTACCGGACGCACCGGCACGGGCCAAGCGCGAGTGGCTGCTGGATCACGAACGCGCGCTGGCCGAGGACGCGCTGCCGGCACCGGGTGCGGTGAAGCTGCTGCGCGCGCTGGCGGCCGGCGGTTGCCGGCTGGGCATCCTGACCCGCAACGACCACGCGCTGGCGAAGCTGACGCTGGAGGCGATCGGGGTCGGGGAACTGTTCGACGATGCCGACATCATCGGCCGCGATGAAGCCGTGCCCAAGCCTTCGCCGGATGGCCTGCAGCAGCACCTGCGGCGCTGGGGCGTTTCCGCCGGGCAGGCGGTGATGGTCGGGGACCACGCTTACGATCTGGAGTGCGGCCGCGCTGCGGGCACCCACACCGTGCTGGTCAACCTGCCGGAGAACCCATGGCCGGACTGCACCGACTGGCATTTCGCCGATTGCCGCGACCTGCTGGCCGCCTGGCAGCAGACGGGGTAGAGCCGGCCGCTGGCCGGCAGTGTCGACCCGGGTCGACACCTACCAACAGCATTCCCGGTAGCGCATCGGGTGGAAAGCCCCCTTGTTGTTCAAGGGGGCGCGCCGAAGGCGCGGGGATAAGGTGGAATGCGCGGGCAATTTGGTTACGCGCTGAGCGCGTAGCCAAATTGCTGCTTGAACTGCTCGTTGAACTCATCGAAGGTGAAGCGCTGGTTCTGGGTGCCCGGGTGCTCGACCTTCAGCGCGCCCATCAGGTTGCCCATGCGGCCGATGGTCAGCCAGTCGTAGCCCTTCTGGATGCCGTAGATCAGGCCGGCGCGGAAGGCGTCGCCACAGCCGGTCGGGTCGACCACGCGGCGCTCGTGCGCCGGCGGGATGTCGTAGCTCTTGTCCGGGGTGTGGATGACCGCGCCCTTCGGGCCGCGCGTGGTGATGTAGGCCTTGACCCGGCTGACGATCTCCTTTTCGTCCCAGCCGGTGCGTTCCTGCAGCAGGTTCGACTCGTAATCGTTGACCACCACGTAGTCGGCCTGGTCGATGAAGGCACGCAGCTCCGGGCCGTTGAACAGCGGCATGGCCTGGCCCGGGTCGAAGATGAACGGGATGCCGTCCTCGTGGAATTCCTGCGCGTTCTGGATCATGCCCTCGCGGCCGTCCGGGCCGACCAGGCCCAGGCTTACGCCCGGCACGCCACGCACGTGGTTCTCGTAGGAACGCATCATCGCGCCCGGATGGAAGGCGGTGATCTGGTTGTTGTCGTGGTCGGTGGTGATGAACGCCTGCGGGGTGAACAGCTCATCGATCACGCGCACGCGCGACAGGTCGATGCCCAGGCCTTCGAAGTATTCGCGGTACGGGCCGAAGTCCGAACCCACGGTGCCCATCGGGATCGGCTGGCCGCCCAGCAGGTGCAGGTTGTAGGCGATGTTGCCGGCGCAGCCGCCGAACTCGCGGCGCATGCGCGGCACCAGGAAGGACACGTTCAGGATGTGCACCTTGTCCGGCAGGATGTGATTCTTGAACTGGTCCGGGAACACCATGATGGTGTCGAAGGCAAGAGAACCACAGATCAGAGCGGACATCGATGTAAGCCTATGCGGTGAATTTTGGGATGGGCCGGCCCGGTTCAGCGGGCAAGCAAACGGCGCCCTTGGGCGCCCGACGGCGCAAAGGTTACCCGCTGGTGCCGCTCAGGGCCAGAACCGGGTGAGACCGGATCAGGCCGAAAGCCTGTGAAGACGCGGGTTCAGCTAGTTTTTTCCTTGCTCGGCGGCAGGCGGGTTGCTAGGCTTGTCGGCCTCGATTTCTGCCCATTTTTTCGCCATCCCGCGGCGGGCACGACACCCCTCAGGACTCCTTCCTCAGATGTTCAAGAAACTCCGTGGCATGTTCTCCAACGACCTGTCCATCGACCTGGGCACGGCCAACACCCTCATCTACGTGCGCGGGCAGGGGATCGTGCTGAACGAGCCGTCGGTCGTGGCCGTGCGTCAGGATCGTGCCATTGGCGGCACCCGGTCGGTGGCAGCCGTAGGCGCCGAGGCCAAGCAGATGCTGGGCCGTACCCCGGGCCACATCACCACCATCCGCCCGATGAAGGATGGCGTCATTGCCGACTTCACCTACACCGAGGCGATGCTCAAGCACTTCATCAAGAAGGTGCACAAGTCGCGCGTGCTGCGCCCGAGCCCGCGCGTGCTGGTCTGCGTGCCGGCCGGCTCGACCCAGGTCGAGCGCCGCGCGATCAAGGAATCGGCCGAGGAAGCCGGTGCCCGCGACGTGTTCCTGATCGAAGAGCCGATGGCCGCAGCGATCGGCGCCGGCATGCCGGTGACCGAAGCCCGTGGTTCGATGGTCATCGACATCGGCGGCGGCACCACCGAAGTGGCGGTGATCTCGCTCAACGGCATCGTCTATTCGGCGTCGGTCCGCATCGGCGGCGACCGCTTCGACGAGTCCATCACCAACTACGTGCGCCGCAACCACGGCATGCTGATCGGTGAAGCCACCGCCGAGCGCATCAAGGTCGAGCTGGGCTGCGCCTACCCGCAGGCGGAAGTGATCGAGATGGAAATCTCCGGCCGCAACCTCGCCGAGGGCGTGCCGAAGATGATCAAGATCAGCTCCAACGAGGTGCTTGAAGCCCTGCACGAGCCCCTCTCGGGCATCGTCAGTGCGGTCAAGCTGGCGCTGGAACAGACCCCGCCGGAACTGTGCGCCGACGTCGCCGAGCGCGGCATCGTGCTGACCGGTGGTGGCGCCCTGCTGCGCGACCTGGACCGCCTGATTTCCGAGGAAACCGGCCTGCACGTGCAGGTGGCCGACGACCCGCTGACCTGCGTGGCCCGCGGCGGTGGCCGTGCGCTGGAGCTGGTCGACATGCACGGCAACGAGTTCTTTGCGCCGGAGTAAGCCGTCCCGGCTGCCTGCGCCCGCAGCGCCCCTCCGGGGTGCGGCCCGCCATCAGGGTGGGCCGGCACCGGCGGGGCGCCCGCGTGTTTCCCTTCCGCCTTCTGCCAGTTGAATCGTTGCCGTGCCGCCCTACGCCGGACCTCCCGTCGCTTCCCGATCCGGTGATGCCGCCAGCCCGTTGCGGCTGCTGGCTTATCTCGCACTGGCCATCACCCTGATCGTGCTTGACGACCAGGCCGGCTGGCTCGCGCAGCTGCGCGGGCAGGCCAACAGCCTGGTGCAGCCGGTGTGGGCGCTGGCGGGCCTGCCGGGCAAGCTCGGCAACCAGGTCAAGGATTCGGCGGCCAGCCATGGCCAGCTGGTCAACGAGAATCGTGAACTGCGCAACCAGCTGCTGCTGGCCAACGCGCGCCTGACCCGCCTGCAGACCGCCGCGCTGGACAACGCCCAGCTGCGCGAGCTGCTGAACGTGGCCGAGCGCAGTGGCCTGGACGTGCAGCTGGCGCCGGTGCTGGACATCGACCTGGACCCGGTGAAGCAGCGGCTGGTGCTCGACGCCGGCAGCCGCGAAGGCGTGCATGTCGGGCAGGCGGTGATCGATGCCGGCGGCCTGATGGGCCAGGTGATCAGCGTCACCGGCGGCACCTCCACCGTGCTGCTGCTGACCGACCCCGACCACGCGGTACCGGTCACCGTGGCCCGCAATGGCGTGCGCCTGATCGTCTACGGCCGCGGCGACAAACTGGAACTGCGCGACATTCCGCTCAGCGCTGGTGTGGAAGTGGGCGATGAGATCGTGACTTCCGGTCTGGGTGGCCGCTTCCCGGCCGGCTTCCCGGTCGGCACCATCACCGGCCTGCGTCCAGACGATACCCATGCCTTCCTGGTCGGCGAACTGAAGCCGGCGGCCCAGCTCGACCGCGGCCGCGACGTTCTGCTGCTGCGCCCGGGCGCGGCGATCCGGATTCCGCCGGAACTGCGCCTGCAGCTGGAAGCCACCGCGCCGGGCGGCCCGGCCACGGGTGCCACCACGCCTGCGCCAGCCGCAACGACGCCGGCTCCGGCCAGTGCTCCGGTAGTGCCGGCCGCTGGCCGGCAACAATCCTCGTCTGCGACGAGGAATGCTGCCCCCGCATCCTCCCTTGATCCTGCTGCTCCGGTAGTGCCGGCCGCTGGCCGGCAACCGACCACGCCGGAGGCGCAGCGATGAGCCGCCTGCGCGACAACCCGTGGGTGCTGCCGGCCAGCCTGGTGGTGGCGCTGCTGCTGGGCCTGCTGCCGCTGCCGGCGCTGCTGCAGCCGCTGCGCCCGTACTGGCTGGCGCTGGTACTGGCGTACTGGGTGATCGAAGCGCCCGAACGCGTCGGCCTGGGCGTCGCCTTCGCCAGTGGCGTGATCGCCGACCTGCTGTACGGTGGCGTGCTCGGCGAACAGGCGCTGCGGCTGGTGATGCTGGCCTTCATCCTGCAGCGCTTCCGTGCCCGCATCCGCTTCTTCCCGATGTCGCAGCAGATGCTGGCCATCGGCGGGCTGCTGTTCAACGACCGCATCGTCAGTGCGCTGGTCCACATCCTGGTGGGCGAGCCGACGCTGCCGTGGTCGTACTGGTGGGCGCCGCTGCTGGGCATGGGCCTGTGGCCGCTGGTGTTCGTGCTGCTGGATGCGGTGCGCTTCGGCAAGCGCGGGCGCTGAACCATGATTCCGCGCCGCCAGGTCAAGAACCCGCACGCCGAAGCCGAACAGTTCCGCCGTCGCGCGGCGCTGGGTTTCCTGGGCGTGCTGGTCTGCCTGCTGGGCCTGGGCGGCTGGTACTTCAAGCTGCAGGTGCTGGACCACGACGTCTACGCCACGCGCTCGGAGGCCAACCGCATCAAGCCGCGGCCGGTGGTGCCCGGGCGCGGCATGATCTACGACCGCAACGGCCGCCTGCTGGCCGAGAACGTACCGGCCTTCCGCCTGGACGTGACCCCGGACAAGGTCAAGGACATGGACGCCACCCTCGAAGGGCTGGCGAAGATCATCAGCATCAGCCCTGAAGAACTGGAAGCGTTCAACAAGTCGCGCAAGGCGCGCCGCAAGTTCCTGCCGGTCACGCTGAAGCTGCGCATGAGCGACGAGGAGATGGCGCGCTTCGCCGTCGACCGCTGGCGCTTCCCCGGCGTCGAGCTGGAGCCCTACCTGACCCGCCGCTACCCCTACGGCGATCTGTTCGCGCACATCATCGGCTACGTCGGCCGCGTCGATGACAAGGATCTGGAGATCCTCGGTGAAGGCAATGCGGCGCTGACCCACATCGGCAAGTCCGGCCTGGAGCGCTATTACGAGCAGCAGCTGCGCGGCAAGGTCGGCTACGAGCAGGTCGAAACCAACGTGCAGGGCCGTGCGATCCGCACCATCGGCCGCGTCGCCGCGCAGTCCGGTGCCGACCTGCGGCTGTCGATCGACGCCGACCTGCAGCGCGCCATGGTCGCCGCCTTCGGTGACCAGGAAGGCTCGGCGGTGGCGATGGACCCGCGTACCGGCGAAGTGCTGGCGATGGTCAGCCTGCCGTCCTACGACCCCAACCTGTTCGTCAACGGCATCTCCCATGCCGACTTCAAGGCGCTGAACGAGAACCCGTCGCGGCCGCAGTTCAACCGCCTGGTGCTCGGTGGCGTCGCCCCCGGTTCCACGTTGAAGCCGCTGATCGGCCTGGCCGGCCTGGATTCGGGCGTGCGCCGCCCGGAAGACAAGGTGCTGTCCACCGGCATGTTCTACCTGCCCGGCACCTCGCGCGGCTGGGGTGACGCCCACCGCGGCGGCCACGGCTGGACCGATCTGCGCAAGTCCATCGCCGAGTCGGTCAATACCTACTACTACAAGCTGGCGCTGGACCTGGGCATCGAGCGCTTCGACCACTACATGGAGTACTACGGCTTTGGCCAGCCGACCGGCATCGACCTGACCGGCGAAATCGGCGGCATCCTGCCGTCGCCGGCTTACAAGCGGAAGACCCGCAAGGAAGCCTGGTACCCCGGCGATACGGTCAACATCAGCATCGGCCAGGGCGACTGGAAGGTCACCCCGCTGCAGCTGGCGCGAGGTGTCAGCGCGCTGGCCGACGGCCAGCTGCGCACCCCGCACCTGGTGATCCAGCAGCGCGACGGCTTCGACAGCGACTGGGCGGCGACGTCGCCCGGCGAGATCAAGCCGGTCAGCCCCAACCCCAGCAACCTGCAGGCGGTGCGTGAGGGCATGATGGCGACCATGCGGCCCGGCGGCAGCGGTTGGCGCGTGGCGGTGGGTGCGCCGTACGTGATGGCCGGCAAGACCGGTACCGCGCAGGTCATCAGCCGCAAGGGCACGGCCGCCGTGAATCCGAAGAGCCTGCCGATGCACCTGCGCCACCGCGCGCTGTTCGTCGGCTTCGCGCCGGTCGAGAACCCGGTGATCGCGATCGCGGTGGCGGTGGAAGGTGGTGGCTACGGTGGTTCGGCGGCTGCGCCGATCGCACGCAAGGTGTTCGACGCCTATCTGCTGGGCAAGATGCCTGAAGGCATGCAGCCGCTGGACAGCGAGCGCGGCACCACCGCCATCGGCGCCACCGCGTTCGACAACGAAGATGCCGGTGCGCGCCAGGCGGGTGACCTTGCCGCGGGCCAGCTGGGTGAACATCCGGTGCTGGTCGGCGTGCCCGCGCCCGAACCGGCACCCGCGCCGGCTCCTGTACCGCAGCCGGGTACACCGGCCGCCGCCGCGCTGCCGGCCACACCACGCCCCACCCCGGCGGAGCCCGCACGATGAGAGTGTTCCTGCGCTGGGCCGGCGACATGCTGCGCCGCTTCTTCAGCACGCTGGACTGGGTGTTGTGCCTGGCGCTGGGCGCGTTGATGGTGATCGGCCTGGCCACCTTGAAAAGCGCCGGCGGCGACAGCCTGGTGATGGCCCAGGGGGCGCGTTTCGCGGTGGGCATGGCCGCACTGTGGGGCATCTCGCGGGTGCCGATCCTGCGCATCCGCTCGGCGACCCCGCTCATCTACGCGATCTCGATGATCCCGCTGCTGGCGGTGTTCGTACTTGGCACCGGCAAGTACGGCCGGCAGTGGCTGGACCTCAAGTTCTTCTACCTGCAGCCGGCCGAGCTGCTGAAGGTCAGCCTGCCGATGATGGTGGCCTGGTACCTGCACCGGATGCCGCTGCCGCCGCGTTTCAACACCGTGCTGGTGGCGCTGGTGATCATCGGTGTGCCGACCGGGCTGGTGATGCTGCAGCCGGACTTCGGGACCGGCGTGCTGATCGCCGCCAGTGGTGTGTTCGTGCTGCTGCTGGCGGGCCTGCCGTGGTGGTGGGTCGGCCTGGGCGTGGGTGGCGTGGCCGCGGTCGCGCCGCTGGCCTGGTTCTGGTTGCTGCGGCCGTACCAGAAGGACCGCATCATGATGTTCCTGGACCCGGAGATGGATGCGCTGGGCGCGGGCTGGAACATCATCCAGTCGAAGATCGCGATCGGTTCCGGCGGCTTCGACGGCAAGGGCTGGGGCGAGGGCTCGCAGTCGCACCTGAACTTCATTCCCGAGCAGACCACCGACTTCGCGTTCTCGGTGCTGAGCGAGGAATTCGGCTGGATCGGCGTGGCCACCGTGCTGGCGCTGTACCTGGTGGTGATCGGGCGCTGCCTGTGGATTGCCAGCCAGTCGCGCGATTCCTATTCGCGGCTGCTGGCCGGTGCCACCGGCCTGGCGTTCTTCGTCTACGTGCTGGTCAACGGCGGGATGATCTCCGGCCTGCTGCCGGTGGTGGGCGTGCCGATGCCACTGATCAGCTACGGCGGCACCTCGGCGGTATCGCTGCTGGCCGGCTTCGGGCTGGTGATGGCAGTGCGCAGCCACAACCCGGTACACGGCGGCTACGGGTAACGCCGGCCGCGCTCTTCTGTAGAGTCGATCCATGCTCGACTCAGGGGCACCCTGACAGCTTCACGCAAGCACGCATTGCTACCGTGCCCGCGTGGAATGGAAACGACTGTTTGGCGGCTGCCGTGAGGCAGTGCGCACGATCGACCTGCCGTTGCTGGTTGCGCTGTTGATCCTGATGGGCGCCGGCCTGGCGGTGCTGCACAGCGTGTCCGGCCCGGTGGCCGGGCAGGCCGCGCGCTTTGCCGGTGGCCTGCTGGCGATGTGGCTGCTGTCGCGGGTTTCGCTGCTGCGCCTGCGCGCGTGGACACCGGCGTTGTACGCGCTGTCGATGCTGCCACTGATGGCGGTGTACGTGATCGGCACCGGCAAGTACGGGCAGCGCTGGCTCAACCTGGGCGTGTTCTACCTTCAGCCGTCCGAACTGCTCAAGCTCAGCCTGCCACTGATGATGGCCTGGTACCTGCACCGGCAGCCGCTGCCTCCGTCGCCACGCACGGTGCTGACGGCGGGAGTGCTGATTGGAATGCCCGCAGTGCTGATCCTGATGCAGCCCAACCTGGGCACCGCCACGCTGGTCACGGCCAGCGGGGTGTTTGCCTTGCTGCTGGCCGGCCTGCATTGGGGCTGGGTCGCCACTGGCGCGACCGGGCTGGCGCTGGCCGCACCGCTGGCGTGGTTCGGCCTGCTGCGGCAGTACCAGAAGGATCGCGTGCTGACCTTCCTCGACCCGGCGGCGGACCCCCTCGGCACTGGCTGGAACATCCTGCAGTCGCGCATCGCGATTGGCTCCGGTGGCTGGCAGGGTCGCGGCTGGGGGCAGGGCACGCAGGCCACGCTGGATTTCCTGCCCGAGTACACGACCGACTTCGCGTTTTCAGTGTTGGCCGAAGAGTTCGGATGGATCGGTGTGGCGACGGTGTTCGCGCTCTACCTGTTCGTGGTCGGGCGCTGCCTGTGGATCGCGGTGCACGCGCGCGACACGCACGCACGGTTGCTGGCCGGCAGCCTGGGGCTGGCGTTCTTCGTCTATGTCCTGGTGAACGGTGGAATGATTTCCGGCCTGTTGCCGGTGGTGGGCATTCCGATGCCGTTGATCAGCTATGGCGGGACATCGGCGGTTTCGCTGTTGGCCGGTATCGGGTTGGTGATGGCGGTGCGCGGGCACCGGCCGGTGCACGGGGGATAGGGGTTCCAGCCAACGGCGCCGCCCCTCGTGGGTGGTCGCGTAACGCAGGTCATGTAATTGGGGCGGGCGCG